>JASHOL010000065.1 GCA_030041135.1 Streptosporangiaceae bacterium | reverse complement strand
CAGGCGCTGGTGGGTTCTTGCTGTTGTCGGGCTGGCGCAGCTGATGGTGGTGCTTGACGCCACCGTCGTGAACATCGCGCTGCCGTCGGCACAGCGTGCGCTGGCCTTCTCCAATGCCGACCGGCAGTGGGTGGTGACGGCGTATTCGCTGGCCTTCGGCGGGCTGCTGCTGCTCGGCGGCCGGCTGTCGGATCTGGTCGGCCGCCGGCGGATGCTGATCATCGGCCTGGTGGGCTTCGCGTCGGCCTCCGCGCTGGGCGGGGCGGCGACCGGTTTCGCGATGCTGGTGATCGGCCGCGGCGCTCAGGGCGCCTTCGGCGCGATGCTGGCCCCGGCCGCACTGTCGACGCTGACGACGACGTTCAGCGATCCGGCCGAGCGCGGCAAGGCGTTCGGCGTCTACGGTGCCATCGCTGGGGCGGGCGGTGCGGTGGGGCTGCTGCTTGGCGGCGCGCTGACGGAGTACCTGAACTGGCGGTGGTGCCTGTACATCAACGTCATCCTGGCGGTTGTCGCGGTTACCGGGGCAGTGCGACTGCTGTCCAGGCAGCCCCCCAGCCCGGGCGAGGGCATCGACTGGCTGGGAACGGTCCTGGTCGTGGCCGGGCTGGTGTCGGTGGTCTACGGGCTGTCTGAGGCCGAGACCAAGAGCTGGAGCGCGCCGGAGACCGATGTGCTCCTGTCGGTCGGCGTGGTCCTGCTGGCCGTGTTCGTGCTGGCCGAGCGGCGTCTCACCCGTCCGCTGCTGCCGCTGCGGATCGTGCTGAGCCGCTTCCGCGGTGGCGCTTACCTGGCCATCGGGCTGTCGGCCATGGGCATGTTCGGAATCTTCCTGTTCCTGACCTATTACCTGCAGCTCACGCTTAGATACTCGCCGGTCAGGACCGGCCTGGCGTTCCTGCCGATGGTCGCGGCGCTGATGGTGTCCTCGACTACGTCCAGCGGGGTGCTGATGCCGCGGCTTGGACCCCGTCGGCTGGTCCCGGTGGGCATGCTCGTGGCGGCCGGCGGTCTGGTCATGCTGGCCACGCAGCTCGGGTTCAACACGAGCTACCTGGACACGATCCTGCTCAGCCTGGTGCTGACCGGCCTCGGTCTTGGCATGGTGTTCGGCTGCGCGATGAACACGGCGACTTACGGCGCAGGGGCCGCGGACGCGGGGGTCGCGTCGGCCATGGTCAACACCAACCAGCAGATCGGCGGGTCCATCGGCACCGCGCTGCTGAACACCATCGCCGCCAGCGCCCTGGCCGGCTACCTGGTGTCCCATGCGCGCAGCCCGCTGGCCGTGGCCGGCGCGGCCGTGCACAGCTACGTGGTCGCGTTCTGGGTCTCGGCCGGCATCCTGGCCGGCGCGGCGGTCATCTGCGGGCTCGTGCTGCCTTCGGGCACCCTAGCGTCGAGGGTCCGAGATGTCGCCAGGGCCGCAGCGTGATTAGAGGAGATGAGCGCACGTGACTCGCGATCCCGCCGTCCCGCAGCTGATTACCGTGTCGGCCTCCTACGGCGCCGGCGGCAGCGTCGTCGCCCCGGCCCTGGCCGACCGGCTCGGGCTGCCGTTCCTGCAGCGCGTGACCACGTCGGAAGGCCACCTGGCCGAGCCGGAGCCATGCGATGAACAGCTATCGGCGGAGGAGGTCAAGACCACTCCGGTGCACCGGGTACTCGCGGCCTTTACCCAGGCGATACCGGCCGGGCCGACCCAGTCGCCGCCCTCGACCCACCACCAGGACCGGCACTTGCGCGAGCACGGGGAGGCCGGGATCCACCGCGTCCTGGCCGACGGCGGCGGGGTGATCCTGGGCCGGGCGGCGGCGGTCGTGCTCGGCAAGGACCGCGGTTTCCACGTGCGCCTGGACGGTCCGCCGCAGCTCCGGGTCGTCCTGGGCGCGGCGATCGAGGGCATCAGCGAGGAGCAGGCGCGGGCCCGCCTGTGCGCAGCCGACAAGGCCCGCACCGCCTACGTCCGCCGCCTCTATCGCACCGACCCGGCCGACCCGTCCCTGTATCACCTGGTGATCGACTCCACGGCGCTACCGCTGGACACCGTGGTCGAAGTCGTCCTGCTCGCCGCCCGCGCCCACACCGCGGCATTGCTAGCCGAGCACGCCGCTCCCGGCGCGACCGCGTAAGGCCCGGCGCCGCCAGAGCCGGCCGCGCCGGGCCGCGTGAGCGGGGTCTCAGGCACGCCTGACGCTGGAGTGCGCCGGATCGGCCGAGGCGCTGCTGGCCTGGCGCTGGCTCTTGCGATAAAGGTGGAGCGCCTCGGTCAGGTGTTGCCGCGTCTCCTCCGTGTACGGCACGGACTGGACCATGATGTGCTCCACCCCGAGTTCCTCGTAGCCGCGGATGGCCGCCGCGATGTGCTCGGGGCTGCCGGTCAGCGGCTTGTCGAAGAAGCGCGGCCGGTCCGGCTGGAGGTCGGGGAACCAGAGGCCGATGAGCGCCGTAACGCCAAGCGTCGCCGGGTCGCGACCGACCTCGCGGCATGCGGCCTCGATCTTGGTGAAACGCTCGGCCATCGTTTCTGGCTCGCCCATGTACCCGGTGTTCCACAGGTCGGCATGCTGCGCAGCGAGCCTGAGCATGCGCGGACCTTCGCCTCCCACCAGCAGCGGCGGCCCCGCGGCTCGCGGACCGCGCGGCACGTCGTCGCAGTCGCGCGCCTGGTAGTAACGTCCGCTGAAATCGACGTGCCCGTCACGCAGCAGGGGCCTGAGGATCTGCAGGGATTCTTCGAGGCGGCCCACGAGGTGGTCGAACGGTATCCCGAACGCCTGGTATTCCGGCTCGTTCCACCCGGCGCCGATGCCGAGGATTAAACGCCCGTCGCTCACTTCCTCGGCGGTGGTGGCCATCTTCGCCAAGATCGCCGGGTTACGGAACGAATTGCACAGCACCAGCGTGCCGATCTCGACTCGCTGTGTGGCTTCGGCCAGCGCGGACAGCACGGTCCAGGTTTCCCAGATACCGCGGGTCGGTTGACCGGGATTGCGGTAGAGAAGGTGGTCGGCGAGCCAGATGCTGTCGAAGCCATCGGCCTCCGCCTGTTGGGTGATCGCGCGGACGGACGCATAGGGGCGCTTGCGATTGTGCTCTCGGTCATTCGCGGTATAAACCAGCAGGCCAACCTTCACGGCTCGACCTCAACTTTCTCTCTTCGCGACTGGTTGCTCTTCGGGGACCGGCTATCGGGGCACGGGCGTAGTTGCGGCGATAGCAGCGGTGCCGCCGCTCGAGGCCGCGTGGCTGACCGTATCCCGTGCCTCTGACAATCAGTCCCGGACAGAAAACGGGACCCGGCCGCCGCCCGCGAGCGGCGTCACGCAGAGCCAGGGTGCGCCGGCGAAGGCCGCTCCCTGGTAACCGACGCGGGGTCCTTGTCGTCGCGCAGGCCCAGGTAGCGCGGGTGCCGCAGTTCCCCGGCGGTGGTCCATT
The DNA here is from genome assembly GCA_030041135.1 of Streptosporangiaceae bacterium. GTDB lineage: Bacteria > Actinomycetota > Actinomycetes > Streptosporangiales > Streptosporangiaceae > JAJYUU01. The sequence goes on along the minus strand of JASHOL010000065.1, from coordinate 23,800 downwards.
CCGAGAAGCCCACCTGGCCAACGAGCCTGGGCTCGACCCAGTGCACACCCCTCCTGGGGATTTCGCCGCGCTCGAACGGCGTCGTCGGCCGCTCAAGGCGGGCGAGCGCCACGTGCAGGCTCGCCAGCGTTGCCTGATCGAACCCGGTGCCGACCTTGCCGGCGTACACGAGCCGGCCGTGCTCGTCGTAGTAGCCGATCAGCAGGGCACCGAAGCCCGAACGGCTTCCCTGCGGATCGGTGAAGCCGGCGATCACGAACTCCTGGCTGTTCTCGGCCTTGAACTTCAGCCAGTCCCGGCTGCGGCCGCCGACATAATGCGAGTCGGCGCGCTTGGCGATCAGGCCCTCCCAGCCGCTGCGCTGTGCCTCCTCCCAGTAAGCCGCCGCGTCGTCGGTGCGATAGACCGTGTGCTTCAGCGGCCCGCCAAAGGACAGCAACTGCCTAAGCACCTTCTTGCGCTCAAGCAAGGGCAGCTGGCGGACATCACGACCCTCGGCTCGCAACACGTCGAAGACGAAGTAAACCACCGGAACCGACCTCACCAGCTGCGGCGGGGGGTTCCTGACGCCGAGGCGCTGCTGCAACCGGCTGAAGCTGGTCACGCCCGCGTGCATGGCCACGACCTCGCCGTCGACCACGAAGTCCGGCGCAGCCTGGGCGTCGAGCGCCGCGGCCACCTCCGGGTAGGTGGCGCTGACCACCTGCTGGTTGCGCGTCATGAGGCGGACCGGCCGGCCATCGGAGCGGTAGGCGAGGCAGCGCTCGCCGTCAAATTTGCGCTCATACAGCCATTGCTGGTCGAAGAACCGGTCCTTTGTCAGCGTGGCCAGTTCTGGCTGCATCCACCCGTCCGCGACCGGTACTTCAGGGCTCACGCTGATCGAGTACCCACTTGGCCATGCCTGTACCTTCTCATGGTGGGCTCGACCGATGTCACCTTCCGGCTGCTCGAGGGCAGGCAGTCGGCCGGGCACGTGGCCGAGCTGCAGGCCATCCACGCCCAGGTTTATGCCGACCCGCCGTACCGGCGCGATGCAGACGCCGCGCTATTCGAAGACCGGTTCCGGGTTCAGTCCCGCCAGCCTGGCTTCGTCCTGGCCGAGGCCTGCCACGGCGGTTACCTGGTCGGTTACGCGGCTGGCATGCCGCTGCGACCGGCCACGTCCTGGTGGCGTGACCTGACCACCGCGCTGCCTGAGGAGCTCACGGCCGAGCATCCGGGCCGCACGTTCGCGCTGGTTGAGCTGCTGGTGCGGGCGTCGTGGCGGCGCCAGGGCATCGGCCGGACCCTGCACGATCTCATTCTCAGCGGGCGGCCAGAGGAGCGCGCGACGCTGGTTGTGGCCCAGGACGCGACGGCGGCCCAGCAGGCCCTCCAGAGCTGGGGCTGGCGCAAGGTCGCGCGGACACGCGATCCCGTCGCCGGCGCGACCGTCGCCGACGTCCTCCTGATGACGCTGCCGGCCGCCAGTTCCAGGGCCGGGTGCTAAAGGTCAGCGATGCTGACCGGCGGCAGGTCCTGCACTTCCTGCTTCGTGATGTTCAGGCCGATGCCGTCGTCGTCGATGCCGGTTACCGCGCTGATCGGGATCGCGACCTGCTTGCGGCCCCACAGGTGCCCTTCCTGCAGCAGCACGTGCGTTACGTGCTCGCTCGCCGGGTCCACGACCAGGCCCTGGACCTGACCGATGGCCCCGTCCGCGGCGTGGACAGGCTGGCCGCGGCGAACGTCGACCTCACCCAGCGGAACGGTATCGACGGTCACGGTCTCTGAGACCTTGCCCTCGGCGTCGGGATCCATGACGGTGTCGCCGAGCCGGTAGTACGGCCAGGACAGCACCTGCTCAGGTCCGTAGATCTCGTAACCTCTCGTCCCTGGGATGAATTGCGTTTCTTCGGCCGAATCGAACTGCGCGAACTGGGCCAGCGTGCAGGTCAGCCGTATGCCTTCCGCCCCTCGGCCCTCGGGGATGGCCAGCTCGATCGGGACGAGCCTGGCCAGGCCGGCGCGGTGCTCGGGCTCGACGACGAGATCGGTGACTGCGCGGGCGACCGGGTCCACGACGACGCGAGTCAGGCGTCCGCAGACCCCGTCCACGCAGCTGACCTCGGATCCGATGGCGAACTCGACCGTCGCCGCCATGGCCATCCTCCTATCTGATGCGCCTCAGCGCGCCCAGCCGCCCAGATCAGTTCCATGCCCGGCCGCTAGCCAAAAGCAGCGCCGGACCGGCATGCGCATTAGCGTGCCACGCTGGCGAGCCTAGCCCTGATCCTGGCCGAACAGCGCGTTGAGGTTCGGTGCTTCCCGCACGGAAGCGAACCCGGCGAAACTGCCGCTCTCAGACAGTGGCGCCACCGCCCGCGCGATGCCAGCCCACCCGGCGAGAGCGAGCATGCCGCCAAGGCTGATCCGGCGCACGCCGAGGGCGGCGAGGTCGCTCACCGTGAGGCCGAGGCTGGTGACGAGGACGTTGACCGGCTTGGGCGCGGCCGCCTCGACGATCGCGGTTATCTCCTCCGGTGTCCTGATTCCTGGCGCGTACAGGCAGTCCGCGCCGGCCTCGGCGTACGCCCTGATCCTCTTGGTCGTTTCGGCGAGATCCCGGCTCCCGCCGAAGAAGTTCTCCGCCCGGGCGACGAGCATCGTGTCGCCGCCACTCTGGTCGATCGCCTGTCGCGCTGCGCGGATCCGCTCAACGGCCACGCCAATCTCGAACTGCGGCCGCCGCGGCCCCGTCGAGTCCTCGACCGACAGGCCGGAGACCCCAGTCTCGACGCAGAGCCGGACGCTCTGTGCGACCTCGCCGGGATCGGCGCCGTAGCCGTTGTGGAAGTCGGCGTTCACCGGCAGGTCGGTCGACGAGACGATCTCCGCGATGTGGGAGAGCATCATGTCGCGCGGCACCGCGCCATCGGGCAGGCCCTTAGAGAAGGCGAAGCCCGCGCTGGTCGTGGCCACCGCCTTGAAGCCAAGATGTTCCAGGTAGCGCGCCGTTCCCGCGTCTGGCGGGTTCGGGATGACGAAGCATCCGGATTCGTGCAGCTGACGGAAGGCTTCGCGCTTCTCCCGCGTCGTCGGCATCGGTCTTACCTCCCTGGGTATCGGCAGAGCTTGCCCGCGGCCGGTCCTGGCGAGGTTCGCCCGCTCACGTCAGCCTCTCAGGAACACGCCTTCGGCGCCTCGCCGGATCCGCACGCGCAGGCGTTGAGGTCGCGATCTCGCCACCGCCAGGCGCCGCCGGCCAGCCGGCTGCGCGAGCCCTCGAGTACTATCGCGTCCCGGCCACCGTTCGCGCATTCTCGCCTGCGTCGTCTCGTGCGCGCCCGATCCGGCAATACCAGGCAGCGCGCATGGGCGTCGGGCGGCATTGTGACCCCTTAACGGGCTATTGTCGAGTCCACGCGCGGGCCTGGAGCCGGCCAGGGCGCGGAGCCAAGGTCTGGCCGAGCAGGTCTGTTAACCGATTTGCCGGCCAGAGTTGGGGCATGGTGGGTGGTTGGCAACGTGTCGCAGCAGAAGGACACGTTCAAATAACATAGGCGAGCAACGACAAGGCGCCATGGTTCAGGGGCAGCGGTTACCCGATTGCCTTCGAGCATGACGGTTCCATCGTCTTGCACCGCGGCGGCTTATCTGCGGGCGCAGGAGGTAATAGAGGTCTAAAGGAGGCCGCCAGTGAGCGTCGGCGCCCAGACGAAGGCGTCTGGCTCCCCGGACTCCGGGGTTGCCGACGGCGGGGGTCGGGGGGTCGACCGCGGCAGCGCAGCCGGAATGCTGTTCGGCCGACTGTCTGTGCTGCCCGTGGTGGTGGCCGTAGCCTGGCTGCTGGTCGGCCTGCCGCTGCTGCTCCTCGACCGGTTCACGCCCGTCCTCATGCTCGTCGTCTGCCTGCCGGTCATGGCCGCGCTCGTGTTCTTCGGCTTGCGCCTGCTCCCCCCGCAGCTAGAAGGCGCCCTGCCGTTCGGCAGGCCCGGCCCGGCCCGGACACCCTGGTGGGCGGTGCTCGGCGTGATAGCGGTTGCCGTCGCGTTCGGCGTCAACCAGATGATCTACCACTCGCAGTTCATCATCATCACCCGCGACCCGGCCTCCTACATCCAGTTCGCGGCCTGGATCGCGCACCATGGCTCACTGCCCATCCCGCAGGAGAATGGCGCGTTCGGCGGGACCAATAGCCTGCTCTCGTTCAACAGCCCGGCCTTCTACGAGGTCGGCCGGACGATCGTGCCGCAGTTCATGGCGGGCCTGCCGATGGTCCTGGCGGCTGGATTCTGGATCGGCGGGGTCAACGCCGCCGTGGCCATGGGACCAATCCTTGGCGCCCTCGCCGTGCTTACCTTCGGCGGGCTGGTCGCGCGGCTGGTCGGGGCCCGGTGGGCGCCGCTGGCTTGCCTGGTGCTTGCGCTCGCGCTGCCCATGCAGTTCACCAGCCGCTCGACCTACAGTGAGCCGCTCGCTGCGATCTTGTTCCTCGGTGGGCTGTGCCTCGTCATCGACTGCCTGCGTGCCGAGGGGATCGCTGCCCGGGTGCTCGCGGCGCTCGGCGGGCTCGCCCTCGGCCTGACGTTCGTGGTGCGGCTCGACGGGGCTAGTGACATCTTGCCGGTCATCCCCTACTGCGGCCTGCTGGTCTGGCGCAAGCGCCCCCAGGCCTGGCCGATGATCGGCGGGTTCGCCCTTGGCGTGGCGTACGGCATCGTCGACGGCGTCGTGCTGAGCCTGCCGTACCTGCAGGTGAACTGGTCGTCGGTCAAGCCGTTGATGATCATTTCCATCGCAGTCGCGGCGGCCACAATCCTCATCACGGCCGCCGCGGTGATGGCCCGGCGGGTGCTCAGCGCGCGGACGAGCCCTCCGCAATGGCCTCGCCCGCTCCAGTGGCTGCGCGCACAGTGGCTGGGCCGGCCGGGGAAGTGGCTGCCCACCGTAGCCGGCGCCCTGCCCATCCTGGCCGTAATCGCGCTCGCGGTGCGTCCGTACGTGCAGGTGGTGCGCGCGGCGGGCACGCCGGCGTTCGAATCCACGATCGCCGCCGATCAGCTAGCGGCAGGCCAGCCGATCGATCCAGGACGGTTGTACTACGAGATCAGCATCGACTGGGTGTTCTGGTACATCGGCGTGCCCGCCGTGATCTTCGCCGCGATCGGGGCCGCCATACTGGTGCGCCGGGCTATTCGCGGTGGCATACCGGCCTGGACGCTTCCGCTGCTCGTGTTTTCATGGGCAATTGTCTCCACCCTCTTTCGCCCGGCGATCACGCCCGACCAGCCGTGGGCGAGCCGACGGCTCGTCCCAGCCGTTCTGCCCGGCTTCATCTTGCTCGCGGTCTGGGCGGCGAGCTGGCTGAGCGGCTGGCTCCGCGAGCACCAGATCGCGCGGGTAGCCAGGGGTGCCGTCGTGGCGTGCTGCGCGGCGGCACTGGTGCTGCCGGCGACAGTCACGACGTTCGGCCTGCACGTCGAGCAGGGCGGCCCGGTCGGGGTCAGGCTGACCGCCGACGGCTTGGCCATGAAGCGCACATATCAGGGCGAGATCCTGACGGTCGACCGGCTGTGCGCGGCGCTGCCGGCCAAAGCCTCGGTGATCTTCCTTATCGGCGGCGGGAGCAGGGCCGGGAACGAGTTGGTTGAGGTTGTCCGCGGTATGTGCAACCGGCCGGCAGCCATCTGGCTGTCCTCAAACATGCGGCCGGTACCCAATCTGATCAAGGGCATCGAGCGAGCCGGGCGGCGGCCGGTGCTCATGGCGGGCTACGCCAATATTCTCAAACGGTGGGGCGGCCCGCTCAGGCACATAGTATGGCTGCGAACCCAAGAGGACGGAAGCACCCTCACCTCGCCCCCCACAGGCACTCAGCCGTTTAACCTAACCCTATGGATGTCAGAGCCTCCCCGCTGACCGCGCCGGTCGCAACGGGCGGTGTCACGCAGGAGCCGGCCGTAGACTCAGTCGCCATGAGCAGTCCGTCCCCGCAGAAGCCCTATGTCTCGATTGTGCTGCCGTGCTACAACGAGCAGGGTCACGTCGCCGACGAGGTCCAGCGCATCTGCACGGCTATGGACCTGAGCGATTACGAATACGAACTGCTTGCCATCGATGATGCGTCGTCGGACCAGACGCTCGCTCGCCTGCAGGAGATGGCGCCGAAATTCCCGGCGCTTCGGGTTATCCATTTTGATCGCAATGGCGGCACGGGCACCGTGCGCAGGGTCGGGACCCAGCAGGCCAGGGGCGAGATCGTGGTCTGGACCGACGCGGACATGAGCTACCCGAACGAGCGCATCCCCGAGCTTGTGCAGATCCTGGAGAAAGACCAGACGCTCGACCAGGTCGTCGGGGCCAGGACCAGCGAGCAGGGCACCCACAAGGTTTTCCGGGTACCGGCCAAGTGGTTCATCCGCAAGCTCGCCGAGACGCTGACCAACTACACGATCCCCGACCTGAACTCGGGACTGCGCGCGTTCCGACGGCAGGTCGCGCTGCCCTACATGCGGCTGCTGCCGCCAGGGTTCTCGTGCGTCACCACGATCACGCTGGCCTTCATGTGCGACCAGCACGAGGTCCGGTACATCCCGATCGAGTACGCCAAGCGGTCGGGCAAGTCGAAGTTCCACTTCTTCAAGGACGCCTACCGCTACATCCTGCAGGTGCTGCGGATGGTGATGTACTTCAACCCGCTCAAGGTGCTGATGCCGGTCGCACTGTTCCTGCTCGGTCTCGGCGTCGCCAAGGGCATCTACGACATGGTCGTGCACCCATTCCTTTTCGCGGTGGATACCGTGATCATCCTGCTGAGCGGGTTGATCATCGCGTCGATGGCGCTGCTGGCCGACCTGATCGTCAGGTCCCGCGCCGACTAGCTACCGGCGTCGGGCTGGCCCGCCAGCCGGGCCCGCACGACGAGGCCGGTTCCGGCGTTGGGCACGGCCCGCTGCATGAGCCGGAATGGCGCCGTCGCCCACCTGATGACCGAGCCGAGGGCGGCCGCCGAGGGCTGCAGCTGCCGGCCAGAACCCGAGGTCCGCTCCTCATACGACTGGCCGGCCGCGGCGGCGAGCCTGCGCCGGCCGACCGCGTTGCGAACCGGCTCCAGCAGGTAGCCGAGCGGGAACCCGTACAGCCGGACACTGACGTCGGTGAAGCCGGCGTTACGCAGCAGCCTGGTGATCGAGCGCTCGTCGTATCTCCGGAAGTGGCCGACCAGCTCGTCCCAGGGCCCGAACCTGCGCTGATGAGCGGGGACCGACAGTAGCAGCCAGCCGCCTGGCCGCAGCAGCCTGGCCCACTCGGCGAGCGCCCCGGCGTCGTCCTCGAGGTGCTCGAGTACCTCGAACGCGCACACGATGTCGAACCGCTGGCCGGCCAGCGCAGCCGAGGAGACGTTGCGTACCTCGCCGCGGCCAAGGGCCTCGATCCGGGCTCTGGCCACGGCCCACGAGTCCTGGTCGGGCTCGATGCCCAGGTACGAGTAGCGCTCGGCCAGCCGGGCGCCGAAGGCTCCACGACCACAGCCGATCTCCAGGACGTCGGTGACTCCGGCCGGCAGCATCCGCTCGACCACGTCAAAGCGCAGCCAGGCGTTGGGTGCCAGCGGTGCCACTTGGGTAGCGGTCCGGCCCGGCGAGGTCATGCCTGTACTCCGCCCTGGCCGATCCGGCGCAGCAGCTGGGCCACCACCTGCGCCGGCGCGAACTCAGCCACGGCCAGCTCGCGGGCCGCGCGGCGCAGCCGGGCCAGCTCCGCCCGGTCGTCGGCGAGGCGGAGCAACGCGGCGGCCAGCGCCTCACCATCGCCTGGCGGCACCAGCAGGGCCGCGTCGCCGAGCGCTCGCCGCTGCGGTGCGGTGTCCGAGGTCACGATCGCGCAGCCGGCGGCGGCGCCCTGGAACACCTTGTTCGGCACCACGCGCAGCGCCTTCTCGCCCGTACCGAAGATGCCAAGGCACACGTCGTGACCGGCCACGATCGACGGCAACTCGGCCGAGGGCACCCAGTCGCGCCAGCTCACCGCGGTATTGGCCGCTGCGGCCGTCCTGGTCTCGGCCAGGTCCTGCCCGTTCCCGATCATGGTGGTCTCAACCGGGGACCCGGCTAGCTTCGCGAGGGCCGCGCCGACGACCGGCGTGCCCTGCAGCGGCGTGTACAGGCCATAGAAGACCACCCGCAGTGCCCCGTCACTGGCGGCGTGCTGGCCGGCTGCGGCCAGCCAGGCCGACGGCGCGCCCACGGGAACGACGATGGCCCTGGCCCGGTGCCGGGCGGGCAGGACGGCCAGGTGCTCGTCGGTGTCGACCACGATGACGTCGGCAGACCGCAAGGCGGCGGAGTCGATGAGTCGCAGGATCGCCTGGCGCGGCCCGTCGTCGAGGCGGCGGTCGCGGCCGGTGTCGCTGGCACCGACGAGATGATCTAGGACTATCGGGGTGCGCCGGAAAAGGGCGCGGGCCAGGTGCACGTCGAAATGTCCGAGGTAGCCAACCACGACGACGTCGGGACGTGGCTGGCGCCGGGCGGCGCGGGCCAGCGTCATCCAGCGGCTGGCCAGTCGCCCGACGAGGGCAGGCACCCGCCAGGGCCTGGCCAGCATGTCGACCCTGGCCGCGGTGTCCAGGCCGAGTGGCGCGTTGCACTCGGCGACGTCCAGGCCGGCCGCGCTCAGGCCCTCGGCGATGATGCCGATCCTCGGGTGCATCGAGGTGTCGTAGGTGCCGAAGAACAGGGCGCGCATAGTGTGCTTACCCTAGCGTCTTCTGGTCAGTGGGCTAGCGCCCCGGACAGCGCCGTGATCCCCCCGATCGCTGGCTAGTCTGGTGGAATGCCAGACCGGCCTGTGGGATCCTCCGTCGATGTCGACTCCGGCGATCATGCGGCCGGGGACCAGCCGGGGGCCAGGGGCGTGAGCGCGGCCCAGGGCCGGGCGAGTTCGGTTCGCGCCCTCACGGTCAGGCTGGCCGGGAGCCGGCTAGTCCGCTGGGGCTTCGTCGCGATCACGGTCGGGATCGGCGTCTACGCCATCAGCGACCACTGGGCGGCCGTGCGCGTTGCCCTCGACAAGATCGGGTTCGGGACGGCGGTCGAGGCCCTGCTCTGCGTGCTGCTCGGCCTGGCGGCTCTCCTGCAGATGTTCCGGGTACTGCTGGGAGCGCTCGGGTCGCCGCTCCCGGTGCGGGCGTCGGCACAGATCCTCTTCATAGGCCAGCTCGGCAAGTACCTGCCAGGATCGGTCTGGCCGGTGCTCGCGCAGATGGAGCTCGCTGCCGCTCACCAGGTGCCGCGCCGCCGGTCGGCGAGCGCGTCGATCCTCACGATGCTCTTGTCGCTGCTCACCGGCATACTCGTCGGGCTGGTGATGCTGCCGTTCAGCAAGGGGGCGGCGCCATACCGCTGGGTGTTCCTGTTCGCTCCGGCGCTGCTGGTTTGCCTCTACCCGAGGCTGCTCAACCGCATCATCGACCGGCTGCTCCGGCTGGCCAGGCGGCCCGCGCTGGAACAGCCGCTGACCGGGCGTGCGGTCGCGACCGCCCTGGGCTGGGGCATTCTGATGTGGGCCTTCTATGGCCTGCAGATCTGGCTCATGGCCGAGCCACTGGGGCTTGACAGCGGCAGCGGTGTGCTGCTGGCGATCGGAGCCTTTGCCTTCGCGTGGTGCGCCGGTTTCCTGGTTATCTTCCTTCCGGCCGGCGCCGGAGTCCGCGAGTACGTATTGCTGCTGCTGCTCGGCCCCCCCATCGGGTTCGGCGCGGCCACGGCCGTGGTGCTGGTGTCCAGGGTCTTGATGACGCTTGGAGATCTCGTGACCGCGGGAACCGCGGCGTGGTTCGCCCGCCGGTCACGTAGCGCCGGCTCGGCTGCCAGTCCCGGGGGCTAGGGCACGGGTGAGACCGGCTTGCTCTGCTAGCGCACGCCAGCTGAATGGGCAGTGAATGCCACGACCAGAGCGACCGCCGCTACAGCCGAGACGGCTATCGTCACCAGCAGCAGCCGTCGCGGCCTGGCCTCATCGTCGATCGCAGGCGGCAAGGCCAGCCGGATCCCCCAGGTGATCACGCCCAGGCCAAGCACAACGAGTCCGGCTATGAGATGAATCTTGAGGATCGCGGCCCCGGTGGCGGCGAACGCGACGGCCGTTCGGGTCCAGGCCATGTCGGTTCGCTCCCTGGCTAGGCGGTGCTCGAGATCCTCCTGGTCTGCGGGAAGGCTCGCCGGGAGCGGGGCGCCGGGGCCCGCGGGCGGGTCATCAGGAGCGGTCATCGCGGTCGTCCAAGCGCCGACAGCAGCACGACCACGGCCGCGATGACCGCGATCGCGGTGATCGTGATCACCAGAATGAGCGGCAGGAGCGAGCGGGGCAGCGGCTCGCCCCGGCGCAGCGCCCGCTGACTGCGCACCCACTGGCTGTAGCTGACGGTCGTGATGACCGCGCCGATCACGATGAGCGGGACGCCGAGCACATGACGGCCCCAAGGAACGCCGGGGAACGGGGGCAGTAGCTGGACGATGGCCAGCCCGGCCACGATGAACGCCAGCGCCGTACGAGTCCAGGCGAGGAACGTCCGCTCGTTCGCGAACGTGTACCTGGCATCAGGCTCGTGCTCGCCGGCCGCGGGATCGCCGTCGGCTGGATCCCGCGAAGGATCAGGCCCGACCATGGTGACCCCCACGGCTGCTCGACGCGTGCCCCGTCCTCCCACTACGGGATCATGACGGCTTTCGCCGATAATCCTCGCCGCCCACGCTGCGGACCAGCACGTCGACCCCGTCGAGGATGCGCTCAAGCCCGAATGCGAACTCGTCGTCGGGATCATCGGCCTTGCCCAGTACGCCGGGCGCGGCCACCGCCACCATCTCGGGGAACCGCCGCGGGTCAAGCACGCTCGTGAGGAACTTGTTGTACCCGGCCATCAGGTCCGACGGGCTCTGCCCTACCGCGCGAACGGCCGAGTCGAGTTGCGCCTCCAGTGTTGCCTCGCTGCGAACGAAGCTGGAAGTCAGCAAGATCACCGACATTTTCTGACCCTCGTCAAGGCCGGTGCCGCGCAGGCAGGACAGCGCCGCCTCCACAGGTGGGCAGGCGGCGGCTGGAGCTCTCGTTCGCCAGCGGACCGGCCTTCGAGTCGGCGCTGCGGGTGCTGTCACGCCGCGCGCTCAGCCGCGACCAGGCGGCGCTCACGGTCAGCGTCGCCACCGACGGCGACGCCGGGCAGGTCCGCGCACTGCTCGACGAGATCGACCCTGGCCGCGAGGGCGTGCGCAGCTTCGACGTACACGACGCGAGCCTCGACACCGTGTTCCTCAGCCTGGTGCAGGAGGAGACCGCTGATGTGTGAGCTTGCCGCCGCCGGGCTTCCGCGCAGCCTTCGTGGCGCGCTGACGCGCCGCCTTGCCCCGTCGCAAACTGCGCTTCTCGGTCCAGGCGGCGCCGCGCCCCTCGGGGGCCGTGTCAGCGAGTCCGGCGCGTCCGCCGCACAACGTGGTCGCGTGATGATCGCGCGGTGCCTGCGCCTCGGCTGGCGCAACACCGACGCATTGATTACTTCCCTGGTGCTGCCGATCGTCCTCATGCTGCTGTTCGTCTACCTGTTCGGCGGAGCGATTCACACCGGCACCGCGTACAAGATCTACGTTGTGCCTGGCGTGCTGGTGCTGTGCGCGGGCTACGGCTCGGCGCTGACCGCGGTGCGCGTCACCGAGGACATGAGCGGCAGCGTTATCGACCGGCTGCGGTCGATGAACGTCGGCGGCAGCGCGATGCTGACCGGACACGTCGTGGCGATCTCGGCGCTGTCCGCCGTGATCGGCATGCTGGCCCGCTCGGCCGAGGCGGCGAGCGGCTGCACATTCGCGTTGCTGTTCCTGCCGTACCCGAGCAGCGCGTTCGTGCCGATCGCCACGATGCCCGCGTGGATCCGCGGGTTCGCGCGCAACCAGCCGGCGACGCCCGTCATCGAGTCGATCAGGGACCTGCTGCTCTCGCACCCCGCGGACAGCGCGCCCTGGCTGGCCATCGCCTGGTGCGGCGGAATCGTGACCGCTTCGGCCGTGGCCTCGCTCACGTTGTTCCAGCGCCGCGCCGACCGCGGCTAGTACCGCAGCGGCGTACCGCCGGGTCGCCACAAGCCGTGTACCAGTGGCTGTTCGCCAGCTCACCAGGAGCCAGCCGGTGAGCGGGTTGCCGGAAATCGTCGGGAAAGACGCGATCAGCCACTGGATCAAGGCGATTGGCTGGCGCACTCCGGCGAGCAGTGCCGCAGCGGGCGAGACCGACTCGCCGCAGGCTGAGCAAACTGCCCAAGCGCCAGCTTGCGGCGTCTTTCACATGGCAAACCTGCATGGCACAGGTTTTGCCTTTGCGTTGGCGTCTCAGGCCCAGCTTGGCCCAGCGGGCGAGCGGACCAAGCCTCCAGCCAGCAGCTTAGGAGCCTACGTCCAGGCCAGGCTCATGATCGCCTGTGACTGCCTCACGTTTACCGAGCCATTTCGCGGGGCAAGATCCCAATCGGTTATCGGCTCGATACGCACGGTAATTGTGACGTGTCCAGGCTCTGGCACCGCCCCGCGGGTGCACAGAGTGCGGGAGCCGGGACCAAGGTCACTGTGACCGGTGCGACCGGACCCTCCCCGTGCCGCCGTGTGCTCGTGCTGGCCTACCTGGCCTGTCTGTGGGCCGGGTAAAACTTCCGGCCAGTGCGAGCCGGCAGTGCACCCGCAGGCGCCAGTGGCGGCGTGAGCATGCGCCAGCCGCTAGCGGAGCGTGATCGTCACGCGGCTCGACACGAGGAGGCAGAAATGCGAATCGGCCTGATAGCCCCGCCCTGGGTGCCGGTACCACCACCGGCCTACGGCGGGACCGAGGTCGTCATCGATAACCTCGCAAGGGGCCTGCAGGAACTCGGTCACGAGGTCCGGCTGTTCACCGTGGGCGAATCAGAGTGCCCGGTACCGACCGACTTCCTGTACCCAAAGGCGATCGCGCCGATCGGCGTAACCGTGCCGGAGACGGCGCACGTGCTGGCGGCTTACGAGTCACTGGCAGACATGGACATCATCCACGACCACACGTTCCTCGGCCCGCTGATCTCGGGGCTGCGCGGAATGCGCCGCCCGCCGGTCGTGATCACGAACCACGGCCCGTTCAATGGCGAGACGCAGCCCATCTTCACCGAGGTCGCCAAGCACGCGGCGATCCTGGCCATCTCACACGCCCAGGCTCGCCAGGTGGAGGCCTACGGCGGCGTGCAGATCGGCGAGGTCATCCACCACGGCATCGACCTCAGCGTGTACCAGGCCGGTCCCGGTGGCGGTGGCTACGTCATGTTCGTCGGACGGATGTCGCCGGACAAGGGCGTGCACCACGCCGTCCGGGTCGCGAAGAAGGCCGGCAAGCAACTGATGCTGTCGACCAAGATGCGCGAGGAGAACGAGATCGCCTACTTCGAGTCGGAGGTCAAGCCGCTGCTTGACGCCGGCGACGAGATGCCGAGCGAGATGCCGCTCGATCGCAGGATCTCGCTGCTGCAACACGCAGACGCGATGCTCAACCCGATCACCTGGTGCGAGCCTTTCGGCCTGGTCATGGCCGAGGCATTGGCCTGCGCCACACCGGTGCTCGCGTTCCAGAACGGGGCCGCACCGGAGATCATAGATGCCGGGAAGACCGGGTATCTGTGTCGTGACGAGGAGGAGATGATCAGGGCAATTGACCGGGTGGCCGAGATCGACCGGGACGCGTGCCGCGATGCCGCGGAGCGCCGCTTCTCGCTGCAGCGCATGGCGCGCGAGCACGAGCGGTTCTACCGCCGCATGCTCGAGCGCGAGTCCAGGTTCATGCGGCGCATACCGGCCGCCGGGAGGCGGCTCATCAGCGCCTAGGGCCGTTAGCGAGCGACACCAGGGCCCGGCCGCATGACCGGGCCCTGGTCATCCGGTGACCTTCCGCCCGGCCAGGGAGCCGCCTGCAGCCCGGTCACGCTGATCGAGGGCTCGACGTTCTGCATCAGCGAGACCGGCGGCGACATCCTGGCCGGCCACCCGCACGGCCTGTTCGTCCGCGACACCAGAATGCTCTCGCGGTGGGAACTAAGGGTGGATGGCATTGAGCCGCAGCCGCTGAGCGTGCACACGACCGAGCCGTTCGCCGGGACGTTCCTCGGCCGGATGCCGCCCAAGCCCGGCCGTGCCGACAGCACGCTGCTCGTGGTCCGCCGACGGTATGTGGGCGACGGGATGCGCGAAGACATCACGCTGCGCAACACCGGGCCCAAGCCGAAACGGTGCGTGCTCACGCTCACGGCCGAGGCCGACTTCTCCGCCCTGTTCGAGGTCAAGGGCCGGTCCAAGCCGCGGCCCGTGGCCACGGCCACCGGCGTCGACTCGGCGCTGGTCATCACCAGCGGCCGCCGGGAGCGCACGCAGGAACTGCGGATCATCGGCGATGAGAACCCGTCGGTCGCGGACGGCGTGCTGACCTGGCGGCTGCTGGTCCCGGCCCGGTCGGAACGGACCGTGACCGTCGAAGCGGTCGCGGTCGACGACGGCGTCGCGCTGAAGCTCAGGCACCCCCGCGGCCAGCCGGTCAAGCTGGCCCGGCCGGCCAAGCGACTGCGGAAATGGCGGCGGCGCGGGCCGCAGGTGCGCACCGCTGACCGCAACCTCGCTCAGGTGCTGAGCCGCAGCGTGGAGGACCTCGGCGCGCTGCGCATCTTCGACCCTGAGCATCCGAGCTGGCCGGTGGTCGCGGCTGGTGCGCCCTGGTACATGGCGCTGTTCGGCCGGGACTCGCTGCTGACCGCCTGGATGCTGCTGCCGTGGGACCCTGGCCTGGCGCTCGGCACGCTCCGCACCCTGGCGGACAGGCAGGGCAGCGAGGTCGATCCCGACTCGGAAGAGGAGCCAGGCAAGATCTTGCACGAGGTCAGGTTCGGGCCGGCTGCCTCGTTCGCGCTGAGCGGGCGGAGCGCCTACTTCGGCAGCGCGGATGCCAGCGCGCTGTTTGTCATGCTGCTCGGCGAATTGCAGCGGTGGGGCGGCAAGGAGTCCGCGATCCCCGCGCTGACCGTGAACGCTGACCGCGCGCTCGAGTGGATAGAGACGTACGGCGACGCTGACGGTGACGGGTTCGTCGAGTACCGCCGCAAGACCGGCCGCGGCCTGGCCAACCAGGGCTGGAAAGACTCGTGGGACGGGATCAACTTCGCTGACGGGGAGATCGCCGAGGCACCGATAGCGCTGTGTGAGGTTCAGGCGTACGTCTACGCCGCCTACCGGGCCAGGGCCCAGCTGGCCAAGCAGGCCGGCGACGAGCGGGCCGCGGTCGCGTGGCGGAAGAAGGCCAAGCAGCTGAAACGAATCTTCAACGAGCAGTTCTGGCTGCCGGACCAGGGCTGGTACGCGGTCGGCCTCGACAAGGACAAGCGCCAGATCGACGCGCTGACCTCGAACATCGGGCACTGCCTGTGGACAGGGATCGCCGACAAGGACAAGGCGGCGTCCGTGGCCAGGCACCTGATGTCCGAGGAGATGTTCTCCGGCTGGGGAATAAGGACGCTGGCGACCACGATGGGCGCCTACAACCCGATGAGCTACCACAACGGTTCGGTGTGGCCGCACGACAATGCCCTGTGCGCGGCGGGCCTGATGCGCTATGGCTTCATCGACCAGGCCCAGCGCGTCACGGACGCGATCGTCGACGCAGCCGAGCAGTTCGGTTACCGGCTGCCCGAGCTGTTCTGCGGGTTCGACCGCGCCGACTTCGACGCGCCGGTGCCGTACCCGACGTCATGCTCGCCGCAGGCGTGGGCAGCCGCCGCGCCGCTGCAGCTGCTGCACAGCCTGCTGCGATTCGCGCCAGAGGTATCGGGCGGCCAGCTCTGGTGCGCGCCCGAGGTACCCGACCGTTACCTGCCGCTGCGGGTCAGTGGCCTGCGCGTGGGCAAGTCGCGCCTGGCGGTCGAGGTCGGCACGGGCGGCTGGGAGATCAGCGGCCTGGAGCCGGTGAGCCCTCTCGAGGTGATCGCCGCGCCGCGCCCGGCCCGGTCCGGATGACGTCTGCAGGCGGAACGAGGCCGGCCACGTGGCGTCCGCCGCGCGCCCGCCCAGATATCGACTCTGGGTTCGAGCACCAGCAACACCATCAGCACCACGGGAACGCTCGATGCCCGACTCCGGCGCTTCCGCGAGGCCATGAATGTACGGTAGGTACTGCTCCAACCCGGCTGTAGCAGTACCTACTTCACATCGATCAAGAGTCGGCCGGCCTCCACGGCCGCGGCGAGGGCGGTCGCGCGCGGGGATTACCGGCGCGGCTGGCCGGCAACCAGCACGGCGGGGCGGCTACGTGCGGGCACTAGGCGCGGCTGGCCGGCACCGTCACGGTGCGGCGGCGATCAGGCAGGCGGACTCGCCGCGTCAGTCGTCGAGCACCTCGACGAACATGCGCGAGCCCGGCGGGGCGATCTGGCCGTAGTGCTGCGCGGTGGCGGCGCCCTCGGGCGACCCGAACGCGGCGTCCATTGCGGCTTGGTCGGCGAAGTACAGTTCGGCGATCCGGTGATAGGTGTGCTCACCGCCGTCAAGCGCGGTGACAAGCTTGCCTGCCTCGAAGCGCTGTAGCCCAGGAATCTTCACCACCAGCGGCGCGTGCACTCCGGTGTACTCCTGATCGAACGCCGCGGCGTCTTCCGGCTGGGTGTACAGGACGACGAGCTTCACCGTCATCGCGCGCTCCTTCTGGCACCTGCGCGGCGGGGAACCGCGACACCGGCCAGAACGCTACCCGGCGCCGGCGGCGCTGTCACTAGATCTCTCCGCCCAGCTCCGAGGTCCATACGACGACCCTGGTCCGGTCGCCACGGAACAGGTCGTGCGCGAACTCGAGTGGCTGACCGGTCTTCGAGTAAGCGGTCCGCTCGACCAGCATGAGCGGTGCGCCCTCGTCCACCTCGAGCGCCTCCGCCTCCCGCACCCCGGCGACCACCGGCTCGAGCGACTCGCGCGCCCGGTGGGGCCGCTGCCCGTACCGCTCCTCAAGCAACTCGTAGAGCGAGCCATCCAGCCGGCAGTCGAGCAGGTCGGGAAACAGGGCCGCCGGGAACAACGAGTGCTCGATGACCATCGGCCGGCCGTCGGCGAGCCGGATGCGCCGGACCTCGTGCACGGAATCGCCCTCGGCGAGCCCGAGCGCCGCCGCCGCAGCTGGGCTGGCCGGGATCTGGGCGGCGGCCAGCACCCTGGCCCCGGCGACCTTGCCGTGCCGTCGCAACTGCTCGGAGAAGCCGGCGAGCGTGGTCAGGTCCTGCTCGAGCTTGGCCTCGGCCACGAACGTGCCGCCGTTGCGCCCGACCGACTTGGTGACGAGTCCGCGCTGGGCCAGCTCGCCGAGCGCGTGCCGCAGCGTCATCCGGCTCACGCCGAGCCAGGCGGCCAGGTCGTGTTCGGTCGGCAGCCGGTCGCCCGGCCTGAGCTGACCGGCGGCGATCGCATCGGCCAGCCAGTTCTCGATCTGCGCGTGCGCGGTGAAGCCGGTCTGCCTGATGATCTTTGGCGGCTTCCTGGCTAGCGAGGTCAGCCGCACCAGCGCGCCAGGCGATGCCTGAAC
The DNA here is from genome assembly GCA_030041135.1 of Streptosporangiaceae bacterium. GTDB lineage: Bacteria > Actinomycetota > Actinomycetes > Streptosporangiales > Streptosporangiaceae > JAJYUU01. Next base: position 6,202 of record JASHOL010000065.1, on the reverse strand, counting down.
CGGTTGTGTCGGCTGCGGCTGGGCGGTCGGCGTCACCTGCTGCATGCCTCCTAGTGTGCTCTCCGCGGATGGGCCAGGGAATGCGCTCAGACGGGCGGCGGCCTGCGCAAATCTTCCTGTCGTCGCAGGCCGCCGCCCAGGCGGACGGCGCGCCGCCCTCCCCGCGCCAGACGCCGGGACACGGGGCGGGTCCCGGCGCGGCGCTACGGCGCGCCGCCCAGCTCAACCAGGCCCTAGGCAGCCCCCTCCGCTGCCGGGATTGGTTCCCCGTCGGGCGGGGCCGTGACCGGCGCGAACTCCTTGCTCCGGCCGACGATCAGGTAATAGAGCACACCCAGAAGGACGATGAAGACGAACACGGTCCACAAGATCGGGATGCCGTTCAGCCAGCCGACGTGGAAGTTCAGCGCCAGGGCCTCCTGCTTCGGCGTCGGGTTGCTCTGCATGCGCGGCCAGGCGAAGTTGACCAGCATCGCACCGCCGTAGAGCAGCCCGAGGATGTTGACGACCAGCCCCCAGCGGCCGAGCCGGAACGGCGCCTTCGTCTTGGGCCAGCCCTTCAGACGGGCCCCCAGGATCGCCAGGTTGCCGAGGAAGTAGCTGAAGTAGATCATCGCCGTCGCCGCGATCGCGATGACGCCTGCACCGTCGTACTGGATGAACGGGATGGCCGAGATGACCGCGATCGTGATGCAGGTCCAAACCGGCGTATGCAGCGTGGGGGAGACCTTGGCCAAGGGCTTGGAGAACGGCAGCTGATTGTCCCTGGCCATGCCAAACGACAGCCGGATCGTGGCCGCCAGGATCGACAGGCAGCAGACGAAGATTGCGGCCGAGACGACCAGCAGGTAGAGGGTGGCGAAGGCGGTCGGGAAGTTGGCCTCGATGATGTTGGCCGGCCCCCAGGAGGCACCGATGGCCTTGTGCATGTTCGGGATCGCCATCAGCGTTCCGAGCAGGAAGACCCCGCCGATGATGAAGGCGCCGACGATGGAGTACAGCACGGCCTTAGGCGCGGAACGCCGCGGATCGCGGGTTTCCTCGGCCAGCGTGGACGCGGTGTCGAAGCCGTAGATCACGAACAGGGACATGAACATGGCGACGAGGAACGTGTTCGGCCCGACATGCAGCCCGCTGCTGTCGGTCACGACCTTGAAGCCCTGGTGGTTGTGGAATGCCATCAGGACCAGCGCGAACACGAACATGCCAAGGATCTCGAACAGCACCCCGGTGTTGTTGATGATCGCGACCAGCTTGACGCCGTAGATATTGAGCACGGTGATCACGACGAGCGTGATTAGCGCGACCACCAGCTGGGTGTGCAGCACCGTCGAGGAGCTACCGATGCCGAGGCTGTGCCAGCCGAGGCCTTGTAGCGCGGGGATCAGCGCGAGCGGCAGCGTCGCCACCACCGCCGTGACGGTGATGATGCCGGCGAACAAGTAGATCCAGCCGGTAAACCACGAGTAGGTGCGGTGGGCGAGGTACTTCGACCACTGGAACACCGAGCCCGCGAGCGGGAAGTGACTGGACACCTCGGCGAAGTTCAGCGCGATGATGAACTGGCCGAGTGCGACGACCGGCCAGGTCCAGATGAAGACGCCGCCGAGTGTAACCAGGCCGAGCGAGAAGAGCGTGAAGATGCCGGTCGACGGCGAGATGTAGCTGAACGCGACTGCGAACGAGCTGAACAGGCCGAGCGAGCGCCTGAGTTCCTGCTTATAACCGAATCGGGCAAGGTCTGCGGTGTCGCGGTCGTGACTACGGCTGACATCCGAAGCTGTGCTCATCAGCTCGTCCTCCTCGTCCCGCTCGGGACCTCAGATGACGCGTAGCGTAGGGGCGCAGTGCCTTAACTGTCCAGACCCTATCTACGCGGGGGCGATCTACACCCTCCATCCACGACCGGCGAATCGCCTACCCGCCGCGTTCGACCGGATGTCGGGCACTTGTGTCTAGACCTTTGGGTATTCCGCCTCGTAACCTGCCATCAGTACCGCACGCGAGTGACGCGGATCGCAGTGCTCGGGCTGTGCAGCTCGGGGGCGATCCGCGAACCGCCGCGCGGTGCAGCTTGGGGGGACGACCCGCGAAGCCCGGGAACCAGGAGGGTGCTGCCGGTGGTGAGTGAGCTGCGGCACGACCCGGCGCCGGGGGCCGACGAGCGACGCCGGGTCCCGGCGCCTGGGCCTGACGAGCCTGGGCGGGATCCGGTGCCGGTGCGGGCGCGCGAGCTCCTGGCCGCGATTCCGAGCCTGGCCGGCCAGGTCATGCAGATCAGCGCGCTTCCAGGCGGGCTCACCAATCAGAACTTCCGCGTCACGACCGAGCGCGGCTGTTTCGTCGCCAGGCTCTGGTCAGACGGCGGCTTGCTTGGCATCGACCGCGAGCACGAATACCGCAACTCGGTGCTGGCCGCGGCCGCCGGCGTCGGGGCGCCGGTGATCGAGTACCGGCCGCAGGACCGAGTGCTCGTGCTCGGGTACATCGACGGCAAGACGCTCGGCAACGCCGACGTCGGGCGGCCCGCGATGATCCCGAGAATCGCCGCGGCCTGCCGCGCGTTGCACGGCGGTGGCCGGTTCGCCGGCGACTTTGACATGTTCGAGACCCAGGCGCGCTACTACCGGGTCGCCAGCGAGGCGGGCATGCCCATCCCGGCTGGGTACGAGGAGCTGCTGCCCGCGTTCGCGGCTGCCCGCGCCGCCCTGGCGGTCGGGGATGAGGGTACGGTGCCCTGCAACAACGACCTGCTCGCGGCCAACTTCATCGATGACGGCGAGCGGATCTGGGTGATCGACTACGAGTACTCGGGCAACAACGACCCGTGCTTCGAGCTCGGGAACATCGCCGGGGAGTGCGGCCTCGACGGCGACGGACTGGCCGCGCTCGTGACCGCGTATTACGGCCGGGCACGACGCAGCCGGATCGCCAGGGCCGAGCTGTTCGGGCTGGTCGCCAGGTACGGCTGGACGCTCTGGGGCGCGATCCAGAGCGCGACGAGCGACCTGGACTTCGACTTCTGGTCGTGGGGCATGGAGCGGTTCGAGGTGGCCGCGGCCGGATTCACCAGCCGGGCGTTCGCTCAGCTGCTCAGCGAGGTCCAGGACAGGGCCTGACGACGATGTCGGCTGACCTACCCGCGCGCGCCCAGGTCGTGATCATCGGCGGAGGGGTGATCGGCGCCAGCGTTGCCTACCACCTGACCGCGCTCGGCTGGACCGACGTGCTGCTGCTTGAGCAGGGCCAGCTGTCCTGCGGAACGACCTGGCACGCGGCCGGGCTGGTCGGTCAGCTGCGCGCGTCCGAGGCCGGCACCCGGCTGGTGCAGTATTCGACCCGGCTCTACGAGCGTCTGGAGGCCGAGACCGGGCAGGCCACCGGATTTCGCCGGTGCGGCGGGGTCACGGTGGCCAGGACGGCCGACCGGATGACCGCGCTGCGGCGCACCGAGGCCACCGCGCAGGCCTACGGCATCGAGTGCGAGCTGATCAGCGCGAGCGAGGCGGCAAGCCGGTACCCGCTGCTGCGGGCCGACGACCTGGTCGGCGCGATCTGGCTGCCGGGCGACGGGCGCGCCGATCCGGTCGACCTGACCGCCGCACTGGCCCGCGGGGCCAGGCAGCGAGGTGCCGTGATCGCCGAGCGAGTCAGGGTCACGGGGATCAGCAGCTGTGACGGGCGGGTCAGCGGCGTCGTCACCGACCGCGGCGAAGTCGAGGCCGGGGTCGTCGTGAACTGTGCCGGGCAGTGGGCCAAGCAGGTCGGCGCGCTAGCCGGAGTCACGGTGCCGCTGCACTCGGCCGAGCACTTCTACGTGGTCACCGAGCAGATCGCGGGCGTCCGGCCCGACTTGCCGGTGCTGCGCGATCCCGACGGGTGGACCTACTTCAAGGAGGAAACCGGCGGCCTGGTCGTCGGCGGGTTTGAGCCGGAGGCCAAGCCCTGGGTCGCTCCCGATGACCTTCCTTACCCGTTCGAGTTCCAGCTGCTCGAAGAGGACTGGGACCACTTCAGCGTGCTGATGGACAGCGCGGTGCACCGCCTGCCGGTGCTCGCGCAGACCGGCATCAGGAAGTTCTACAACGGGCCGGAGAGCTTCACGCCCGATAACCAGTTCCTGCTGGGCGAGACACCAGAGCTCGGCGGGTTCTTCGTCGCGGCCGGCTTCAACTCCGTGGGTATCGCCTCGGCCGGCGGAGCGGGACTCGCGCTGGCGCAGTGGATCGTCGACGGCCAGCCCGACGCCGACCTCACGTCGGTCGACATCCGCCGGTTCGCCCCGTTCAACGGCAACAGCCAGTGGCTGCGGGACCGGGTCAGCGAGGTGCTTGGGCTGCACTACGCGATCGGGTGGCCGAACCGCGAGCTGGAGACCGCGCGCCCGTTCCGCCGGTCGCCGATCTACCAGCAGCTCGCTGACGCGAACGCGTGCTTCGGCAGCAAGATGGGCTGGGAGCGGGCGAACTTCTTCGCGCCGGCGGGCCAGGACCCGGTGATCGAGTACTCGTGGGACAGGCAGAACTGGCAGCCGTGGTCGTCGGCCGAGCAGTTGGCGACCAGGCAGCGGGTGGCCGTGTTCGACCAGACCTCGTTCTCCAAGTACCTGGTCAGCGGCGACGACGCCGAAACGGCACTGCAGTGGCTGTGCACCAACGACGTCGCCGTGCCGGTCGGCCGCACCGTCTATACCGGCATGCTCAACGACCGCGGCACGTATGAGTCCGACATCACCGTGACCAGGCTCGCGGCATCGCAGTTCCTGCTCGTGGCGAGCGCGGCCACCACCGAGCGCGACGCCGACCATATCCGCAGGCGCATGCCGGCGCGCAGCCGGGCCACCGTCACCGATGTGACCTCCTCGTGCGCGGTCTACGGGGTCATGGGGCCGGCCTCAAGGCAGCTGCTCAGCCGGGTGACCAGAACTAGCCTGGGAGACTCCTCGTTCCCCTTCGGATCAAGCAAAATGATCGACCTGGGCTACGCGACCGTGCGGGCGACGCGTATTACGTACGTCGGCGAGCTTGGCTGGGAGCTGTACGTGCCGGCCGAGTTCGCCGTCGGCGTGCATGAGGACCTGATGACGGCCGGTGCCGACCTCGGCGTGGCCAACGCCGGCTACTACGCGATCGAGTCGCTCCGGCTGGAGAAGGGTTACCGCGCGTTCGGCCGGGAGCTGACGCCCGATTACGGCCCGGTCGAAGCCGGGCTGCTGTTCGCGTGCAAGCTGTCTGGCGGTGTTGGCTTCCTCGGCCGCGAGGCGGTGGAGAAGGCACGGGCGGACGGACCCCGGCGGCGGCTCGTGTCGGTAGTGCTGGACGATCCCGGCGTGATGCTGTGGGGCGGCGAGCTCCTCCTCCGCGACGGGGCGCCGGCCGGGCAGCTGACCTCCGGCGCCTACGGGGCCACGCTCGGAGCCGCCGTGGGGCTCGCCTACCTGCGCGATCCGGCCGGCGGCGTCGCAAACGCCGAGCTGGTCAGGTCGGGCACGTATCAAGTCAACGTCGGCGGGCAACTCGTAGACGCGCGCGTGCACCTGCGGCCGCCGTACGATCCCGCTGGGAGCAGGGTCAAGTCCTAAAGAGGAGGGCGCTATGACCGTCAGCGTCTTCGACCTGTTCAAGATCGGGATCGGCCCGTCCAGCTCGCACACGGTGGGCCCGATGCGGGCGGCGGTGATGTTCGGCCGGTCGCTCGAGGCCGGTGGACTGCTGCCGGCGGTGGCACGGGTCAGGGTGGAGTTGTTCGGCTCGCTGGGCGCGACCGGCCACGGCCACGGCAGCGTTAAGGCCGTCGTGCTCGGCCTGGCGGGAGAGGAGCCGGAAACCGTCGACCCGGCCGCGGCCGACCCGCTGGTCGCGTCCGTCCGCGAGTCCGGCAAGCTGGCGCTGCTCGGGCACACGCCGATTGACTTCGACGTGGACGCCGACGTGATCTTGCACCGCCGCAAGCGGCTGGAGTTCCACTCCAACGGCATGCGGTTCGCCGCGCTCGACGCTGACGGGGCCGAGGTCAGCGCCCGGACCTACTACTCGGTGGGCGGCGGCTTCGTGCTTGGCGAGGACGAGGCCGGCCGGCCGGCGCTGATCGCCGATCCCACCGCGGTTCCTTATCCGTTCGCCAGCGGCGCGGAACTGCTCAGCCACACGGGCAGCACCGGCCTGCCGATGAGCGACATCATGCTCGCCAACGAGCTTGTCCG
>JASHOL010000064.1 GCA_030041135.1 Streptosporangiaceae bacterium | reverse complement strand
CGGTGGGCCAAGATCACCCCGCCGGTCAGTGACCCGCTCGCGAACATCCTCTGCGTGACCTTCAGCGGACCGCAAGACGCCTGGGCCATAGTCGCGCACCCTGAGTCGGCCACGGCGATGATCAGCATTGACCGCACCACCAACGGGGGGCACTCATGGTTTACCTTCTCGCTGCCAGGAGCGGGGACTTCGATCATGTCCGGCACCATCAGCTTCGCTAACTCCTCGGATGGCTTCGCTGCGTTCAGCGTCTATCAGCAGCCGCATGCGCTGCTGTTCTCGACCAGTGACGGCGGCGCGAACTGGCGCCTGGTATTGACTACCGTCCCCGCGCTCGGCGGCGGGATTGAGTTCACGAGCGCGGCCGATGGCTGGGGTATCTCCGACTCCGGACGGCTATACCAGACCGCAGACGGCGGGGTGCGCTGGTCACAGTCCCCGCTTGCCGGATTCCAGCAGACGGGATTGCCGACGGTACTCGCGGGGCTACCTGTCTTCTTCGGCCCGCGCGGCGTGCTGTTCGCCGTGGTGGCGGGTCGGGTGCAGGTTGATACGACCGATGACGGCGGACGGAGCTGGCAGGCGCATTCGCTGCCCTTCGGCGCCAGCGCCCAGCTCTACAAGTCCGGCGCGCTGGTCCCGTTCGCCGTTCCTGGCCCGGACGTCTGGCTCTACTTCGGAAGCAGCGAGTTCGGTGGGAAAACCTACGCCAGCGTGACCTTCTTTCGCACGACCACCGACGGCGGCCGGACCTGGACGACGATCCTGCCGAACCTGGGCGTGACCGGGATACAGTCGCTCGTGTTCGCCACCGAGTCCAATGGCTGGGCGGTTGTGCGAGTATGCGCGAGTGCGGCGGTCGCGGGCTGCGAGGGCGGCGGCGGGCTGTTGTTGTTCACCAGCGACGGCGGCCGTCACTTCACCCCGGTCCGTCCGCCCGGCTGATTCCTGGCCGTCTGCGTAGGGTGTAACTCGCGACCGGTTCGGCGAGCGGGGGTACTCGGACACATGAGACGGACCGGGCCAGTCGGTTTCGACCTCGACATGACGCTCATTGACTCCAGGCCCGCGATCATGGCCGCCTGGAGGGCGGTCGGCGAGGAGACCGGGGTGCACATCGACCTGGCGGACGTCGATCTCCGGATGGGGATCAAGCTGGAGGATGAGGTCACCTACTGGTTCCCGGTCGCCGAGCGCGAACGGGCGGCTGCGTGTTACCGGCGGCATTACATCGCCCTGGCGCCGGCACTGACCACCCTGCTGCCCGGCGCGCAGGAAGCTCTGGCCGCGGTCAAGCAGGCGGGGGAGGAGGCAGTGGTCGTGACGGCCAAGCACGCGATGTCGATCGGGCCGAGCCTCGGCGCCGTCGGCCTTGCGCCCGACAGGCTGTTCACGCACGTGCACGGTGAGGAGAAGGCGGAGGTGCTGGCCCGGCTGGGCGCCGCTGCCTACGTGGGCGACACGCCGGCCGACATGGTGGCGTCCCGGCGCGCGGCCGTCCTGGCGGTCGGCGTGCCGACGGGATCGTTCGGTGCTCGCCAGCTGACCGAGGCGGGCGCCGATATCGTGCTGAGCTCGCTGCTGGACTTCCCCTCCTGGTACGCCCGGCATCGCGCTGGCCGGCAGGCGGACGGCGGGGCGGCACCCGACTGACCCGGCTGGGCGAGAGAGGATGGGCCGGGGCAACGATGACGGAGGCGACCTGCACCGATGGCGACTGACATTCTTGTGACTGCCGACCGGCTCTGGCGCGGCGAGGAGTCGACGAGCGAGCACCATCCGGTCGGTCACCTCGGCGGGCTAACGGAGATCTGTGATGACGTCGCGTTCGTGCCCGCTTTTGGCAACGTGACGGCCATCAGGACGAGCGACGGGCTGGTGCTGATCGACACGGGCAGCTCGCTCTCGGCGCAGGCGATCCACGAGAATGTGCGCCGCTGGACCGATCAGCGACTGCACACCGCGATCTACTCGCACGGCCACATCGACCACGTCTGCGGCGTGCCGGTCTGGGAAAGCGAGGCGCTGGACAAGGGCTGGCCCGCGCCGGTCGTGATTGGGCACGAGGCCCTGCCAAGGCGCTTCGACCGCTACCTCATGACCCTGGGATACAACGAGGTCATCAACCAGCGCCAGTTCAGTGCTCCTGGATTGCGCTGGCCGACGCACTACCGCTATCCGGACCGCACCTACCGTGACGAGTCGAACGTCCAGACAGGCGGCACGACATTTGAGCTGCGGCACGAGAAGGGCGAGACGGACGACCACACCGTGACCTGGCTGGCCGACAGGAAGGTGCTGTGCTGCGGCGACCTGTTCATCTGGGCCACGCCCAACGCGGGCAATCCGCAGAAAGTGCAGCGCTACCCGCTGGAATGGGCGCAAGCGCTGCGCCGGATGCTGACGCTCGAGCCCGAGTACTTGCTGCCGGGCCACGGGCTGCCGGTCATAGGGGCGGAACGGGTCTCGATCGCGCTGACCGACACCGCCGAGCTGCTGGAGTCCCTGGTCGGCCAGACGCTGGAGATCATGAACGGTGGAGGCCGTCTGGATGAGGCGATCCACACGGTGAAGGTCCCCAGCCGCCTCGCCGACCGGCCGTTCCTCCAGCCGGTCTACGACGAGCCAGAGTTCATCGTCAGGACCGTGTGGCGACGGTACGGGGGCTGGTGGGATGGCAACCCGGCGACCCTCAAGCCGGCCAGGGAGCGTGTCCTGGCCGCGGAGATCTCAAGCCTGGCCGGCGGCGCCGAGGCCCTGGCCGTGCGCGCGACGGAGCTCGCCGAGGCCGCCCTGGCCGGACCGGAGGATGATGCCGAGGACGGACTGCGGCTCGCTGGCCATCTCGTTGAGCTTGCGTGGCTTGCGGCCCCTGACGATCCGGCCGTGGCCCGGGCCCGCCATCACGTGTTCAGCACGAGGGCGGACCGGGCAACATCAACCATGGCCAGGGGAGTGTTCAGGTGGGCTGCCAGCGAGTCGCTTCCCGAGCCGGTTCCGCCCGCCCAGCCGGCCTGACCAGCGGTCGGGGACCGGCGGACGGGGCATACCGTGGTGGACGGTGACCCGAGTACTTACAACTGGAGAGCAACTATGACGGAAATGCCGGGTATCGACCCGGTCGTCCCGCCGAGCGGGACGGGCTGCGTGGAGTGCGACGAAGCGGGCGGGTGGTGGCTGCACCTGCGGCGGTGCGCGGAGTGCGGGCATATCGGCTGCTGCGACACTTCGCCCATGCAGCACGCGTCGGGGCACGCCGCGGATTCCGGGCATCCGGTTATCCGCAGCTTCGAGCCGGGCGAGGAATGGTTCTGGAATTACGACACCGAGGAGTTCTACGAGGGCGGTCCCGTGCTGGCTGCACCGCAGCATCATCCGCTCGATCAGCCGGTGCCCGGTCCGGCCGGCCGCGTGCCCGGCGACTGGCGAGCGCACCTGCACTAGCTGCCAGGGCACCGACTGCTGCTAGCCGTCACCAGGATTCGATCAGCAGGCCCAGCTCGGCCAGGCTCGCGACGATCGCGTCGGGGACGACAGTCTCATACGGCGGGACGTCGCTGTTCGGCACGAGCACGGCCCGCATGCCGGCGCTCTGCGCGCCGTGCACGTCGTCATATGGCCGGTCACCGACGAACACACAGTCGGCCGGATCGGACACGCCGATCGCCCGCATCACGGTGGCGAACGCCTCAGGATGCGGCTTGGTCCAGTCGATCTCACTGGTGTACACGGCACCATCGATGAGATCCAGGACGCCATCGCGCCGGAATACGTCCTCGTGCCAACTGCGCGGCCACATGGTATTCGAGAGCACTCCGATCCTGATTCCGCGTTCGCGCATGTCGCCAAGCAGGCCGGAAACCTCGGGATCGGTGAAAGTGTGCGGCTCCCACGCCTTCACGTAGCTCGCCAGCAGCTGCTCGGTCGGCGCCACTCCGGCCAGTTCGAACAACTGCTCCATCGTCGCGCTCTGATGCTGGGAGCGCGAAACCTCCCAGAGTTGCTGTTCGGCTGCGTGCAGCGCGGCCGCGTGCGTCGCCGCCTGGACGAGCGGGAAGTGCGGCTCGCATATTGTCTGCCACAACTGCTCCACGTTGATGGAATGCCACGGGGTCAGCGTGCCGCCCCAGTCGAAGATCACCGCTCGCACCGTCACAAGCCCAGATACTAAGTGCGACGGCAGACAGCCAGGACAATCGGCGCGGCGCGTCCTCGCGTTAGGCGCGGGCGGACGCCTGCCTGGCCCGGCGGACCTGCCTGGAACCGCGCACGCTGCCTAGCCGCCCCGCGGGCGAGTGTGCGGCGCGGCGGTTGCCGAAGTCCCCACGTGCATCTAACGGGTCTCGATCGGGACCTCACCGCGCTAGGAAAGCTATGATTTCGGACGTGGGAGGGCCGACGGGGCACGGGTTCGTGGTCGAGCAAATATGGCGCTATCCCGTGAAGTCAATTGGCGGTGAGCGCGTCCCGGTCAGCTTGGCGTCCTCGCGCGGCTTGCTCGGCGACCGTCTGTGGGCGGTGCAGGACGCCGAAGGCAAGCTCGGCTCGGGCAAGAACAGCAGCCGGTTCCGGCGCATGCTCGGCCTGCTTGATCTGACCGCGCGCTACCCGGTAGAGCCGGAAGTTGCGCGCATCGAGCCGCCAGTTGTCGTCGGCCCGGAAGGGACCGAGTATCCGGTTGCGGCGGGGGCGGCGGACCAGCTCCTGCGCTCGCATGTGGGGAAGCCCGACCTTCGGGTGCTGAGGGAGAGCGAGGCTAGCCACTTCGACGAGGTCCCGCTGAGCCTTATCGGCACCGCGACTCTGGCCTGGCTGAGGGCACAGCTTCCCGGCATCGGGATCGAGTCGCGCCGGTTCCGGCCGAACCTGGTCGTCCGCACGGACGAGCCGTTCATCGAGGAGTCCTGGCTGGGCCGTCCAGCTCGGATCGGCGCGGGGCCCAATGCGCTTGCGGCGGTGTTCGACCGGGTATTGGAGCGCTGCGTGATGGTTGGGATGGCGCAGCCAGGGCTGACCGAGTCGGGCAGCGTGCTGAAGCGGCTAGGCCAGCGGGAGGACCGCCCGCTGTGCCTCGCGCTCGGCGGGCACATCGCCAGCGACGGGATCGTCCGCGTAGGCGATGCCCTGACGCTGGAGTAGGCCGCCTGGCGTTATCCCAGCGGCGTGGCACGAATGGCGTAAATGGACGTCAACGACTAGCCGGCCGTGCACGGTCGGCAGGTGCCTGGAAGACTAGTGCGTCAAGCTGTCGCGCCAGCGGAAGCCATGGTGGCGGAAGGGATAAGTGGGATGGCCGATCCGGGCGGGGAAGTCGAGGTGCACGGCTCCGTGGCCGTGACCGGGGCCGTGGCGGACCGAGACCCCGATGCGCTAGTCGCGCAGATCGAGCACACACGGGAAGACCTGGCGCGGACAATTGATGAACTGGCCGACCGGGTAAGCCCGGCCAACAACGTGAAGCTGCTGCGCGAGCGCGCCAAGGAGCAGCTGGCGAGGCCAGAGGTCCGGATAGGCGCCGCCGTGGCCGGGGCCGCGATTGTCGGCATCGTGATCTTGCGGATCTGGAGCCGCCGCCGGAAATGACTGGCGCACCGCCAGAACGACATCGGGGCAGCAGGCACGAGGTCGGGCGAAGTTACAGGATCTGCGGGCCGGTTGTCACCGGGCGGAAGCCACCTCAGAGGAATGTCTGGCCCTCGCCGCGGTAGGTGGGGACCGTCGCGACGACCTTGTCGCCCTCGATCAGGTGCAGCGCGGCGAACCGCTCGCACAGTTCGCCGGCCTTCGCATGGCGCATCCAAACCCGGTCGCCGATCTTGAGACCGTCCGCGGCCGTCCCCAGTAGCGGCGTCTGCACCTCGCCCGCGCCCTCCTCGCGGTCCAGCTTCAGGCCCGCGGGCAGGTACGGCTTGGGCACCCGGCTGGCGTTGCCAGGGCCGGAGGCTGGGTAACCGCCTCCGAGGGCGGTGACCACGCCGGGACCAGGGCGGCGCACGATCGGCAGCGCGAACATGGCTGCCGGCTGGCCGGTAAAGCCGCGGTAGGCATCGAACAGCGTCGGGTGGTACAGGCCCGATCCGGCGCCAATTTCGGTGACCGCGGCCTCGGCGGACGTGCCCTCCAGCGAGCCCGTGCCGCCGCCGTTGACGAACTCCAGCGGGGTCAGCCCGCGGACGGCGGCCACGATGGCGGCCCGCCGCTGCGACAATTCGGCCGCGGACTTGCGCTGCATGTACCGGATCGCGCGGGCGTACACCGGCCTGCCCGGCGGGTTATCGCCGACGCCGGCGATCTGCGCCTCGTAGCCCATGAGGCCGGCCAGTCGCAGGCCGGGCCGGGACAGGATCCCCTCGGCCAGGGCCACGGCGTCGGCCGGAGAGCGGACGGGCGAGCGGCGGGCGCCGGCCCGCAGCCGTCCGCCGAACGCGATGTACCCGGCATCGATGTCGATGGCGACGCGGACCGGGTGCGGCTTCGCCACCCCGGCTGCCGCCTTCTCGATCATGTCGAGATGGTCGGTGCAGTCCACCATCACGGCTATCGCGGTGGCTGCGCCCGGATCGCCGGCCAGCCTGGCCAGCGCTGAGCGATCCGCGGTCGGGTAGGCAACGACGATGTCGTCGCTGGTCCCGCGGTCGGCCAGCCACAGCGCCTCGGGCAGGGTGTAGGCAAGGATGCCGCGGAAGCCGTCCGCCTGGAGCGCCTGCTCGATGAGGTGACGGCAACGAACTGACTTGCTGGCCAGCCGGATCGGCTTGCCTCCGGCCCGGCGGGTCATCGCCGCTGCGTTGGCCCTGAAGGCGCGCATGTCCACGATCGCGAACGGCGGGTCCAGTTCCGCCGTGGCCGTGTCGAACCGGCGCAGATCCTCCTGACTGCCGCTCCGGCTCACTCTTCTTCCCTGGTCAGCGCGCTGTACTCGGCGGCTGAGAGCAGTCCGGGGGGCAGCTCGTCGTCGGACTCGTCGACCTTGACCCTGAACAGCCAGCCGGCGCCGTAAGGGTCGGAGTTCACCAGGCCAGGGTCGTCGTCGATCTCCGGGTTGACCTCGGTCACCTCACCATCCACAGGGGAGTACAGGTCGCTGACCGACTTGGTTGACTCCACCTCGCCGCACGGCTCGCCCGCGGTGACCCTCGTCCCGGCCGCCGGGACCGAGACGAAGACGACGTCGCCCAGGGCCTTCTGCGCATGGTCGGTAATGCCTACCGAGGCAACGTCGCCGCTGATGGACACCCACTCGTGCTCGGGCGTGTAGTGCAGCTCTGCTGGAACGGTCATTTCGCCAACGCCTTTCTCAAAGCCCGTAATTTCGGAAGGTAACGCGTCAAAGCTCCGCCGAAGCGGTCTAGGACGGGCGCCGGTAGAACGGCAACGGCACCAGTGTGGCCGGCTCGGGCCGGCCCCGGACATCGACTGCCAAGCCGGCTTCCTCCGCCTCGGCTGCGGCTGCCGCCTCGGCCGCCACTTCTGGCCGGACGTAGGCCATCGCGATGGGAACGCCCAGGGTGGGAGAGGGCGCGCCGCTGGTGACTGACCCGCAGACCAAGCCGTCCCATACGACGTCGTAGCCATGCCTGGGCACGCGGCGCGACTGGCACGTGAGGCCGACTAGCTGTCGTTGCGCCGGCGCTGCGGCCCTGGCCGCGAGCGCGGCCCTGCCGACGAAGCCGGACTCCTTGTCCAGCTTCACGACCCACCCGAGCCCAGCGTCGTACGGGGTCACGTCGCGGCTGAGTTCGTTTCCGTAGAGCGGCATCCCGGCCTCAAGCCGGAGCGTGTCGCGCGCGGCCAGCCCGGCCGGGATCAGCCCGTCGCCCGCCCCGGCCTTTGCCATCGTGGTCCACAGGTATTCGGCGTCCTCGGGGGCGGCGAATAGCTCGAACCCGTCCTCGCCGGTGTAGCCAGTGCGAGCCAGGAGGACGGGCCTGCCGCCTACCCTGGCCCGGTAGCTGGCGTAGTACTTGATCTCGGTGAGGTCGACGTCGGTCAGCGGGGCCAGGATGCGCGCGGCGAGCGGTCCCTGGAGCGCGATGAGCGCGTAGTCAGCCGTCCGGTCGGTCACCGCGGCGTCGTATTGGGCCGAGCGCTCATCCAGCGCCTGGCAGACGACTGTGGCATTGGCGGCGTTCGCCACGATGAGATACTCGGCGTCGGCGAGCCGGTACACGATGAGGTCGTCGATCACGCCACCGTCGTCAGCGCAGATCATCGTGTAGCGGGCGCGGCCAGGCCGCAGGGCCGACAGCGCGCCGACCAGGGCGTAATCGAGCGCCGCGGCGGCACCGGGTCCGGTGACCGACAGCTCCCCCATATGGGACAGATCGAAGAGCCCGGCAGCAGTCCTGACCGCGTTGTGCTCGGCTGTCTCGCTGCCGTAGCGCAGCGGCATCAGCCAGCCGGCAAAGTCGGTAAGCGTGGCGCCGAGTTGCTCGTGCACGTGTGTGAGCGGTGTCCGGCGCGCCTGGTGCTGCGGCTCCGTTGCCGCGGAATCTGTCACGCTCAGCGAGCCTACCGGGAACGAGGAGCACCACAATGGTGTGGTGGACTGGCAGGTGCATGGCGCCTGGGGTGGGGGAAAGATCCCATGCGATTGGGGGAGTTATGGCATTGCTGATCGATGACGAGGTCCGGCAGCGACTGGCGGGTTTGCCTGACTGGACGCGACAGGGTGACAGCATCACGAACGAGCGCAAGCTGGCCGGGTTCAGTACGGCGATGCTCTATGCCGTCGCGGTCGGTTACCTGGCCGAGGCCGCCAACCATCATCCGGACATCCTCGTTCAGTGGAACAAGGTGACGCTTACGCTGTCGACTCATTCGGAGGGTGGCCTGACCGAGGCCGACTTCGAGTTGGCGGCCAAGATCAGCGCGCTGGGGTGACTGGCCCGCCAGCGTACGGAAGGGCGTCCTCCCAGGGCTAGCAGGACCTCCGCCTGCGGACGACGCCACGCCCCCGGGTGGCGTCGTCCACAGGACGAAGATCCCTCCGCTCATCGCGACCCTCGTATGCCGCCTGCCTCCCGGCCGTCCCAGGCGGCACGCAGCCGGGCGATCCCGCCGGGGATCGAACGGCCCCAGACGAAGGTCCCCCTCCGCGACTTACGGTTCCCCCCATAACCAGCGACTCCCCCCCGGCCCCGGGGTTACGCCCGGGTCCTGAGCGCCGCGTGGGTGCTCCAGTTATACACGTTGTGCCGTAGCAATCACAGCCAGTTAGATGATTACGTCGCCACTGGTTTGCGATTATCGCTGCGGTCTTGCCGTGCGGGCCGACGCAGGTAATGTGAGGCCTTGGTGGCTCCCGGCCGCCTCTGGATCCGCGGGCAGAGCTGCAAGCTCACCGGACTGCACGAACAGTGATGGACCTCAGTCTTTCCGGCCCGATGTCGCGGATCCGCGGGCACCGAGGAAGGACTGCGATGTCCGATCAGCCACGTTCCCTCCCAGACCAGCCCAGCCTGCGCTACCTCAAGCTCGAGGCTAAGCGTCGGCTGTCGGCGGGCGAATTCACGATCCTGCACGAGGCGCAGCTAGCCATCGCCAGGGAACACGGCTTCTCCAGCTGGAGCTCCCTGCGCCAGGCTATTGGGGTCCCGGCTGAGCCGGAAGGCTCTGCGTCGGTCCAGCTGAACTGGCTGATGTCCAGGTTCGCCGACGCCGGCGGGCCGGCCTGGACAGCACCGACCGACGAGGAGCTGCACGAGCACTTCACTGACCGGTTCCTGAGCGTGATAACGCCGGAGAGGCTGGTCAGGACGCTCTCCGGCCGAGCCGAGCAGCTGCGCGACGAAGTCGTCTTCACGTCCGTCGAGCCGCTCCGCGTTCGGGCTCAGGCGGGCGGCATGCAGTTCGAGGCCGCCGTCGATCCGGCCGAACCCCACCGCGTCTGCGGCCTGCGCATATACCCCATCGGGGGCAGGGTCACTGACGGCCGGGTCGCGGCGCCATCCACTGCGACCTTCGGCGAGCCGCCGGCTGCCGTGCTGGAGGTCGCCGACCAGGCGTTCGACGAGCTAGGGCTGGTCGGCCTCGTGCTCTCGGCCGGCGATGGGTCGCTCTCGCAGGCCGAGCCGTGGGTCGTCGCCAGGGGCTGGGCTGACCTGGAGCCTGCCGACCCGCTACGGCCCGTGCACCGGTTCCCCGCGTACTCGATCACCAAGCTGATCACGGCCACGACGGTGCTCCGGCTGGTCGCAGACGGCATGGTCGACCTCGACCGCCCGGCTAACGAGTACCTGGACACCGTGCGGCTGGCCGACGATGAAGTCACGGTCGAGGACCTGCTGTCCCACCAGGGTGGCATCGGGGCCGGGTTCGGGATGTTCGCCGAGCGCGTCCCTGACCTGGCTGACCTGGCCGGGCCGGTGCTCGAGAGCGAAGGCCCGCGGGGAGAGTTCAGGTACAGCAACGCGGGGTACGCGGCCCTTGGCCAGCTCGTGGCCGACCTGGCTGGGCAGAGCTACGCGGAGGTCGCGACCAGGCTGGTGCTGCAGCCGCTCGGGATGACGACTTCGTTCTTCCCTTCCAGCTGGCCCGGCCCGAGCGCGGACACGGTCACCGGCTATGCCCTGGCAGACGACGGGACTTTCGAGCCGGCCGGGGAGCTGGTCTGCACCGTACCGGCGGCCGGCGGCCTGTGGGCGACCGCCGCCGACTTGGTGCGCTTCGGCGTCTCGTGGGCATCGGTGCTGCCCGGCGAACTTGCGCACGCGGCTCTGACGCCGCACTGCAGCCGGCCCGGCGGCGTGCAGGTCGGTCTTGGCTGGCACATCAATGTGGCCAGCAACCTCGCCGGTCACCCCGGTGGCGGGATCGGCGGCGCCACCTCCCTCGTGGTCGCGCTCGACTGCGGTCAGGCGCACGTGGCCATGACAAACCGGCGGGTCCCGGCGGAGCCGGTAAACGGGCGGGTGATACGGGCGCTAGGCGTCATGAGCTGAGCGCGCGATCCGCGACCGGGCGGGCCCCGTTGTCGCTAGCCCCGGCCGACATGGCCTGGCAGGCAGGGCGGACCCAGGTACGCGCATCGTTCCCTAATCGAACTCGCAGGGCAGGCGCTTGATCCCGTTAATGAAGCTGGATAGCAGGCGGTCGGGCTCCGCGCTCGCGCGGATGGTCGGCACCCTCGACATCAGCTCGCGGAGCATGACCGTGATCTCGCGCTTGGCCAGGTGCGCGCCGAGGCAGAAATGCGGGCCGGCGGCGCCGAAGCCGACGTGCGGGTTGGGCGAGCGGGTGATGTCGAACCGGCCAGGGTCGGTGAACACGGACTCGTCCCGGTTGGCGGCCCAGTAGAACAGCACGCACCGGTCGCCTTCGCGGAAGCTGTGCCCGTTCAGCGAGCAGTCCCTGGTGACCGAGCGGCGCATGAAGATGACCGGGGAGGCGTAGCGGACGATCTCTTCGACCGCGCCTGGCAGCCGGCCCTCGAGGTCGGCCAGCAGCAACTCGCGCTGGTCGGGGTGCTCGGTGAACAGGTTCAGTGCGTGCGAGATGGCCGTCCTGGTGGTCTCGTTGCCGGCCACGACCAGCAGGATGAAGAACGAGCCGAGTTCGGCCGGCGTGAGCTGCTCGCCGTCGATGTTGGCGGTCGCGAGGGCCGTGATGACGTCATCCTGCGGATGTTCGGCCCGGTCGGCGGCGGTCGCCATCACCAGGTCGGCCAGGTCCTTGCCCGCCGTCAGCAGCTGGGTGATGGCCTCGTCGATGTTTTCGCTGATGAACTCCGGGTCGGCGCCGGACAGGATGATGTTGGTGTTCCTCAGCACCATCTCGAAGTGCTCGTCTCCGATGCCCATCATCTCGCAGATGATCTTCAACGGCAGCCTGGCCGAGACGCGCTGCACGAAGTCGCACGGGCCGGTGACGAGCAGATCGTCGACGATCCCGGCCGCGGTCCGCTGCACATCCTCCTCGAACTTCTTGATCATCTTCGGGGTGAACGCGCGGAACACGATGCGGCGCAGCCGGGCGTGCCGCGGGTCGTCCATGTTGATCATGGAGCCGAAGTACTCGTTGAACTCGACGGGCAGGTCCTCGATGCTCGTCGCGCCCCTGGCGGACGAGAACAGTTCGGGCTGGCGGCTGGCCTCGGACACGTCAGCGTGCGAGACGAATGCGTAGTAGCCGTCGCCCGCAGTGCTGAACGGCCCCTCGGGAACGTCGAAATACGGCGGCTTGCCCAGCGCCCGAAGCTTGGCGAAATCGGCGTGCCGCGCCGCCAGGGGCTGCTGCCAGAATTCCACCTGAGACAGGTCGACGCCTTCGACGGGACGGGTAGCGGGAGTAGTCATGGTGCAGCCGCCTTCGACTAGAACAAAGTTCTAGTCGTAGTGTGACAGACCGACCGCAACCGTCGCCATGGCCGAGGCGGAGATCATGAGGGTCGTCCGGCCGGCAGCTCGGCGGACCGGCACTCCGGCGGGTGACCGATGCGCGTGAGCACCGGTTAGCTGGCCGCTGGCGCGGCCGCCGGTGAGTCACTGCCGCGCGCGGGCTCGCGCGGGCACCGGCGCCTCGCTGTAGCGAGACCCGACCAGCGCGGGCGCCGGCGAGTCGCTATCGCGCGTTCCGGCTCTCCTGGGCGCGGGCCCCTGGCTGTCCCGAGCCCGCGCCCTGGCCCGCGCCGGGGCGCTCGCGGGCGCCCGGCCCGTGAGTATCGCGATCGCGACCGGGCTGGCGACGCCGCTGAGGTCCACGATTGTCGAGGCGATGCTGACGGCTGTCGCCTGCAGCAGCGCCCACCCGTCGCTAGTCGTCCGCTGACAGGAGATCGGCTCGCTCGCCTGCAGCCCGGCCATGGCCAGGCAACCGCATATTGCCCGCAGCCTGGCGGTCAGCGCGGCCGGCGACTCGGCCAACTCCCCGCGCAGCCTGGCGTACATCGGCCCGAGGCCGGCTGGCGGCCGGTCGTATCGATGGGCTGGCTCGACCGCGGTCCAGCCGCACGCGACCGTCACGTTGGCGGCCGCCTTGAGGCTGAATCCGGCGAGCGGGCCCGTACCCATCGCGACCGCTACGTTCGCCGTGGAAGCGTCGGGCCTTGGGTCTGCCGTCACTGGCTCGGCCGCGTCGGCTGGTGGTGCCTGCCGCGGGATTGCCCGTGCGAGGAACTCCGGCCCCGGCCCGTCGGGCTGCCCGCAGCCGACCGTGACCCGCAGGCCGGGATCGAGGCCGAGTTCGCGGCTGGCGCGCTCGAGGTAAACGGACAGCAGCGACGGCGGCCAGGCCGAGTTCCGCGGAAGCGGTCCCGCATCCCGCAGGACTACTCCGCGCCAGGCGACGAGGAGACTGCCTGCCGAGTCCACGGCCTCGATGTCCCACCGTTCGGTGGCTTGTTCGGCTCCCGCGCGGTCGTGCGCGCCAATACCTGCGGGCGCGGGGACATGATCCGGCGCGGGAACCGCAATCTCCGGCTGATCGGCTGCGCGCGCGGCGGGGGCCGCATCGGCGCCTGGAGCCGCCGCACGGGTCGCCCGCTCGCGCTGGCCTGACGTGTTGCGTTGCGGCGAGCGGCGGCCCCGCCTCGACCGCGCGCGTGATTGGTCGGCGGGCTCTCCAGCCGGGGCGGCCTCGGCGGGCGGCGCCGTGCCCGGCCTCGGTCGAGCGGCCGGGTCCGGCGCGGATTCCCGCTCGATCGTGGGTCCGCCGCTGCCTGGGTCACGTACCGCGACCGCCCGGATCTCGACTGCTCCATCGGCCGCCTTGCCGGAGAACACCACCGACTCACACCCTGCGGGCCGTACTCGCCGGTGCGGAACGCAGGCCTGCACGGCCTGGAGGGTCGCGTCGTTCAGCCCTGGGCTTCCGAGCAGGAATGCGACGTCCGCCAGCGGTCCGCCGGCCGCGAACCACGGCTGATCGTCGCCGCCACGGGCAAGGGCGCGGCACGACCTGGTCGTAACCTCATGCAGCAACGCGATCCGGCGGAACCGGCCGGCCTGGAAGGCGATCGGGCCATAGAGTTCGGCCCCGTCAACCAGCCCGGACGGGCCTGCGGGCAGGTGGGCCAGCGCGGAGGGCGGCTTCGCCAGTCTCCGTGCGGGCATGACGGCCGGGCCGTCGGTGCAGGAGAACCTGGCCTGGGCGTGCACCACCGCGAACGAGCTATCCCCGCACCGAAGAACGGCCGTAACGGCGGTGCCGGTCCGCTGCGCCGAAATCACCAGCTCGGCCTCGCCGTTGTCCGGAATCACGATCGGCAACTCCAGGCGCACGTCGCTCGCGTTCCTGACCGGGCGGCCCGCAAGCACGGAGGCAGCCTCGGCCAGCGCCTCGAGCGCAAGCACGGGCGGCAGCACTGCAAGCCCGTCAACACGGTAGTCGGCCAGGTAGGGATCGGCGGTCAGGGACAGCCGGGCCGCGCAGATCAGCTCGGCCTGCGGGTGGTAGACCTTGATGTCCTGCAGGAATCGCCGCCCGCTCAGGAGGCCGGCTTCCCCGAATTCGGCCCCGCCAGGCTGCGAGGCCGTCGCGGCCGGGCCGCCAACCCGGCCGTGGATCGCGAGCCGCTCCGGCAGGTCAGGCGTTGTGAGAATCTTGAGCAGCAGCCGCGACGCTGCGCCGACCTCGATAGGCGCGATGCCTGCCGCAGCGAAATTGTCGGCCAGCTCGGGGAGATCGCCCAGGCCGCTGGTGGACCAGGCCGGAATGTCGATGTGAAGGCTACGGCAGTTCCCGGCGGCCGCTGCCAGTTGCTGGGCCTGTCCAGCCAGCGCACCGCTGCTCAGGGCGAGCATGCTCGCGCCAGCCAGGCCATATCGGCTGGCAACCGACCCGAAGGTCACGATCATCCGCAGCTGGCCGGCTCGCACGGACTCGACGAGGCGGTCGAGCGTGGCGGTCTCGCTCGCGACGTGATCGGCGATCTCGACGTCGGTTAGATCCATGAGCGGAACGGGGACGCCCTGGCCGACTGCGTGACCAATGGCAGTAACTGGTCCGAGCCTGGCCTCAATGCGCTCAACGGCGGCGGTCAGGCTCGCCTGGCTGGCGATGTCGATGACCTCATAGCCGATCCGCGCCCCGGCGGACCGCAACTGCTCGAGTCCGGACACAAGCGCGCTGTCGTCGCCGTCGCTGGCGCGACCGATCACCGCGACCGGCGTACCGCAGCAGGCCAGAACCTGAGCCAGAGCCAGCCCGGCACCTCTGGTACCGCGACTGACCAGCACTACGTCCTCGGGCCCGAGCGGGAATGCGCCGCCACTGGTCAGCGGCACCTGTGCGAGGGCTGGCTCGCACACTGAGCCGTCCGATCGGAGCATCAGCTCGCGGAACGTCCCCGGCTCGGCATAAGCGAACGGCCTGGCGAGGCCGAGGCTCCGTGTCGGGTTCTTGATGCGCACGACGGTCACGCCGATTTCCGGGTGCTCAGCCTGAAGCGCGGCGAAGAAACCCGTGAATCCTGCGCTTGTCGTCAGCACGACCAGCTCCCCGGTCCCGACGGCGTCCCTGGCCGCCTGCAGTGCCGCCGCACGAGAGTCGGCATGATTGGGATCTGCGAGGACCGCGAGTGTCCTGGTCGCGCTGGTGCCGCTGCGGAACGCGCGGGCGGTCGCAATCGCAACCGAGCCAGGGCCAGCAATGTGAGTTCGCCAGGGCCGGTCGTCGTCGAGCCGGGCCTGGTGATCGGCCGGTATCAGCGTCTCGCCGAAACAGGCGGTCCGGGGGCGGAGGGCGGCAAGCTCTTCCGCTGCCCTGGCGCTCGTTCGCGCCTGATGCCGAGGCTCAGGCCCTGGCCCATCTCCGCGTTTGGCTGACTCCGTGGCAGCGGCGATAAGCGGCCGGTCGGGCAGCCGTCGCTCGAACGCGTCACGCACTCCCGACAGACCTGGCTCGCCGTCGGCAGGCTTGTGCTGCCCGTTCTCAGAGGCCGCGTCAGCGTGGCGGGCCGAGGCGGCGGTGGCCGGTGCGGCCTGTGTGACGGAAGGGGCCGCAGTGGACGGGCCAGGGTCCGCCTTGGCCGCTGGCACGGCCGGGGTGGCTGGGGTGGCAGGGACGTCCGGGGTTGCCGGCACGTCCGGGGTTGCCGGCACGTCCGGGGCGGTCAGGGTGGCCTCAGCAGGCGGAGCGGCGGCAGCCTCGTCGGTCGGCGTGTCCTGGTCATCTGTAGCCAGGTCGGCCTCGGTCTCGGCGGCTCCGGTCTCGGCGGGCTCCGCCTCGGCCTGGGTCTCGGCAGGCTCGGCCTGGGTCTCGGCGGGCTCTGCCTCGGCCTGGGTCTCGGCAGGCTCGGCCTGGGTCTCGGCGGGCTCTGCCTCGGCCTGGGTCTCGGCAGGCTCGGCCTGGGTCTCGGCGGTCTCGGCCTGGGTCTCGGCGGTCTCGGC
>JASHOL010000063.1 GCA_030041135.1 Streptosporangiaceae bacterium | reverse complement strand
AGCAACCCGGCAGTCGCGATCGGCTTGTCGGTGGTGCTGGCGCTGGCTACCGTCTGGATCGCGATCGCGGCCGCGTTCGAGACCAACTGGCCGATCGGCTTCTTCGTCGGGGTCGGCGGGGCGGTGTGCTACGCGGCCGGCCGGCTGATCGCGGCCCTGCGCGGCTCGCGCGCGGTCCGCGCCCGTCGCGTCACAGTGCCCGAGGCGGTCGCCGTCAGCGAGGGCTGACCGCTCCGGCGGCAGCCGGAGCGGGACCCTAGGCTGGCCGACATCACTGAGCAGCGGGCTTCACCCGCCGGAAGCCGGCCGGGATCGGTGCGCTGAGCAGGGCGAGGTTGAGCCGCGTGGCCGGCAGCCAGCGGTACTCGGCCAAGATCCCGAGGCTGAGGCTCTGAACCGGCAGATAGGTCGTCGGGCTGACCCAAATGACATCCACGTCCGACGCGTGACCGGCGACGATCTTGATCGCGTTGACTCCGGCCACGTACTGACGCCCCGCCAGCCGGAACGAGCCGCACCGCAAGCCGTAACGCAGCCACGGGACCGTTGGCGTCCAGTCGCCGATCGGAGTCAAGAACACCGGCAGCGCCTTCGGATGGCAGCTGGCGGGTACGGAAGGAGGGGCGACGCTGTTGTTTACCACTGGCGCCGGGAGAGTCGTGCGCGAGAAGGTCCTGGCGACATAGTCGACAGTGGCGCGACTGCCGGCTCCTGCCCTTCCTCCCAACGGCGCGGGATACACCCAGCTATCGTCAAGGATAGGGCGGGCGTCGGCCGCGTAGAACATCACTCGGAGCGAAATGCCGTAACTCCACGTCGTGGTGCCATGAGCTGCGAACTTGCTCCCGTTAGGGAAGGACCAACCAAACCCAGGGGCCGGATAGGTGTCCCGCGCGACCTCAATATCCGTCGCGGCGCTGGCCTCCATGCTGCGCTCGGCGTGGTGCACGACGTAGGCAAGGGTCTGCGCTGGCGACGTACTCGACCTGGCGACCTGCGGCCCGGTCTGGGTGGCCAGCGGCACGACCACGGCCAGGCCGGCGGCGGTCACGGCCGTCAGCCCAGTGCGCACCAGGTACTGGCGCCGCCGATGCTGCCTGCGTGCGCCGCGGGCCGAGTCGGCTAGGCCGGCGGGGATCCGGACGGCCGCGGCTCGCCGCCGCAGGCTGTCCGTCACGAGATCTTCAAAGCTTGTGCCCATGATCCATCTCCACCCGTTCAGTGCTCTTGCCCGGCCAGTTCGGCGTCATTGGTCAGCCATGACCCCGCTAGTTCGCGCATGCGCTTGAGGCCGCGTGACGCAGCGGTCTTGACCGTGCCTTCTGTGCAGCCGAGGACCTCGGCGGTCTCGGCCTCGGTGAACTGCTCCCAGTAGCGCAGGACGATGACCGCACGCTGTTGCGGCGAGAGCTGACGCAGCGACCTGATCAGCGCATCGCGCAAGTCCACGGCCGCGGCCACGTCCGGCGTTGCGGTGACCTGGTCGGCCCGGATCAGCGGCAGTTTGCGGTGCCAGGTCCTAGTGCGGCGCCATCCGTCCGCGGCGAGGTTATACAGCGTGCGCCGCAGATATGCCTCCAGGCCGCCGCCTACCGCCCTGCGCTGCCTGACGACTCGCTCGAGCGCCGCCTGCAGCAGGTCCTCGCCGTCCTGCTGACTTCCGCCAAGCAGCACCGCTGTCCGCAACAGCTGCGGGCCGCGGTCGGAAAGCAAGTGCTCCAGCTCATCGCCGTTCGCCGGTTCCGGCATCGGCTACCTCCTCGTCCCGATAACCCAGAACGAAGGAACAGCCGTCGGCGTTGACGGCGGGCGGCAGACTTTCAGCGCGAGCCGGTGCGAGCCTCAGCCCGGCGAGCTCGCTAGATCCACCAGCGCCAGGCTGACGGCCCTGGTGGCCACGATCTGATGCAGGTGTTCGCCTTCTATGGTGCGGACCGGCCAGCCGCGGGCGCGGGCCAGGTCGGCCTGCTCCTCATATGCCGCGCTGAACAGCAGGTAACCGCCCCGGCCGCGGTCCCAGCCAGCCGGCGCGGGGACGTGCTCCTGGTAGTAGGCGAGCGGCAGCCGGGGCTGCTCGGTAACCACGACCTGCCGGACCCGGTCGTCGGGGAACATCGGAGCGACGTCCTCCTCGGACCACCAGTCGGTCCACTGCGGCAGCCGGCCGTCAGGACCGGCGAGGCCGCGCAGGAACGCCAGGAACTCGTCGTCGGCCAGCGGCGTGCTGCCCGCCCCGACCGGGAGCGCGGCGTCGGCAAAGATGCAGCTTGCGACCGGCTGGGTCAAGCCGTCGATCAGGACCGGGGCGAACACCCCGGCATTGCTGTGCACGACCAGGACGACCGGCTGGTTCTCGCTCAGCCCGGCCACCCCTGCGCGTACGGCTGCGACCACCCGCGGCCAGTACGGCGGCCCGCCGTCGCCTACCTCAAGCAACGACGGCACGACTGCCTGATGGCCAGCCGAGGCCAGCTCCTCGGCGACCGGCCGCCAGGTCGCGGGCCCGACCGAGGGACTGTGGACCAGAACGAAGACCGTCATCTCCCGACTGTGCCAGTCCAGGCCACAGCCCGCCGCTCAGTCATCCAGAGGCGAACAAAAGCCGCTCCGCCGCCGGGCCGGTCAGCCGTGAGGCGCCCAGAGATCGGTGATGGCGATCCCGAGTTCGGCCAGCATCCGGCGCAGCAGCGGCAGGGACAGTCCGATGACGGTGCCGGGATCGCCGTCGATGCCGTCGACAAATGGCGCCCCCCGTCCGTCGATGCTGAACCCGCCGGCCAGCGAGTGGGGTTCGCCGCTGGCGATGTAGGCAGCCAACTCGGCCTCGGTGGGCGTGCCGAAGCGCACGAGCGTCGCCGCCACCTCGCGAACGCGCCGCCCGGTCGGGCCGTCGATCAGGCAGTGTCCGGTGCAGAGCGTGCCCTCCCGGCCGGCGACCTTCCGCCACCCGCCCGCGGCCTCGTCCGGCGTGGCAGGCTTACCGAGTGGCTGCCCCTCGAAGTCGAGCAGCGAGTCACAGCCGAGCACGAGCGCGTCCGGCCGGATGCTGGCCACGGCCGACGTCTTACGCTCGGCGAGGGTCGCGACCATCGCCGCGGTATCCAGGCTCTCGTCACAGGTCTCGTCGACGCCGCTGACCACGACCTCGGGGTCGATGCCCGCCTGGCGCAGAAGTCCGAGGCGTCCTGGCGATCCCGATGCCAGGACGAGGGAGACGGGCGCGGATCGCGTCATCGAGTCAGGCTAGCAGCGACGGTACCGACATCCGGCCCGCCCATTCCGCCGCCGCGGTCCCGTCGCGCCCGCACCTGGCGTTGCTAGAGCGGGAGCAGATCAGGGCGCTTGGGCGGCATGCCGTCGCCGCTGGAGACCCCGCGCAGCCGTCGCTGCAACCACGGCGCGGCGTAGGTCTTAGCCCAGCGCAGGTCATCCCGGCGGGCGGCGAGCCAGCCCGGCTCGTGCGGGCGGGCAGCCAGTGGCTCACGCCAGTTGTCGGTGACCGGCAGCCCGACGACCTCGCAGGCCCGCAGTGCGACCCGCCGGTGCCCGTCCGGCGCGAGGTGCAGCCGGTCTGAGCACCATTCGCGCCGGTCGGCCAGGACCGACATAGTCCACAGGTCCACCTCGAGGCAGTCGTGCCGCCTGGCGATCGCGCGCAGCCCGTCGTTGTAAGCCGCCACCTTGGCGCGCACCAGCCGGATCAGCGGGAACCCGCCAGGGTCGAAGCCGGTGAACAGCAGAACCTGACTGCCTGCGGCGCGGAGGGCAGCCACTGCCTGCTCGAACATGGCTGCGAGCGCGTCCGGATCTGCCTTGGGACGGAGCAGGTCATT
Source organism: Streptosporangiaceae bacterium (assembly GCA_030041135.1). Taxonomy (GTDB): domain Bacteria; phylum Actinomycetota; class Actinomycetes; order Streptosporangiales; family Streptosporangiaceae; genus JAJYUU01. The sequence continues at coordinate 17,323 of JASHOL010000063.1, read as the reverse complement.
GCCGCCGGCCGCGATGCTGACCAGATCGGGCGCGAGATCCAGGGCGGCCGGTAGCTGCTCGCTGACCACCTGGCGCACCAGCTTGCCGCGGATCGCGAGATTCGCGTACCGCAGGCTGGGGGATTCGGCGGCGAGCCGGCGCGCGAACCGGTCGGCCCAGCCCTGCCACGACCCGTCCGGGTAGGGGTCGCCGACGCCTTCGGTGAAGCTGTCGCCGAGCGCCACGAATGATCCGACCGACAGCATTCCCGCTAGAACCTCCCGCCCAGATGCCAGCATTTCCGGCTGCGACACAGTAAACCCGCACGTCAGGCTAGCACTCGCCACAAACCCGATTCGCCCGGACCGGCATCGACTCTCGGCCGTGCGGGTTCGCCGTCGTTAGTTCCGGTGGCTGCGCGCGGCCGGCCTTACGTCCGGCAGCCGGGCCAGAGCGTGACTCGGCCGGGCCTCGGCGAGATCATGGTCGGGTGAGCAACACGTACAGCCCGCCGCGCGTCGGCGCCCGGACTGCGGGCCAGGGCTGAAGTGCATGTCGTCGGCATGGTGCTGCACCCCCGGCGCGACTCGGCCGACGCGGTCAATGCCGTTCTCGACTGGGCGGCGCGGCGCCAGATCCAGGTGCTCGGAATCGAATCCGAGGTCGGCCGGCTGAACTGCGCTGCGGTTGCGGTCTCGGCCAGCGAGCTGGGGAGCCGTTCCGACCTGGTCGTCAGCCTGGGCGGGGACGGGACCATGCTGCGGGCGATGCGGATAGCCGACCGTCAGCTAGCGCCGGTGCTCGGCGTGAACCTGGGCAAGCTGGGTTTCCTCGCCGAGGTCGATGTGCCTGACCTGCCGGACGCGCTGTCGGCCATCGATGCGAAGGAGTTCACGGTCGAGCCGCGGCTGGCTGTCGACGCCGTCATCGACGGCCAGGTCGTGACCGCCTTCAATGACATCGCCCTGGTCCGTTACCCAGGGCAGCCGATCGCGCAGGTGGCGGTGCGGGCAGGCGGCCAGCCGTTCGTGAGCTATGCGGCGGATGCGGTGGTCGTCGCGACGCCGACGGGCTCCACGGCTTACAGCTTCTCGGCTGGCGGCCCGATCGTGAGCCCGGCCGTGGAGGCACTGCTGGTCACGCCGGCCGCGCCGCACTCGGCCTATAACCGCGGCCTGGTCCTGTCGGTGCACGATGGCCTCGAACTGGATCTGCTGCCCGGGAGCGGCCGGCTGGCGGTCGAGGTCGACGGCCAGGCCGCCGCGAACGTGAGCCAGGGGGACCGGATCGTGGTCGAGCCCCGCCCGGCGGCCGCCCATGTGGTGCGGCTAGGCCGGACCACGTTCTATCAGCGGGCCCGCCGCAAGCTGCGGCTGACCGACTCCGCGGAGATCACTGTCGTGTGGCCCTAGCTTCCGGTCACGAGCCGGCCTCGGCGACCGCCGTCTTGTAGAGGGCAGCCATGTCCGTGCTGAACCGGGCAGCGTACGAAACCGAGGGCGTGTCACCGCCCTGCTGGAAGCCGCCGATGACCCCGATCACCGTGCCCAGGCTGCCTGGCGTAGTAATCCCGGCCAGCAGCGGGCTGCCACTCGTTCCGTCCATAAACCCGCCGCAGTCGAACACGAACTGTGTGGGGCTGTAGGCCTGAGCGGTGTTGACGCAGGCGATCATCGTGCCGTCACCGTCGGGATATCCCGCCACCTTCACTTTCTGGCCCGCGGGCGCGCCGAACTCGATTGCCTCGGCCCCGGTGAGCTGCTCAATGCTGGTCTCGGAGCCGTGCTGGCTGACGACCAGGAACGCGAAGTCGTCGTCGGGATCGCCCGACGAACTCCAGCGCGGGTCGACGATGATGCGGGTGACCGTCCAGACGCCGTAGGGCATCCGCCCGTCGGCGTAGTCAGGGACGAACGCGACGTCGGCCGCCGAGTGCCCGCTCACGCAGTGGGCCGCCGTGACCAGCAGGTTCCCGCTCGGGCTGTCGACGACGCTGGCGGTGCAGAAGTGATTCCCCAGCGCACCAGTCGAACTCACGGTGAACAAGGCGCCAACGTTCGGCGCCTGGCCAGCAGTGGCCGAGAGCGTGGGCGCGCCCACGGCGGGGGCGGTGAGGATCAAGAAGCCGGCCGCGACGACAGCAGCGATCACCACGGCTGCTGCCGTCACCAGCTTGATCAGCAAGTCACCTGGGGCGCGGCCGACCGGCCAGTGCCGCCACCGCAGCCGTCAGTCGCTCCGCCCCGCCCTGGGCACACGTGCGTCGCCCGGCGCATACCGCCCCTCTCAATCGGGCCGGCTGCCCCCGGAACCGCCCTCTCAGTGCCCGTTTACCATCTTGTGACCGTTCTGGCCGCCATGTTAAGGGTGCGAAGCATGCAGGTAAATACAAGTAGCCTGGGGATTTCCTGAGAGTAATGATTCAGCCAACTGTGCTGGTCGGCGCGGTGCCGCCGTTACGCCCGCGCTCCTGTCAGGCCGTGGCCGCCGCCCGTGCCGTCTGCTCGAGCCGGTCCCGGTAGGCCGCCCATCCTGACGAGTCGAGATCCGCAAGATTGGAGTTGTCCGCCCGCAGTCCCGCCTTCCCGTCTATGAACTCCCTGACGATGTCGGCCTGCCCGGCATGGCGGTGCGTCTCGGCGGTCATGTGAGTCAGGATGCGGTGCAATGTCACCTCGCCATGCTCGCCCGGCCACCACGGCACGTGACCGATCGCGTCGAGGTCGAGGGCGTCGAACGTCTGATCCGCATGGGCCCAGGCCCTGCGGTACCAGCCGGTGACGTGTTCGCGTGACTCATCGGCCGTGGCCCACATGTCCGCCTGGGGCTGGCGCTCGAGCAGCTCGTCATCGCACCACGACGGAGGGTCGCTCATTGGCCGCCCGAACGTATCCCCGAAGTACCCGATCTCGCAGCCGGCGAGGTGCTTGACCAGGCCAAGCAGGTTCGTGCCGGTCGGCGTCAGCGGGCGGCGGACGTCGTATTCGGACAGCCCGTCCAGCTTCCAGAGCATCGCGTCCCTGGCTTGCTGGAGGTAATTGCGAAGGTCAGTCTTGTGATCCCAGATTGTCATGGCGCACAGTGTGCCAGCCGCCAGTGACACTTCGGCCGGTCAGCGGCCGTCTCGCGTGACCCGGATGTCGGTCGCCCGGCGCGGCCCTGCGGTCAGTCTGTCGCTGCCAGGATTCGCGGGGCCCGGCGGAGCTGCCAGGCCAGGAAGCTGCCCACCGTGGCGCCGACGAACAGCGCCGTGGCATGGCCCACCGGCGTGACCGCCAGCTGCGTGATCCCGCTGAAGATATGCCCGGCGAAGATCAGCCCGGCGAGCACGCTGCCGGCCGCGGCGCGGGCCAGCCAGCTGCCCCAGATGAGGGCGACGGCGATGGCGGCCACCACCACGTAGGACGGCCCGACGTCCTGGATGAAGCGATTGCTGGCCGGCATCGTTCCGTGCGCGATCCGGTACCAGAGGATGCCCTCGCTGACCAGGCTGCCAATGATGTTGCCGGCCGCGCAGGTGACGACGGTCCGCCAGTTGCCGAGCGCCCCGTTGGCCCCGAACAGGGTCAGCGCGATGATGACGGGCCAGAAGCTCAGGCCCCCCGCAGCGAAGAAGGCTGACGCGACGAGGCAGCCGACCGGATCGTGGGCCAGGTTGTGCACGTTCGTGCTGGCCCAGCGCAGCACCGCGGCCTGATCGCCGCCGGGCAGCAGTTCGTAGACGATGCCGGCGACGCAGAAGGCGGCCAGGTACAGCCACGCGGCCGCATAGCGCCGGAACGTTGGCCGGAGCAGGGAGTAGAGCCGCCGGGCAGCGCCCAGCCGGACAGCCGTTGGCGACGGTGCAACTGGAGACTGTGCAGCCGGATGGGAAGCAGCCGGATGGGAAGCAGCCGGATGGGGAGCAGCCGGGTGCGGGGGGGCCGCCGAGTCAGGGCCCGCGGCCGAGTCCGGACCGGTCGCCGAGCCTGGCATGCAGTTAGGTTAGCCGGGCGGAGCGCCGGATTAACCGGTCGCGGTCCGGCCGCCGCACTGACACGCTGAGCCGGTGCCCGATCGTCAGTTCACCGAGCCCGGCCTCGCGGTGCTGTACGACCTGTTCTGCGCCTGGGACCAGCGCGATGACTTCGGCTTCTACCTGCCGATGGTGATGGCCGCCGAGAGCGTTCTTGATGTCGGCTGCGGAACGGGCATGCTGCTGCGCCGGGCGCGCCTGGACGGGCACAGCGGGCGGTTGTGCGGGCTCGACCCGGCCGCGGCCATGCTGGATGTGGCGCGTTCGCGGCCGGACGTCGAGTGGATCCAGGGTGACCTGTCGTGCGTCGGCTTCGACCGCGAGTTCGACCTGATCGTGATGACGGGGCACGCGTTCCAGGTACTCACCGGCGACGACGACCTGCGGACCGCGCTGTCAGCCGTCAGAACTGCGTTGAAAGGGAACGGGGTGTTCGCCTTCGAGACTCGAAACCCGCTGGCTCGGGCCTGGCAGTGGTGGACGCCCGCGTACCCGGCGGAAGTGACCGGCCCTGATGGCCAGATCTGGCGGATGACGCACGAGGCCGAGATGCCGGTGACAGGGGAGCTCGTGTCGTTCACGTCCACTTTTTCCTGGCCAGGCTGGGCGCGGCCACAGGTTAGCCGGAGCACGCTGCGGTTCCTGGGCGCGGACTCGCTTACAGAGTTCTTGTCGGCGGCCGGGCTTACGGTAGAGGGACAGTACGGGAACTGGGACCGGCAGCCGCTGACTGACACAAGCCCGGAGATCATCACGATCGCGCGCCGGGAGGACGACGGGTAATTTCGCGTGGCGGCTTGACAGTTATCGAATAACTGTTCGATAGTGGTGTAGTGGCAGCAGGTTTGATTCTCGAAAGACCTCCGGATGTAGCCAAGGTCGTCGCCTTGTCCCCGATGCGTCACCGCGACGATGTGCTGCCTGGCGAGGGCATCCTTCCGGTGCTGCCCGCGTTGCGGGACCTGCTGCCTGCGGGCGGACTTCAGCGCGGGTCGGTGGTAACTACGGGTGACTGGGGACTGCTCAGCCTCGCGCTGGCGGCGGGTGCATCGGCAGCCGGGGCTTGGTGCGCCGCCACAGGGGTGCCAGCCCTGGGCGTGCGGGCTGCAGCCGACGCGGGGCTGGACCCCGGCCGGCTGGTCCTGATCCCGGATCCGGGCCGGAACTGGCCGCAGGTGGTGGCGTCGCTGCTTGACGGCTTCGACATCGTCCTGCTGCGCCCCGCGGGTCAGCCGCCTGCCCAGCTGCGCCGCAAGCTGGAGGCCACGGCGCGGCGCCATGCGAGCGTGCTCCTGGTGGCGGGGGAATGGCCGGGAGCGCAGACGCGGCTGGTCGTGTCGGACGAGGAGTGGACCGGGATCGGCGCCGGGCACGGGCGGCTGGGCGCCCGCAGGGTCCGGGTGACCGCATCTGGCCGGGGCGGGGGCGAACGGCCGCGCAGCCGCTGGCTGTGGCTGCCGGGACCGGACGGCACGGTGACCGCGGCGGAGTCCTGGCTGGCGGCAGGAGACGGTGCCGAGGATGCCGCCGTGCCGCTGCCCCGCAGCGGGTGAGCCGGATGGCCGCGGCGGGAGGTACAGGGGGTCGTCCCCCCGAGCAGACATGGCGGCAGACCCGCGGCTTGCCGCGGGTCCGCGACGCCGCGGGACCCAGGCGAGTGCTCGTAGTGCGCTGCCCGGATTGGCTCGCCGATGCCGGTGAGCCGGACTCGGCGGGGGAAGCGGCGCGCGCCTTCGAGCCGGTCGTCGCCATCATCGAGGAGTTCTGCCCGCAGGTCGAGGTCCTGAGGCCTGGCCTCGCCGCCATCGCCTCGCGCGGCCCGGCGCGCTATTTCGGCGGCGAGGCCGCGCTGGCGGCGAAGCTGGCCGAGTCCGTCTGCCTGCACGGGTACTCCTGTCAGGTCGGCGTCGCGGACGGCCTGTTCGCCGCCGACCTGGCCGCGCAGGCCGGGCCCGGAGGTCTGCTGGTGCCGCCGGGTGAGACCAAGCAGTTCCTGGCCGGGGTGCCGGTGGCGGCACTGGGAATCCCCGAGCTGACCGACCTGCTGCCCAAGCTCGGCATCCGCACGCTGGGCGAGTTCGCCGCGCTGCCCGCTGCCGAGGCAGGCAGCCGGTTCGGTGCGCAGGGCACCATCGCGCACCGGCTGGCCCGCGGCCTCGACCCGAGGCCGCTGGCACCGCAGCCGCCCCGGCTGGATCTGTCCGTCCAGCAGGCCTTTGACCCGCCCGCCGAGCAGTCGGACCCAGTGATATTCACCGCCAAGGCACTGGCCGACCAGATGCATGCCAGGCTGTCCGCATGCGGCGTGGCCTGCGTCCGCGTGCAGGTACAGGTGCTCTGCGCGGACGGCCAGGAATTCACCCGGCTGTGGCGGCACGACGGGCTGCTGTCGGGACTGGCCGTCGCCGAGCGGGTGCGCTGGCAGCTCGATGGCTGGCGGGCCGCTCAGGAGCGGGACGACGGGATCGGAGCGGGCGGGATCACCCTGCTGCGGCTCGTCCCTGATCAGCTAGTCAGGGCGACCGGACATCAGCTCAGCCTGTGGGGCGACGCGGTGGCCAGCGACGCGGTGGCCAGGGCCGCCATCCGGGTGCAGGCCATGCTCGGACACGCGGCGGTCACCCGGCCGGTACTCTCCGGCGGGCGCAACCCGGCCGAGCAGGTGCTGCTGGTCCCGTTTGGTGATGCCGGGACACCGCGGCGCCCGGCGGATCAGCCATGGCCGGGACAGATCCCGGCGCCCGCGCCCGCCACCGTGTACCCGGAGCCGCGCACCGCCAGCGTTGCTGACGACAGGGGCGCGGCTGTGGTGGTGAGCGGGCGCGCGCAGCTATCCGCGCCGCCGGCCTGGTTGTCGGTCGAGGGCGGCCCGGCCCGCGCCGTCACCTGCTGGGCTGGCCCGTGGCCTATCACCGAGCGTTGGTGGGATCCGGCTGGATCCCGCAGGCAGGCCAGATTCCAGATGATCACCGACGACGGCAGCGCGTGGCTCGCAGTCTTGCAAGATGGCCAGTGGCTGGTCGAGGCGCGGTACGACTGACGGGCCCAGCCCGGCCGGCTCCGCCGCGATCAGGCCGGGAGTGCCTTGACCATGATCAGGCACGGGTTGTGCTCATCCCACAGACCGTGCAGTTCCTCCAGCGGCCGGAAACCCATGCTCAGGTAGAACCGCCTGGTCAGCTCGTACCCGGCGTCCGGATGGCTCGGGCCGAGCGTCTTCACCTGGAGGTACTCGACGCCGTCGGCCACGAGGTCAGCCTCAAGCGCGCGCACCAGCGCGCCGCCCGCGCCGCGACGGTGCAAGGCAGGATCCACGGCCAGCCAGTGGATCTCGGCCGACTGCGGGAAGTGCCGCCGGGCGAGCAGGACTCCGGCCGCCTCGCCCCGGCCCGGCCCGTCGGCGGGCCAGGCCCGATAGGTGGGCAGCTGGCGGGCGGCCTCGACGTACGCGGCGTTCGACGCCTCGATGCCGAACCAGCCTGGCAGCAGGCCGAGCAGGCGCCGGACCGTATCCGGATCCTGCTCGCCCGAGGTGACGAGCCAGTCTGTGCTCGCGGCAAGGTTCACCACAGCACCGTAGCCGTCTGCTCGCCTCGCGCTCATCCCCGCGGGCTCGTAGATCGGACCGCGCACATCGCCGCACCGCGAGGCGCAGCCCGCGCGCGATTGACGGCTAATCAATGCCAGCATATATTGACCGTCAATGAGCAGTGACATAGATGCTGCGCTGGATGCACTCGGCGACCCGAACCGCCGCAAGATCCTCGGACGGCTGGCGGCCGGGCCGGCCGACGTCGCCCGGCTGTCGGCGGGGATGCCCGTCGGCCGCACCGCTGTGTCGATGCACCTCCGGGTGCTCAAAGCCGCCGGGCTGGTCGCCGACCGCGCTGACGGCAACCGCCGGGTCTACCACCTAGAACCGGACGCGCTTCGGCAATTGCGCGATCACCTCGACTGGTACTGGGAGAGGTCTCTGGCGGCCTACCAGCGGGCCGCCGAGGCCAGGGCAAGGGAGCAGGAGATGATGGAGCACCAGGAGATCCGCGTTGAGAAGACCGTACGGGTCAACGCTCCGCTCGCGGTCGCGTTCGACGTCTTCATCGAACAGCATTGGTGGCCCGTCGACACTCATAACCTGGCGGAATCTCCCGGCAGCGAGGTCGTACTCGAATCGTTTCCCGGCGGCCGGTGGTACGAGCGTGCGCCCGACGGGACAGAAACCGACTGGGGTACCGTGCTGGACTGGCAGCCCCCGTACCGGCTGTTGCTGACCTGGCAGGTCAGCCCGCGCTGGACCTACGAGCCGGATCCGGCCCGCGCGTCGCAGATCGAGGTCACCTTCACTCCCGACGGCCCGGACGCAACCCGCGTCCGCTTCACCCATCGCCACCTCGAGCGCTACGGCCCTGAGGCCGAGCGCATGCGCCGGATCCTTGACGAAAAGGGCGGCGGGCCGCTGGACGCTTTCGCCCGGCACGTCGCGTCAAGGTCATCAGACAAGCTCCAGCAGACACCTGCCTAGAAGGAAGAGAACCGATGACGGTCCAGTCCGTGATGCCGCACCTGTACACCGCCGACGTCGATCGTGCCGTCGCCTTCTACCGCGACCAACTCGGCGGCACCCAGACCTTCAGCGTCCCCGCGACCGGCGCAGCCGAGCACGTGGAACTCCGCCTCGGCGACGTCACCATTGGGATCTCCCGCCGCGACGCCGTCACCCGGCACGGACTGCCGGCGCCCACACACGGCCATCCGATGGAACTGACCATCGAGTGCGACTCCGCCGACGACATGATCGCCGCGTTGCGCACCGCCGGCACGCCGGTGCTGGTTGAGCCCTACGACGGCTATGGCCACCGCCGTGCCTACGTGACTGACCCGGACGGTAACTGGGTCGCGCTCATCAGCAAGCAGGACACGTAAGCCAGAAGAACGACGCGCGCCTCATTCGTCAAGCCAGTAGGTGTCGTGCTCAAGCATGAACACCGCGCGCTCTTCGGCATCCGCGTCCTGGCCGACGATGACCTTGCCACGCTCGCTGCGGACGTTCGCAAGCTCGCCGCTGGCGCGTTCGCGCTGATTGAGCATGGGCTGGCCGACTACGCCGCCAAGCCGCGCCTTCCGGACCCGGGGCACCGCTGATCTCAGTCCGACCCTCCAGGGCCGTGTCTCTCGCGTGCTCCAGCTGCTAGAGTAGTACGTAATACAAGTATTACGTATCGGAGGCGAGCCGTGAAGCTCAACAGCAAGGGCCAGGTGACCATCCCGGCAGCGCTTCGCGAGCGACACGGCCTGCATGAAGGCGACGAGGTGGACGTCATCGAGGACGGCAACACCCTGCGTATTGTCCAGGTCACAGGGAGCTCGACCCGCGGCCAGCGACTAGTGCGCCGGATGCGCGGTCGGGCCAGCACCACCATGAGCACCAGTCAGCTCATGGAGTTGCTGCGTGGCGAGTGAGGCGGCGGCCGAGTGGATCCTGGTGCTGGTGGCACTGCGACGCTGGTGGACTCGATGGTGATTCTCGATATCGTGACCGAGGATCCGGCCTGGAGTCGCTGGTCGGAAGATGCGCTCGCCCGAGCGCGGGATCAGGGCGAGCTGGTGATCAACCCCATTGTGTACTCCGAGGTGTCGGTCGGCTTCGACCGGATCGAGGACCTCGACGACGCTGTTCCTGCCGAGGACTTTCGCCGCGAGGAACTCCCGTTCGAGGCAGGATTCCTAGCCGGTAAGGCGTTCCTGGCCTACCGCAAGCGCGAGGGACACAACCGCTCTCCGCTGCCGGATTTCTACATTGGCGCGCACTCAGCTGTACGCGGTTACAGGCTGCTAACCCGAGACGCGACCAGGTATAAGACCTACTTTCCGACCGTCGCTCTCATCGCGCCAGAGCCCTAGTTCGGTCGCCGGTCAGGATCGGTCGACGCAGTGGCGCAGTATGGTCTCGAGCACCAGACGCGGGTCCCGAACGGTCGGGTAATGATCAACGCCGGGCATGCGGACGAGCTCGCAGCCGGGAATGCGCGCGGCGGCCTGCTCGACGCAAGCGATCAGGGCCGGATTGTCCTTGTCACCGACCAGGAGCACGGCGGGCGGGCGCAGGTCCCCGAGCCGGTCCACGGCCGGCTCGGCCTGCTGCTCGTACCGGTCGTAGGCCCAGGCGCGGACGGCGGACCTGGCCAGATCGGCCACGAACGGGTCGGGGCCTGCCCCGCCCCACATCTCCAGGCAGAGCTCGACCAGGCCGTCCTCGTCGGCTGCCTCCTCCAGCGCCGCGTACCGGGCCTGGACCGCCGCGTCCTCCGGCCACGGGTAGCCACTGATACCAGTGGACAGCAGGACCAGCGACCTGACCCGGTCCGGATCGTCCAGGGCAAAGTCGACTGCGGTCGCACCGCCCATGCTGCAGCCGGCGAAGTGCGCTTGGGCGATGCCGAAATGCGCGAGCACAGCGCGCAAGTCGTCGCGGAGGACGTACTGCTCGGTCGGAGCGGGCGACCGGCCGTAGCCGCGCACGTCGTACCGGATCGCGCGGAACCGGTCGGTCAGGGCCGGCCACAGCGGATCCCACATCCGCGAGTCGCCCACGCCCTCATGCAGCAGGACGAGCACCGGGCCTGATCCACCCGAGTCCTCGGCCCAGACTTTGTCGGTCCCGACCGGCACCATAGTTTGCATGGTCCCGACGGTAACCCGGCCGTTGCCGGGATTCACCTGAGTTTCGGCGATGGCAAACGTGAGCAAAGCCGGTCACGTCTGCGAGGGAGCTGACCCAGCCGAGGCGGCCGAGCTGCTGAGCCGGCTGCGGCAAGAGCCGTGGCTGATGCGAGCTCTGGACGCAGTGGCCGCCTCCGGCCTGCCCGAAGCCTGGGTCGGTGCCGGCGTGATCAGGGACGTGGTCTGGGGGCAGCTGTGCGGTGGCTTCGACCTGGAGGACGTCGCTGACATCGACGTGGCCTACTTCGATCCTGACGACCTCAGCAAGGACCGAGACCGCGCGGCGCAGGCGGCGCTCATCAAGCGCGCGAGCCTGCCGTGGGAGGCCACCAACCAGGCCGCCGTCCACACCTGGTATCACACGTACTTCGGCGGCGCGCCGGTCGCGGCGTTCGCCAGCGTGCACGACGCGGTGGCCACCTGGCCGGAGACCGCCACCTGTGTCGCGGTCCGCCAGGGGCGCGACGGCATCGAGGTCTGCGCTCCGCACGGGCTGCGTGACCTGCTGGCCGGGATCTGGCGGCCGAACCCAGTACGCGTGACCGCGGCGATCTCCCGGTCCAGGCTGACCAGGCAGCAACGCCGGCGCTGGTGGCCGGCGGTGACGGTCGTGCCGCCCAGTACCTGAGTCAGGACAGTCTCCTGGGGTGCTTGGGTAAGGCTGGTATCCCATCGTGATACCGAGCTCGCCGGGCTAGACGTAGTTCCTGGAACTCCACGACCAGTGCAGTCTCTGCGTGTAGGCGGAGCGGCCGAGGTAGTCGGTGATGCGCTCCCGGTCGAAGTAGAGGCTGCCGTGCGAGCGGGTCGTGCCGGAGAACTGGATGGCGACGCGGCAGGGCTGGCATGTCGTCTGGAAGATCTCGCCCTCACCCGATGCGGAGCCGCTGCCCCACGATTGCCACCTCAGCTCGTTGATCGCCGGGCCGAAGCTGCCCCCGAGCCAGGTCGGCCGGATCGCGCCGTAAAGGTGTGTGCTGAAGTGACTGCCATGCCAGTAGTCGAAGACGACCGGCGTTGCCCGGGGCGTCGCGGCGGGCACTGTCCCGGCTGCGGCGAGCGCGGTCGCGAGCGCGATCGCGGCGGCCGCAGCGATGGTCGTGATCCTGACGTGATGGTGCGTCGCCTTGCTCACGGCAGCCCTCAGGACGTCGGCTTGGTCATCCGGGCACGGTCACTACCTCGCTGAGCAGCTTAGCCCTGTCCGTTTTGCCGGTTCATGAAGTAAGAGTCGGCTGAACAAGTATTCGATGACCTCTCTCGACTGTCAGTGGTAATCGTTATGCTGATCGAAGAAACTGGCATCGGAGTCCGGCCCTCCCGAGGACCGGGGCGCGACTAGAGGCGGCAGCATGGGCTGGAATAACCCGCCGATCCCGTGGCGGGAGCTTGAGCGGCAGCTGTCTTGGGGGACAGCGAACGGCGGTGCCACAGCACCGCCGCCTGCCCGCAGCCGCCCTGACAGCCGGGAAAAAGAAAACCGGGCCGTGACCACGCTATCCGTCGCCAGCCAGGTACCGGCCTGGGCTGAGCTGCACTGCCACTCGTCCTACAGCTTCCTGGACGGGGCATCGAGCCCGGCCGAGCTGGTGCAGGAGGCAGCGGAACGGGGCCTGTCCGCCCTGGCCATCACCGATCACGACGGCATGTACGGGGTGCCGCAATTCGCCCAGGCCGCGGTGCGCCTGCGCGACAGCGGGACCGGCCTCGGCACGGTTTTCGGCGCGGAGCTCAACCTCGGCCTGGCCCGCGGCACCTCACGGGCCGGTCCTCCTGACCCGGCCGGACGGCACCTGCTCGTGCTCGCCCGCGACCCGGAGGGCTACCGCAGGCTATGCCAGGTCATCAGCGCCGCCCAGCTGGCCGGGGGCGAGAAGGGCCGGCCAGTTTACGACGAGGAGGTGCTGGCCGCCGCGCACGGCGGTCACTGGGTGATCCTCACCGGCTGCCGCAAGAGCGCCGTGCCTGCCGCGCTCGCCAGCAGCGGTCCCGAGGCCGCGGGCAGGGAACTCGCCCGGCTTACCGCCGCCTTCGGCCAGGACAACGTGAAGGTCGAGCTGGCCTTCGGCAACGACCCGGCCGACGACGAGCGCAACGAAGCCCTGGCCGCGATCGCCGCGCAGCGCGGCCACGGCCTCGGCGTGATCGCCAGCAGCAACGTGCACTATGCCGCGCCGCAGGACGCCAGGATCGCGCAGGCACTGGCAGCGATCAGGGCCAGGTCCAGCCTGGATGACATGGATGGCTGGCTGGCCGCCTCCGGCGGCGGTTACCTGCGCTCCGGGGACGAGATGGCGGCCCGGCTGGCCCGCTTTCCCGGCGTGCGCGAGCAGACCGTAGAACTGGCGTCCGACTGCTCGTTCGACTTCCACGTGATCGCCCCGCGGCTGCCGGACTTCCCCGTTCCGTTCGGGCACTCAGAGGAGACCTGGCTGCGCGCGCTGACCGCAGCCAAGGCACCGGAACGCTATGGCCCGCGCGAGGCGGAGCGGCAGCCGGGCGCGTACGCGCAGATCGACCGCGAGCTGGATGTCATCGGGCAGCTTGGCTTCCCCGGCTACTTCCTGATCGTGCACGACATCGTGCGGTTCTGCGGGGACGAGCACATCCTGTGCCAGGGCCGCGGCTCGGCGGCGAACTCGGCGGTCTGCTACGCGCTCGGCATCACCAGCGTCGACCCGGTCAGGCACGGGCTGCTGTTCGAGCGGTTCCTGTCAGCGGGCCGGGACGGGCCGCCGGACATCGACCTGGACATCGAGCACCAGCGCCGGGAGGACGTCATCCAGTACGTCTACGGCAAGTACGGCAGGGAAAACGCAGCCCAGGTCGCGAACGTGATCAGCTACCGGCCGCGGATGGCGATCCGGGATGCCGGCCGCGCCCTGGGCTATGCGCCCGAGCAGCAGAACGAGTGGTCCAAGCAGGTCGGCCCGCGCAGCTACGGGGCGGGTCAGCCGGTCCCGCCCGACGCCGGCGTGCCCGAGGCGGTCGTCGAACTGGCCGAGCGGATGCAGAAGCTGCCCAGGCACCTGGGCATCCACTCGGGCGGGATGGTGATCTGCGACCGGCCAGTGGGGGAGGTGTGCCCGGTCGAGTGGGCCCGGATGCCGAACCGCAGCGTGCTGCAGTGGGACAAGGATGACTGCGCGTACGCGGGGCTGGTCAAGTTTGACCTGCTGGGCCTGGGCATGCTGACCGCGCTGCGGGACTGCTTCGACCTGGTCGAGCAGGCGCACGGCATCCGCTGGGACCTGCACACGATCCCGCAGGAGGATCCCGGCGTCTACGCGATGCTGCAGCAGGCCGATACCGTCGGGGTGTTCCAGGTCGAGTCGCGGGCGCAGATGGCGACGTTGCCCCGGCTGCGGCCGGAGAAGTTCTACGACCTGGTCGTCGAGGTCGCGCTGATCCGGCCGGGCCCGATCCAGGGCGGCTCGGTGCACCCCTACATGCGCCGCCGGCACGGCGACGAGGAGGCCGACCTACCGCATCCGCTGATGGAGCACGCGCTGCGCAAGACCCTGGGGGTGCCGCTGTTCCAGGAGCAGATGATGCAGATCGCCATGGACTGCGCCGGCTTCAGCCCGACCGAAGCGGACCGGCTGCGGCAGGCGATGAGCTCCAAGCGCGCACCCGAGCGGATCGAGGAACTGCGCGAGCGGCTGATGACCGGGATGGCCGAGCGGGGCATCTCGGCGAGCGTCGCGGAGGATATCTACGTCAAGATCCTGGCGTTCTCCAGCTACGGTTTCCCTGAGTCGCACGCGATCAGCTTCGCCTACCTTGTATACGCGAGCGCCTGGCTCAAGTGCTACTACCCAGCCGCGTTCACCGCGGCGCTGCTGCGCGCACAGCCAATGGGCTTCTACGCGCCCGCCAGCCTGATCAGCGACGTGCGCCGGCATGACGTGCAGGTGCGCGGCGTGGACATCAACGCCAGCGGAGTCCTGGCCACTCTGGAAAAAACCGAAGATCAGGGGAACGGGCCGGGTCCGGCCACACGTGACCACGACGCCGGTGCGGTACCGGAGCCGGCCGGGGGAGTCCCCGTTCCCGGCCAGCCGGTCATCAGGCTCGGGCTGTCCGAGGTGCGCAACCTCGGCACTGCCGCGGCGGAGGAGATCGTCGCCGGGCAGCCGTACGCCGACCTGGAGGACTTCGCCCGGCGCACCACGGTGTCGGCGGCGGCGCTGGAGGCGCTGGCGATGGGCGGGGCGTTCGGCTGCTTCGGGGTGAGCAGGCGGGAGGCGCTGTGGGCGGCGGGTGCGGCCGCCACGGTCAGGCCAGGCCAGCTGCCGGGCACCACGCTCGGGATGACCGCTCCCACGCTGCCGGCCATGACCGCGGCGGAGGAGACGTTCGCCGACCTGTGGGCAACGGGCACGTATGGCACGCATCCGATCGAGCACATCAGGGACCTGCTGGCGGCCGACGGTGTGCGGCCGGCCGCGAGCCTGGTGACCGCGCGGAACGGGCAGCTGGTCGCGGTCGGCGGCCTGGTCACCCACCGGCAGCAGCCGGGGACCGCGCGCGGGGTGGTGTTCCTCAGCCTGGAAGACGAGACCGGGATGTGCAACATCATCTGTCCGCCGTCGGTATGGCAGCGCTACCGCAAGATCGGCGTGGACGCGAGCGCGCTGCTGATCCACGGCAAGATCGAGCGGCTGGACGGGGCGGTCAGCCTGCTCGCCAGCCGGCTCCAGCGGCTCAAGGTCGTCGCTGCCGCCCGCAGCCGCGACTTCCGCTGACGCCGGCCGGCGGCCGGCGCTAGCGGTCAGGTCGCACGGCCTACCGGGCGAACGCGACCGGGTACGGCACACGGAAATGCACGGCCGTGGACGCGATAACACGGCCGGAGCTGGCCGCGACCGCGACGGCGTCGTAAACGCCCTCACTCTTCTGCAACTCCACGTACACGGTCCGGCCGTCCGGGCTGAGCTGCAGGAGGACCGCGCCCAGGAACGGGTACGGGCGATAGGGGAAGTGGACCAGCCGCTCGACGTGGCCGGTGTGCAGGTTCACCATCGCAAGGATGCCAAGCACCGATCGCCCGAGGGGCTGCCCGAACACATACGCGGTAGACCCGTTGGGGCTGACCGCGAGGCCCGACACGCTCCTTTCTGGCAGCGCCCAGTGCCGTACCGTCCTGCCGGTGGCCGGGCTGACCGCGTAGAGCGCGCGCGGACCCGCCGCGTAGACCAGCGAGTCGTCCGGGGCCATTGCGGCGGCCTCCGTGTTCCGGATCGTGAACGCTTTACTGGTGCCGGTCACGGCGTTGATGCGAAATGCCTCCGTGAAGGGCAGTCCGCTCTGCAGCGAGACTCCTTCGTCGAACGTATACGCCGTCGTGCTATCCGGCGCTACCGAGAACGGGTAGAAGGCCAGCGGTGCCAGCGGAACGGTGCGCAGGACGGTGTTCGTGGCCGTGCTGATGATCCCGATGCCCTGGCTGTCAACGCCATAGATCAGCTTGCCGTCCGGGCTCGGGACCAGGTACACGCAGTCGGCAATCTTGATCCTGGTCAGGACCTTCCGGGTCGTGAGGTCGACGACGAGGATGTCGCGCGGGCTGATCGCCACATAGGCCCGGGTCCCCCCGTCGGTGATGAGGGCTGCGTCGGCACCGACGACGTGCAGCGGGATCGACGCGCCGACCCGGTCGGTTCTGGTGTTGATAGGGGTGATCTTGGTCCAGTTCATGACCCACAGGGTGCGGCCGTCCGGCGAGACCACGAGCGTGGATGCGTCGAAGCCCGTCAGCGCGATCGTGGGCACTCGGACGGTCTTCTCCGCGCCGGTGGCGAGATTGACCGCGGCTACGGTGTGCTGCGAGGTCTCGATAAATGCCATGTCTGTGCGATCCGCCGCCGCCGTCGCGGTGGGCTGCCGCGACTCACGAAGCGCTAGGGCTGGCACAGTGGCCGCGAGCGTAGCGGCGGCAGTGATCGTCGCGATGACAGCGATCCGCCGCCGCCAGCGCAGCCGGTCCCCGGCGCGCATTGCTGTGGTTACGACAGGTCCCATTGGTGGCTCCAATCGGGTGGCGTCCTCAAGTAGCTGGCTAAGTCTGGTCTCAGTCATGGCCGACCCCCGTGGTCGTATCGCTGCGTGTGTCGGCGGCCAGGCCTGGCTCGGCCAGGTCCTCGCCGAGGAGAAGCCGCAGCCGCTGCAGGGCCCTGGCGCTCTGGCTCTTGACGTTTCCGGGCGAGCATGCCAGCAAGTCGGCCACCTGCTCGATGCTCTGGTCGGACCAGTAGCGCAGCACCACGATCGCCCTGGCCCGAGGAGGAAGCTCGGCCAGGGCCGCCATGACGTCCATCCGCCGTTCGGGTGAATCGGCCGGCGCGACCTGGTCGGGCAGGTCGGCCGTCGGCAGCTCGTGCGACCGCCGCCTGCGCTTTTCTGCCAGATAGGTATTGAGCAGCGTGCGCAGGGCGTAGTTGCCCAGCGCCTCATGCCGCTTGATCCGGTCCCACGAGGCGAACAGCTTGGTCAGGCTGGTCTGCGCTAAGTCCTCGGCGGTGTGCCAGTTCCCGCACATGAGGTAGGCGGTGCGCCGCAGCCGGGGAGCGACGGCGGTCGCGAAGCTCGCGAATCGCTCTCGATCA
>JASHOL010000062.1 GCA_030041135.1 Streptosporangiaceae bacterium | reverse complement strand
CCGTGGCCTATAAGAACGTCGGGTTCTCCGAGGGCTACGACGACTATTCGACCGCCCGCGTCCGGCTTGAGGTGCTCGGCGGCGAGCCGACCGTGACCGTGCAGACCGCGGCGGCCGAGGTCGGCCAGGGGCTGGTCACGATCGAGCAGCAGATCTGCCGGACCGAGCTTGGCGTCGACAACGTGGTCAGTTACCCGAAGGACACCACGGTCGGCTCCGGCGGGTCCACCTCGGCCTCGCGCCAGACCTACGTGACCGGCGGCGCGATCCAGGCGGCCTGCCAGCAGATCCGCGAGCAAGTCTTCGCCAGGACGCAGCAGCGCCTCGGCCGCACGGTGGCCGGGCTGCGGCTGGAAGACGGCGCGGTGGTGTCGGACACCGAGGGTCGACTGGCGTCGCTGGCCGAGGTGCTCGGCGGCGAGATCATCGAGGAGACCGTGCAGTGGCGGCACCGGCCGACCGAGCCCGTTGACCCGGAGACCGGTCAGGGCTTCGCGCACGTCCAGTACGCGTTCGCGGCCCATCGCGCGGTCGTCGACGTGGACACCGAACTCGGGCTGATCAAGGTTGTGAGCCTTGACTGCGCCCAGGATGTCGGCAAGGCGATGAACCCGGACGCGGTGCTCGGCCAGATCCACGGCGGCAGCGCACAGGGCCTGGGCCTCGCGGTCATGGAGGAGATCCAGGTGCGGGACGGGCTGATCCGCAACCCGTCGTTCACCGACTACCTCATCCCGACGATCCTCGACATGCCGCCGATGCAGGTCGACGTGCTGGAGTATCCCGACCCGAACGCGCCCTACGGGGTCCGCGGGGTCGGGGAGCCGCCGACGATCTCCTCGGGACCGGCGATCGCCGCGGCGATCCGAGCGGCCACCGGGCTGGATCTCACCCGCATCCCGATCAAGCCCGAGCACATCACGGGCACCTGACGTGTCCCCAGGCCCTGACCTGCTCGTGCGCGCGGACCGGGTCGTCACCGGGGATGGCCTCGTTCCCGCCATGGTCGCCGTCACCAACGGAAAGATCAGCGCCGTCCTCCCGGTGAACGCCGCGCAGGCTGGGGGCACGGCCGATGTAGTACAGCTCGGCGCCGACGAGGTGCTGCTGCCCGGGCTGGTCGATACGCACGTGCACGTCAACGAGCCGGGCCGGACGCACTGGGAGGGCTTCGCGACCGCGACCGCGGCCGCTGCCGCCGGCGGCATCACCACGATCGCCGACATGCCGCTGAACTGCCTGCCGCCCACAACCGGCGTCACCGCGCTGCGCCTCAAGCAGACGGCGGCGGCCGGCCAGTGCCGGGTCGACGTCGCGTTCTGGGGCGGGGCGGTGCCCGGCAACGAGCCCGACCGCGCCGCCTTGCACAAGGCCGGCGTGCTCGGGTTCAAGTGCTTCACCGTCGACTCGGGAGTGCCGGAGTTCCCGCCGCTTGATCACGCGGGCCTGGAGCACGCGGCCGCCCAGCTGGCCGGGCTAGGCGGCCTGCTGCTGGTCCACGCCGAGGACGCGCAGTGGATAGCGCGAGCCGCGAAGCCATCAGGCCGCGCGTACGGCGGCTTCCTCAGCTCGCGCCCGGACGTGGCGGAGACAGCCGCGGTGGAACGCGCGCTGGAAATCGCGCGGCGCACCGGCGTCCGGCTGCACATCCTGCACGTCTCCAGTGCGGCCGTCCTGCCAATGCTGGCCGCGGCCCGGACCGAGGGCCTCGCCGTCACCGCCGAGACCTGCCCGCACTACCTCGCGCTGGCTGCGGAGGACATTCCGGACGGTGCCACGCAGTTCAAGTGCTGCCCGCCGATCCGGGCGCGGGCCAACCGCGATCAGCTGTGGGAGGGCCTGCGAGCGGGAATCATCGACTGCGTGGTGTCCGATCACTCGCCGTGCCCGCCCGCGCTCAAGCGCCTCGCCGACGGCGACTTCGGCGGGGCCTGGGGCGGGATCGCCTCCGTCCAGCTCGCGCTGCCCGTTGTTTGGACTTTCGGGCGGGAACGAGGGGTGTCCGTGGCCGATCTCGCCCGCTGGATGTCGGCGGCTCCGGCCTCGGTCGCCGGCCTGCCGGACAAAGGCGGCATCGCAGTGGGACGGGACGCCGATCTGGTGGCGTTCGCCCCCGACGAGCGGTTCACCGTTGAGCCGGGAATGCTGGCGCACCGGCACAAGCTGACGCCATACGACGGCACGCGGCTGGCCGGCGTGGTCCGGCGGACCTGGCTGCGCGGCCGCGAGGTTTACCCGGGTGCGGGGACCGCCCGCCCGTCCGGCCGGTTGCTGGTCAGGCCGGGACTCCTGGCGGGTGCGCCGTGACGAGCATCCCCGGCTTCACCGCCCTGCCCGACCTCGCCTCGCGCGCCCTGGGCGGCAGCGTCGTGGCCGCGAACGACGACCTGTTCGCCGAGAAGGAGAACCTGGTCAAGCCGGAGCCGCCGGTGTTCGCCGCGGCGGACTACGGGCCCAGGGGCAAGGTCTACGA
The DNA here is from genome assembly GCA_030041135.1 of Streptosporangiaceae bacterium. Classification (GTDB taxonomy): domain Bacteria; phylum Actinomycetota; class Actinomycetes; order Streptosporangiales; family Streptosporangiaceae; genus JAJYUU01. The sequence goes on along the minus strand of JASHOL010000062.1, from coordinate 3,825 downwards.
CGGCTGGGAGACCCGCCGCCGGCGCCGGCCGGGTCATGATCACGCGATCATCCGGCTCGGGCTGCCCGGCGTCGTGCGCGGTGTCGTCGTGGATACCTCGTTCTTCGTCGGCAACTACCCGCCGGAGGTGTCGGTCGAGGCCGTCGGCGCCGACGGCTACCCGTCGCCGGACGAGCTCGGCGCGATGGACTGGCAACCGCTGGTCGAGCGCGCCGACGCGAAGGGCGACACGTCGAACTTCTACCCCGTCGCCGACTCGGGCCGGCGGACGCACGTCCGGCTGTCGATCTACCCCGACGGCGGCGTCGCCCGGCTGCGCGTGCACGGCGAGCCGGTGCCGGACCCGGCGTTCCTCGAGGGCACGGTGGACCTGGCCGCGCTGGAGAACGGCGGCCAGCTGGTTGACTGCTCGGACGCGTTCTACGGGTCGGCGGTCAACCTGATCATGCCGGGAGTTGCCCGCGGCATGGCCGACGGCTGGGAGAACGCGCGCCGCCGCGACGCCGGTCACGATCAGGCGACGTTCGCGCTGGCGGGCGTCGGCGTCGTGCGTGAGGTCGACATCGACACCTCTTACTTCATCGGGAACGCGCCGGGTTCGGCCCGGCTGCTCGCCGCGACGCAAGAGGCCGCCGGGCTGGCGGCACCCGGCGTGATCCTGGCCGGGGGTGCCCCGTCGGTCCCCGTTGACTTTGGCTGGCGGGAACTGATGCCGCGAACCCGGCTGCAGCCCGACACCCGGCACCGGTTCCTGGTGCGCGCTGCTCAGCCGGCCACGCACGTCAGGCTCGAGGTTTTCCCCGATGGCGGCGTGGCCAGGCTGCGCGTGCGCGGCGAGCTTACGCAGGATGGCCTGGCAGCGCTGCGTGAGCGCTACCAGGCCACTCTCCCCTAGAAGGTCTAGGGCACCACCCACTGCACCGTGAACGGCGTGCTGACGAGCTTGCCCTTGAGGTTCTCGCAGTAGAGGTTGATGGCCGGGGTGGTCTCCTGCCCCCAGTATTCGACCAGGCAGTGGTAGTCGCGTGAGTTCACGGCGCTGACCTGAACGTCGCCGCCGAGCTTGCTGTTGCCCTCCGAGTTCGTCAGGACGACCTCGTAGTAACCCGCGTAGTACTGGATGACGATGGCCTTGGCGCCGCGGGCGCTGAGGTAGTCCTCAGTGGGCGCGCTGATGCTGCCCTTGCCGCTCGCGAGGACGTCGGCGTCGGTGGCATGGTTCAGGCCGAGGATGTTGTTCGCGCTGGCGTAGACGACCGTGAATATCCGGTCCTCCGCCTTGCCGGATGGCGAGTAGCAATGCACGAAGACTTCCTCGCCGGACTTGACGCCCTTCCAGCCCGACGCCAGGCAGGTCCCGCCGCCTGTATCGAACGGGGTCACCTGCACCGTGCCGTGCACGCCGCTGGACTTGGGGCCAGGGTAGATCAACTCGTAGCTGCCGGTGCCCAGGTGCTTGACCTGGTTGACCTTGTGCGAGGAGTTGTACTCGCCGAAGCCGGTGAGCTTGTAGGACGTGTTGTCCGGGTCGATCCAGGAGTAGTCGAACACGCCGGACGGCGCCGAGTGCGGGTCGGTGATCGTCACGTCGAACAGCTGGCTGCTGGTGTCGAGCGTGCCGGAGGCCGTATAGCACACGACATAAACCTCTTCGGCGGTGGTGGTGGCCGTCCATTCGTCGACCGTGCAGGTGTCGCTCGTGTCGTAGGACGAGACCTGGACATCGCCGTTGAACCCGATCGACTGCAGGCCGTCGAATGACACCAGGTAGTAGCCTGCGACCGGGTCGTCGGCGGCGATCGTCACCGCCTTGCCCGAAGTGTTATAGGCGTAGAAAGCGTCCCCCTCGGACCAGAGGTATCCCGCCGCGGTGTTGGGCTTGATTGCGGCCTCCGCCACGGCCGGGCCGCCGCGGGCATGGCCGGGCATGATCGCGGATGTGGTCGGGATCGGCCGCCCCTGGGCCGCCGCCGTCGCCGACGACGTAGCGACCAGCGCGCCGAGCGCGGGCACCGCAAGCAGCACCCCGATCCGAACGAGCTTGCTGGCATGCATCACTGTCTGCTCCCTTTGCTTAGATGCGATTGAGGATGAGCGGGGAGACACAGCGCTGCTCCGGATGCAGTGGCGGGATCTGCTGGTTCCGTAGCTTCTCGCCGGAAGTAACCGGCTAGTGAATGATGGCCCGCGTCGCCGACGTAATTCAGTGGGCGCGAGGTCTCACTTCAGTCTCTGGTTGCGTCGCCGCTGATCCGCGATGATGAGCACCGGACCGGACCGACGAGGGCAGGACATGCAGTTTCCGAGCAGGGAGCAGGTACTCGGCCTGGCGCCGGATGCCGCTGCCGCCAGAGCCGCGCCCGGCCAGGCCGTCAGGTCCAGGTGGAGCGGCCTCGGCCGCGACGAGCTGGCGGCGTGGGGAGAGTGCCTGGGCAGCGGCGCGAGTCCCTATCGCTGCCAGGCCGCGCTGGCCGACTGGGCGACGCGCTGTTCGTGCCCGAGCCGGAAGCTTCCCTGCAAGCACGCGCTCGGGCTGCTGCTCCTGCTGGCCGACGGTGTCGTCCCCGAGGCGTCGCGTCCTGACTGGGTCGCTGAATGGCTGGCGGCGCGCGCAAGCCGCCACGCCGCGGGACCAGCTGACCGGGCCGATGCGCCGAGCCCAGCGGTCCCAGCCGATCCGCGGGCCCGGCAGCAGCGCGCCGCCAGCCGCGATCGTAAGGTCGACGCGGGCGTGCAGGAACTGCGGCGGTGGCTGGCCGACATCAGCCGCGGCGGCCTGGCCGCGGCCCAGGCCCAGCCGTGGACGTGGTGGGACCAGATGGCCAGGCGGATGATCGACGCCCAGGCCCGCGGGCTGGCCGGCTATGTCCGCCGCCTGGCCGAGGTCGCGGCCGCCGGCGGTCACCGCGCCGACTGGCCGGAGCGAATGCTCGACCAGATCGGGGCCCTCCACCTGCTGTGCGAGGCGTGGACGCGCCGGGACACGCTGCCGGCCGCGACCGCGGCGGCCCTGCGCACCCGGATCGGCTACACGCAGGCGGCCAGCGACGTGGCGCGGTCGGGCGAGCGGCTGACCGACGTCTGGGCCGTTCTCGGCCAGCGGCAAGACGATGACGGCCAGCTCCAGAGCCTGCGGCAATGGCTGTACGGCGAAGGCACCGGCACCGTCGTGACGTACCTGGCCTTCGCCGTCTCCGGTCAGCCGCTGGCGCCAGGGCTGCCGCCGGGCATGCGTACGGCGGCGACCGTCGTGCTGTATCCGGGCTCGCGGCCGCAGCGCGTGCTGATCGAGGAACGGCAGGATGTCGGGCGGCCGCTCGGGCGGCTGCCCGGGGCGGCGAACTGGGATCATGCGCTGTCGCGGGTCGCGGACGTGCTCGCGGTAGACCCGTGGGCCGATGTGCTGCCGCTGTCGGTCAGGGGGGTGACCCTCCTTCCGCCGGCCGGTCCCGGCGCGGCCTGGCTGCTGCGCGACAGCGAGAGCGGCGTCATGCCGGTCGTGTCGTCGCCCGAGGTCAGGTGGAGTCTGCTGGCGCTGTCAGGCGGCCGGCCCATCGACGTGGCCGGTGAATGGGACGGGTTCGGATTCCGCCCGCAGGCCGCGGCCACCGCGGGCGGCGAGGGAGTGCTGATCGGATGAGCGAACGGGGAGCGGCAGACATCCGATGAGCGAGCCGGAGACATCGTGAGCTCGTGGACCGAGCTTGTCGACGCGGCGCTCGTGGGAGCTGGCCGCGCCACCGTGCCGGCCGTCGGTAACGGGCTGACCGGGCTGGCAGTGCTAGCTGGGCTGGCTGGGGACCGAGCCGACGACTCGGCGCGGCT
>JASHOL010000061.1 GCA_030041135.1 Streptosporangiaceae bacterium | reverse complement strand
GAGCGCGTCGAGGTAATCCCAGCCGCGCATGCCCATCTCGGTGATCTCGACTAGCCCCGCGGCCGCCGCCCGAGCCAGCCCGGCGACCAGTCGGCTGGCAAGACCAGGTCCGGTCGGCCGCGGGCCGAGGACGTCCATCGGGGTGCTGCCCGCTCGTGCGACGCGTTCGTGGAAGGCGCGCACGGCCTGCCCTGCGGGCGGTGGCCCGAGGCCGGCCACCTCAAGCAAGTGCGCGTGGTGGTCGGTGAGGCCGGGGACGGCGACCGGCGCCGGTGCGCTCTGCTGCATGGCCGCTATTCTGCCTGGGCGATTTGCGCCCGGCATGAGGGCTTGGTAAGGCTGATGCAACGGAATAGTTAGGTCAGCAAAGGAGCTAGCGTGGCGTATCAGGTCCCGGCCGATGACATCGTCGCGATCGTCGACGCCCCGCCGAGCCCGGTAGCGGCACTCGCGCCTGGCCGCCGCAACGCCGCGCTAGTGCACTACGAGGCTCATCCGCCGGTGGCGCTGCTGGCCAGGCCGTTCCTGTCGCTGGCCGGCATCCGGGTCGACCCGGTCATCGCCGGCCGGCAGCGTACCCGCCGACTCACTGGCATCTCGGTGCTGTCGGTCCCCGGCGGCCAGATCCGGCCGGTGGAGCTGCCGGCCGGCCAGTCGGTCAGCGTGCCGGCGTGGGCGCCGGACGGAAGCAGGTTCGCGTTCACCGTCGACGAGCCCGACGGCATCGCGGTCTGGGTGGCGGACGCCGCCGCCGCGGTCGCGGCACCGGTGCCCGGACTGCGCGTGCGTGACGTTCTCGGCGGCGACCCGACTTCGGGCGGCTCCACGATCCGGTGGTCCAGGGACTCCTCCTCGCTGATCGTGCTCGGCGCACCTGGCGCGCCGCCCGAACTCACCGCCGAGCCGATCGAGCCGCATGTCGAGGAGGCGGCGGGCAAGCACTCGCAGATGGCGACGTTCCAGGATCTGCTGCGGACCACCGCCGACGAGGACCTCTTCGAGGCGCTGGCGACGACCGTGCCGCTGCGGGTGGACCCGTCGACCGGCGCCGCAACGAGGCTCGGCCCGGCCGGCCTGTACTACAACCTGACCGACTCCCCCGACGGCCAGCACCTGCTGGTGTACCGGCTGAAGCGGCCATTCTCGTTCCGCGTGCCTTATCCGTATTTCGCCCGCACGGTCGAGCTGTGGTCTGCCGCCGGCGAGCTCGAGCGGGTCATCGCCGACCTGCCGGTCAGCGACGAGGTGGCGCGGCAGGGCGTTCCGACCGGCCCGCGGATGGTGTCATGGGAGGAGCCAGTCCCGGCCAGCCTGGTCTGGGCGGAGGCGCTCGACGGTGGCGACCCGCGGGCGAAGGCCGAGCACCGCGATCAGCTGGTCAGGCTGACTGCGCCGTTCGACGCCGAGCCGCAGATCACGAACCTCGTCGAGCACCGCTGCCTTGGCTGGTACAACATGGCCGCTCCCGGCCAGCTGCTGATGACCGAGCACGACTGGGACCGGCGGTGGCTGACCACTCGGCTAACCGACCTGTCCTCGCCCGAGCTCGGCCGAGTGATCTTCGATCACTCGGCCGACGAGGCTTACCTCGACCCGGGATCCCCGCTGCTGACGGTCGAGCCCGACGGCACCAGGACGGTTCTGCAGGACGGTGCCTGCATCTACCTGCGCGGCGACGGGGCCAGCCCGGAGGGCGACCGGCCGTTCCTTGACCGGTTCGACCTGACCGACCTGAAGACCGAACGGCTTTTCCGCTCGCCGGCCGACGGCTACGAGCAAGCGCTCGGCTTCCTCGGAGACGACCGGGACAGCGTGCTGATCTGGCATGAGACCAGGACGAGCCCGCCCAATCTCGCGGTCGCCCGGCTGAGCACCGGCGAGCGGAGCCAGCTCACCGACTGGCCGGACCCGCACCCCCAGCTCACCGGGATGGAGAAGCGGATGCTCGCCTATGACCGGGGCGACGGAGTGCAGCTCACCGGGATGCTGCACCTGCCGCCCGGTTATGACCCGCAGCGCGATGGCCGGCTGCCCCTGGTCATCTGGGCTTACCCGCTTGAGTACGGCGACGCGGGCACGGCCGGCCAGGTCCGCGGCACGACCGAGCGGTTCACGCGGCTCAACGCATCCGAGCCGGTCTGGTTCGTGCTGCGCGGTTTCGCGGTGCTCCAGAATGCGACGATGCCGGTGATCGGCGACCCCGAGACCATGAACGACACCTACATCGAGCAGATCACCGCCGCGGCCACCGGCCACGTCAAGGCGCTCACCGAGATGGGCATCGCCGATCCTGGCCGGGTGGCGGTGGGCGGTCACAGTTACGGCGCTTTCATGACGGCGAACCTGCTCGCCCATACCGATCTTTTCGCGGCCGGCATCGCGCGCAGCGGCGCCTATAACCGGAGTCTGACCCCGTTCGGGTTCCAGAACGAGCGCAGGAATTTCTGGGAAGCGACCGACGTCTACGACCGGGTCTCGCCGTTCCGCTATGCCGGCCGGATCGCCGCGCCGCTCCTGCTCATCCACGGCGCGCGTGACCCGAACTCCGGCACGTTCCCGATCCAGTCCGAGCGGTTGTTCCAGGCCATCCAGGGTACCGGGGGAACCGCGCGGCTGGTGATCCTGCCCTACGAAGGCCACCGCTATCTGGCCAGAGAGTCGGTCCTGCACGTGCTGGCCGAGCAGTTTGACTGGCTGGCTCGGTGGATGGCCGCGACCGACGCTGATCAGGACACCGCCGGCTGACGGACGTGCGGCGCGATGCAGACCCCTCGTTCCCCTAAGGCTGCAGTGGGGCGCGGACGGTCAGTCTTGCTGCCCGCCCGCGCCCCGGTGCCGCGACGGCCGCGAGTCAGTGGAGCAGGCGCAGCGTGTTGGTGTCGTTGTCGACGTAGTAGATGCCGCTGCCGTTCGGGGCCACGGCCAGGCCGAACAGGGCTCCCGCGCCAATCGGTGCCGGGGGAGTCCGGTCCAGGAACCGGGCCGCGATCTGCTTCCCGGCCGGAGTGGTCTCGACGATCCTGCCGTCGCCGCCGTTCACGGTGAGGATGTCACCGTTCGGCGCGATCGCCATTCCGAGCGGCATGTTCAGCTTCCCGCCGGAGGTCACCGGGGTGCCGGTGCCGGCGCTGTGCATCCGGAACAGGGCGCCGCGGATCGCGGTGATCGTGGAGTTCTGCGTGTCCGCCACGTATAGCGTGTCGTGGCGGCCGAGCCCGAGGCCGGTAGGACCGAGCACGAACGCCGTCGCGTTCGTCTGCTCGGCGAAGCCAGAACCGATCACGGTCGTTCGGACCAACCGGGGCGCGTAACGGCTGCTCACCAGCAGCGTCAGCCGCAGCACGGTGCCACCGTCGACAACGTTGCCGTTAGCCTTCACCGTGCCGTTGAGCACGTTGTCGACGAACAGGTCGACAACCGGGCCGAAGGACGCCATGGCCGCGTCCCACGGGCCATTGATGCCATGCCCGCTGAAGGTCTCGGCGACCTTGCCGTTGCGGTTCAGCACGATCAGGCAGCCCGCCTTGGCCGTCGCGGCCATCCCGTTCTTGGACGGCGTGCTGCCCACTACGACCCAGCCGCCCGGCAGCACCTCGAGTGCGGTTGTCAGGCCCACTCCGCCTGGGCACCGGCCGGGAAGCGTGGCCGCGTTGATGTGCGCGAACAGGGTCCGGTGGCCGCTCGGGCTGATCTGCACGATCGTGCTGCCCGTGCCCTGATCGTTGGCCTTGTCGTTGAAGTTGCTGACGAGCACGTCGCCCTTTTGGAGGCGGCCGATGCTGTGACGAACTACGAAGACGCCGTACGGGTTCTGGTCGCCGTTCGCGGGCACCGTAGATTTGATCGTTCGGATGCTCGTGAACTGGCTAATAAATGCGGACGTTCCCATCGACGACGCCTCCGCTCCAGGCGCCGTCGCGAGCACGACGGTCGTTATGGCCCCAGCTGCTGCGATCGCAGCGGCCACGCGATGACTGAACGGCATGCGATGCTCCCCTCGGAAGCTGGCCGGCCGCGGTCAGTCCGGCTGACCGCACAAGCCGGGCGACGCGTCCCTGACGCGTCGCTCTCCCAGGAACGCATCACCAGCCTTGCCGGTTCAGCCAGCACCGACTGTTTCATCGC
>JASHOL010000060.1 GCA_030041135.1 Streptosporangiaceae bacterium | reverse complement strand
GCCCGGTGCCGCGGCGGAGGCGGCCCGGGCGATGCGCGCTGGTGGCTGCTTCGCCGACTTCAACTCGGCGTCGGCGGCGGACAAGCGGGCCGTCGAGCGCGCCCTGGCCGCCACCGGGATCATGATGGCCGACGTCGCCGTTCTTGCTCCCGTCGGCCGTAACGGCGCGGCGACCCCGCTGCTCGCGTCCGGGCCGGGAGCGGCCTTCCTCGCCGGCGCGTTCCGCCCGCTCGCCGCCCCAGTCGAGGTGCTGACCGAGCCGGTGGGGGCGGCGGCGGACCGCAAGCTGATCCGCAGCGTGTTCATGAAGGGCCTGGCCGCGGTCACCCTTGAGGCCGCCGCCGCCGGGCGCGCCGCCGGATGCGAGCAGTGGGTCAGAAACCAGATGGCCGCCGAGCTAGGGCCGGGAGGGCCCGCGCTGGTCGACCGGCTCATCGAGGGCTCGCTGACGCATGCTGCGCGCCGGATCCCCGAGGTGACGGCGAGCCGCGAGGTCCTGCGCGAACTCGGCGTGCCCACCGACGTCTGCGAGGCCGCGCTCAGCTGGTTGGGGCGACTGCGCGACAACGGCGTCTTAGCGGCAGAAACGGCGGGCAGCCGCCGGCGCGATGTCCAGGTGAGGGCATAGCCGGCGTCAGGCGGGTACCTGGCCTGCTACCTCATCCGAACAGGGAGGTGTCACCATGACCAGTGCGGCCTTGGCCAACCGCGGGCGGGTGAGCGGCACGCTGCTGATGCTGCTCGGCGCCTGGGGAGCCCTCGTCCCGTTCGTTGGCCCCTATTTCGGCTATGCCTACACCCCGGATAAGGCGTGGGCCTACACATCGGGTCGGCTCTGGCTCTCCGTCGTGCCGGGCGCGGCGGCGTTACTCGGCGGCCTGTTTGTCGTCTTCTCAGATCGGGTCGCGCCGGCGGCGGCGTTCCTGGCCGTGCTGGGCGGAATCTGGTTCGTCATCGGAGTGCCAGTCATCGCGCTGGCGAGACCCAGCGGCTCGATTGCGCCCGGCACGCCGGTGACGAGCCGCGGAGCCATGTTCGGCCCGCCGACCATGCGCTTTCTCGAGGCACTCGGCTTCTTCTACGGCACTGGCGTCGTGATCCTCTTCTTCGCGGCGCTGGCTCTTGGCGAAGTGCTCGTCGCCCGGATGGCCGCCGGGCGCTACCGGGCGCTGATGGCCGACACGATAGCGCCGGAGGACCAGTACGGCCCCGCGTACTGAGTCGGGTCCAGGTCCGATCAGGATGCCGCCGCGCCGCGGCGGCGCATCGTCGTCACCGAGAAGACCGCAAGTCCGGCGGCCACAGCGCCGGCACCGATCGCGAGCGCGGCGGGATAGCCCCAGTGGCTGGCCGCGATCCCGCCGACGACCGAGCCGACCAGCCCGGCCGCGCCGCTGCTGGCGCTGAGCAGGCCCTGGGCATCGCCCAGGGCGCCCGGCACGAGCTGAGCGGTAAGTTCGGGCGCGGCGACGCTGAGGAACGACCAGGCAAACATGATGCCCGCGAAGGCGGCCAGTGGCAGCACAGCGGGCAGGTGACCGACCGCGGCGAACACCGCGAGCGCCGCGAGCAGGATCACTCGCGCGCCGAGGCCGCCTGCCATGGCGGCGGCGGCTCCCCGCCGCTGGCACGCCCGGCCCGCGCTGGGGAACAGCGGCAGGCTCACGAAGACGATGACCGCGAACGCCAGGGCCGAACTGCCGGGCGCAACCCCGTACGCGTGCTGGAATAGCACCGGGTAGAGCGCAAACAAGATCGCGGTTCCGGCATAGGCGGGTATCCAGGCCGCCAGCAGCCAGCCGAAGCCGCTGCCGAGCAGGCCGGGTATGCCAGAGAACGGCCGCCGGTGCGCGAGGTAATGCGCGCGCGACGGGCTCGCCGGGCCCCACTCACCAGTGCGTCCGGCCGACGCGAGGTGGTGGCCGGCCGACGCTGGCCCTGGCCTGGGCTGTGGCGCGGGCTGGCCAGCCGTCGCGGCCGGGACACGGGGGATCAGCATCAGCGATAGCGGAATGGCGGCGGCCGGCACCACTGCGCCGATTAGCAAGCCCTCGCGGGCACTCAGCCCGGTCAGCCAGGCTGCGAGCAGCAGGGCAGCGCCCTGACCGACGCTCAGGACCGCCTCAAGCGAGGCGAACCGCGGGTTCCACTCGGCCTTGGCCCGGCGCTCGACGATCAGCAGGTTCGCAATCGTGACGGCGCCGGCGAAGCCCGCGCCGTCGGCCAGCGCGAGCGGCAACTGCCAGGCCGCGCCGGCCAGCGGGAACAGCCAGAGCGAGACGGCGGCCGCGACGGCACACGTCACGGCGAGGATGCGGTGAGCTTGGTAGCGGTCGGCGAGGCTGCCCACGGCCGGGGCGGCCAGCGCGCCAAGGTTGAACGCCCCCATTACCAGGCCGACATGGCCGACTCCGTATCGGCTGGCAACGACAGGCAGCAAGATCGGTGTCAGGCCGAGGGCGGCCCCGTTCACCAGCGCGAACGGAGCGAACCACGGCTCGACCAGCCGAATCGTCCCTGACCAGGACGCACTCCAGGCCCGGCGGGTCAGATTCCGGGCCGGGCCGGGGGGATCGTCCTTCTCGGGCATTACCCCGCGATCGTAGCGAGCCGACACCGGCACCAAGGCGCATCGCTGTACGGCAGAGCCGAGACTTGCCGCTGACCACGTGCGCTAGAGCGCCGGCGTGATGACGGACCCCACGCCAGCGCAGCGCGGCAGACGACGCAATCGCGTGGACTAGTACGGTCATCTCCGTAGCCTGCGGCTGTTCGGCCGCGGTCGGCACGGGAGGAGACAGCGTTGGCAGCCTGGATCTGCGCCACGTGCGGCGTGCAGCAAGCCGAGTCCGCCGAGCCGCCGGCCGAGTGCGCGATCTGCGCGGACGAGCGCCAGTATGTCGGCTGGGGCGGCCAGCGCTGGACCACGATGGCCGAATTGGCAGGCGACCATGCGGTCGTGCTCCGCGAGGAGGAGCCAGGGCTGACCGGCGTGGGGGTCGAGCCCTCGTTCGCCATTGGGCAGCGCGCGTTGCTGGTCCGTACGCCAGGCGGCAACGTGCTGTGGGACTGCGTCTCCCTGATCGATGACGCCGCGCGAGAGCAGATCCTCCAGGCCGGAGGGATCGACGCGATAGCCATGTCCCACCCCCATTTCTACGGCGTCCATGTCGAGATCGCGGACGCGTTCGACGCGCGGATTCTCATTCCGCGGGCTGACGAGCAGTGGATTCAGCGCCCGTCGCCGCGGATCGAGTTGTTCGACGAGACGGCCGAGCCGGTACCGGGCGTCACGGTCAAGCGGATCGGCGGGCACTTTGATGGCGCGGCCGTCCTGCACTGGCCGGAGGGATCGGCTGGCCGCGGCGCGCTGCTGACCGGGGACACGATCACCGTGGTGCCCGACCGCGACTGGGTCAGCTTCATGTGGAGCTATCCGAACCTGATTCCGCTCGATGAGGCCGCGATCAGGGACATCGTCGCGCGCGTCGAGGGGTTCCGCTTCGACCGGATATACGGCGGCTGGTGGGGCCGGAACGTGGTCGGCGAAGGCCCGCAGGCGATCCGGCGCTCGGCCGAGCGCTACATCGCCAGCCTGCACGGCCAGCGACCGTTCGGGTAGCGCTCGTCAGGCGGGATCCACCAGGTGCGCGGTGTCGTTGAAGCCCCGGACGATCCACTGGTCGCCGCTGATGACAACCCGCGAGATCGACGCGTTCTCAGCTCCGATGAACGCAAACGGCCGCGATCCGGCCGCCAAGGCGAGCGCCTGCCCGATCACGCCGCTGTGGGTGAACGCCGCGACCCGCTCACCAGGATGGGTCGCCGCCAGCCGTACGATGGCATCCCTGACCCGGCCGGCCAGCGCATCGCTGGACTCCGCACCGGGAATGACGTCCCAGCGCTGCTCGGCGTGCATCCGCTGGCTGATCGGGTGGTTTTCCGCTACCCGCTTGCGGAACTCACCGCCCTCCCACGCGCCGAGGTAGACCTCGCGCAAGCCGGGCTCGACCTCGGGCTGCAGGCCGAGCACCTGAGCCAGCGGCGCGGCGGTCTGCGCCGTACGGCGCAGGGGCGTCACGTAGATGGCGTCGATGCGGGCTCGGGCCAGCCGGGAACAGACGCGGCGGGCCTGCTCCATGCCCAGCCCGGACAATGGCGGGTCGCCGTGCCCGTCCACCAGGGCGAACGGGGAGCCGTCGACGTACGCCTCCGACTGGCCGTGGCGTATCAGCAGCAGGTCCATCGCGCCGGGCGGCGGCTGGAACGGCCGCTGATGAAACGCGGCTGGCTGCTCGAGATCGGTCTTCTCCGTCACAAGCCACAAATCCTATCGGCGACTGTGGCCGGGACCGCCACGCCGGCGGGGCAGAAACGCGGGGGTGCCGGGCCGGTGAACCAGCCTGGCACCCCCGCTCCCGGGGCTCTGCCCGCCTCGGCCGGGCTCCGCATGGTCTCGGTTGACCTCGGAGGATGCCAACCGCGCAACCCGGAGCCTGGACACGGCGCTCGCTCGTCAGGCCGCGAGCCGTTCCTGAATCTCCGGCACGCTGGCGCTGCTCGCCGTGGCCTGCACGATTGCCTTAGTCGCCGGGGCCGGGACGACGCCAGCGGCTGACTCGGCTTCCGGCAGCGGCGCTACCTCGCGCAGCGCCGGCTCGCCTGTGCCTGGTGCGCCCGTAACTGCCGCGCCTGTGTCTGCCGTGACCGTGCCCGCCTCGGCCTGCGGCCTGGCCTGGCCGAGCAACTTCGTCCTGAGCATGTGCCGTGCGCGGTGGATCCGCGACATGACGGTTCCGATCGGGGTGCCCATGATCTCGGCGATCTCGTTGTACCGGTAGCCCTGCACGTCGGCAAGGTAGAGGACCGTCTTGAAGCAGTCGGGCAACTCGCCCAGCGCCCGCATCACCCGCGAGCTGGCCAGGTTGTCGATGGCCTCGTCCTCGGCTGAGCGGCCCTGAGCCGCCCGTCCTGGCTGGGAATCGACCGCGTCCAGGAGATCGCCTGTCAGCGTCTCCGCGGGCCGCGTCCGCCGCTTGCGGCAGGTGCTGTAGAACGTGTGGAACATGATGCGGTGTAGCCACGCCCTCAGGTTGGTGCCTGGGGTGAACTGGTGGAACTTCAGGTAGGCGCGGGCGAAGGTCTCCTGGATGAGGTCCTCGGCATCGCAGCGATCGCGGGTCAGCCTGAGGGCAGCAGGGAACATCTGCCGCATGTACGGGATGGCTTCGTCTTCGAATCGGGTGAGGTTCTCACTGGCCTGGACATGTTCATGAACCGTCACGTCTACCGGGGTGTCGACAGTCACGGGTCCTCCTCGTCTGGCCTGGGCTCCGCCAGCCGCAACCGATTGCATTCGGGGGTCTGCCGGTTGGGGGGCCGGGTGGTGGTTGGTGTTACCCAGCAGTAAGACTCGCTGATTGACCCGCCTGGCGCATCGGGCAGATCCTGAGCTACTGCGAGCGGCCACCTGAGTTAAACCCAGTCCCAGGATCACCTGGGTTAACACTTTGGTTCACACGGACAAACCGCCAGGTCACGACTGGGCAAAACGGGCAGCGTGAGCGACGAGCTCGCGGCGCCCTGCCTGACCGGTCTTGGCGACGAGACTGGCGACGTGAGTCTCCACGGTCTTCGGCGAGATATAGAGCCTGCTAGCGATCTCTGTGTTCGAATAACCTCGTGCTACGAGCAGGAAGACATCCATCTCCCGGCTGGTAATGCCGAGCCGGCGCATCTGCGCCGGGACCTGCGCGCTGCCGCGCCCGGATCTCGGCACGCGCTCCCCGGCTCGGCGCAGGATCCCCCGGCACGCCGACGCAAGCCGATCATGCGATGTCGCGTCGAATTCGGCCGCGGCCTCCCGCATCCAGGCGACCGGCTCGCCCCATCCGTCTTCCAGCGCGGCTGGAGCCACCAGCCTGCGGGCGAGGTGGTTCCACCATGGGGCAAAAGGTGCGAAATGCTCACTGCCCTCGCGGGCCAGCTTGGCGGCCTGCTCGGCGTGGCCGTCACGTCCATCGAGGACCGCCTCGGCGTAGGCCAGGCAGCCCTTGTTCCAGCTCACGGCGACGTTAGAGCCCGTCGCCTCCTCGATCGCTTTCCGGCCCCCGTCACCGCATACCGTCTGCAGCAAGACATACAGCCCCCAGGCTCGCCGGGGAGCCAGAACCGGCGACTGCAGCGCCGAGTAGAAGTTCTGCGCGCGCGCCGGCGACGTCTTGGCCTGCCGGCTGAACGCCATTCCCGTCTGGCTCGCCTTGGTTGCCCGCGGCAGGTCGTCGCGGAAGAGGGCGACCAGCACCCTGGACTGACCCCAGATGGTGAACAGGATCTCCGGGTCATCGATCACGTTTTCTGCCCGGTGGATTGCCCGCTCCGCCAGCTGCCGCTCGTCCCGGATCGCGTGGACGTTGGCCTGGAGGACAAGGCCCATCGCCTCCAGCCGGGCTATGCCCAGCTGGGCGGCGGACCGCTCAGACTGCCGGGCCGCGACGAGCGCCCGGTCCAGGTCGCCGCCCAGGCTCCAGAGGTTCGCGAGCTGGAGCTCGATCAAGGTGGCCGTGGAGAGCACTCCGGCATGGTGGGCCAGCTCGCGTACCTGTATCAACCGCTCTGCCGACCCGGTTTCCAGCATTTCGATCGTGCCGAGCTCGTGGAGCGCCTTGATCCGCAGCACCCCTCGTTCCGTCCTGTCAGCGATCTGGAGCGCGTGCTCGAACGCTTCGCGCGCCGCCGGGAGTTTGCGCATGCGCTCCCGTCGTCCGATGACCTCAAGCGACGCAAACCCGACCTCGGCCGCCCACCCCGAGTACCCGGCTCTCTCGGCCGATGCGAGCGCGCGCCGCGCCAGCTCCTCGGCCCGGTCCAGCTCGCCTCCGGCCAGCGCGCAGCGGGCCGACACGGCGTCGATCCTGCTGGCAAGCTCGACGTCCTGCAGCGTGCCCGCGATGTCCTTCGCGGCCGACAGCTGCGTGATCGCCGCACTCAGATGATCCTCCGGCCTGGTGCTGGCGACTCTCAGCATGGTCAGCACCTGCCGCCGGGGATCGGCGCCGGAAGCCGCGAGCCTGGCAACGAGGCCATCGGCTACCGGCACGAGCTGGTCGTAGTCGCCGGCCAGTGCTTGTGCCTCGGTCAGCACCTCGTCGATCTCGAGGTCAACCTCTGGCTCCGGGCGCGGCGACGTGGCCAGCAGCTTGCGAGCGTCTTCGAGCGCCGCAATCGCGCTGCTGATCGCGCCTTGGCGCAGCGAGCGACGGCCCGCCACGAGCAGGAGACGGGCCGCCGCCCCTGGCTCTCCGGCCGCCGCATGCAGTTCGGCAGCGAGCTCGCACCACTCGCCGGGCAGGTCGGGGTGTGCCTCGTCGATGGCATCCGCGGCCGCAGCGGACCGGGCGGCCAGCTCCGGGGGGAGCAGGTTCGACACGATCGCGTCCCTGGTCAGGCTGTGCCGGAACCTGAACCGGCCCGAGTCGGCACCGACCGGCTCGATGAGCTGCACCTCGCGCGCCCGCTGCAGCGCCTCCAGCACCCTTGCCTCGGACACGCTGGCCACCCTCGGCAGGAGCGTCCAGTCGAACTGCTTGCCCAGGATCGCCGCCGACACGATGACGTTTGTGACCGCCGGGCCCAATGCCGCCAGCCGGTTGCGCACCGAGCCCACGATCGAGTCGGGCACGCCGGTCGAGACGTCGCTGTTGACATGCCAGCCCTGCTCACCCCGCACCAGCTCGCCGGACGAGACGGCTGCGGCGAGGATCTCCTCGACCGCGAACGGCAGCCCGTCGCAGTCGGCCAGCAGGCCGCGGACGTCGGCCGGCACGTCCTCGACGTTCAGGCAGGCGGCCGCCATCTGGCCGACTGCTCCCTGCGTCAGCCGTGGAACCTCGACTCGGCTCGCGACTCGCCTGGCCGTGGCGGCCTGGAGCAAGTCGGCCGACGCTGAACCGCCGGCGTCGCGCTGCGTGATCACGCAGAGCACGTTGCTGGAGCTGACGTTGTCCGCGAGGTACTCCACGATTGCCAGTGTCTCCGGGTCGGCCCAGTGCAGGTCCTCAAGGACGAGCAGGCCGCCCCGCCAGCCCGGCAGCGCCAGAACGCGGAGGACGGCCTCGCCGAGGATGACCGGCGAGATCTCGGCACCGCTGTCGCCTGGCTCGCTCCACTCGGGCACCAGCGCGCCGAGCGCAGCCCGGTACTGGGCGAGGCCACGAGAATCGGGGTCTACGCCGTCGCGCGCGGCTCCCATGAGAGCCTCGGCAACCGGGCGGTACGGAACCGGCACCGTCGATTCCGTTCCGCGCCCGGTGAGTACGTGAAAGCCCAGGGCGGCGGCCTGGACCGACAGGTCTCGCGCCAGCCTGGACTTTCCTATCCCGGCATCGCCGGTGACGAATACCGTGCCGCCGTGCCCCTCGGCTGCCGCCTCAAGCGCGCCGGTCAGCGCAGCAAGCTCAGCGCTACGGTCGATGAGCACGCGGCACAGCATGGACTCCATGCGCGCGATACTACAAGGGCGAACCGAATGATGACTATAAGTGATCAGTGCAGCTCAAAGACACGTTGGCTATGTTTCAGCCGTTGCCGCAGGTCGCCGGGCGAGTGCGGAGAGTGAAATACGTCAAAGTCTCGTTCGTCACACGGGCCACTGGCGTGTCAGGACGGCTGGCCCGGCTCGGGGCACGGAAACCGCGCGAAAGCGGCGCGGAATCGGCTCGGACTTGGCGCTGAATGCGGGGCCGGGCGAGCCGGGCCCGCGGGCTCAGCCGGCCCGGCAGGTCGCTGCCGGCCGCATGATCCTCGCCCCGCCACGCAAATCACGAGGCCGGCAACCCCGGCAGCTCACCTACGACCTGTAGTCGGCTAGCCTGCTGCCTGTATCCAGAGCGAGAGGTAGCTAGGAGAGCGGTCTTGGCGATTGTCGTGCTTGTGTTGTGGTTCGCCACGGCCGGCGCGGGCTTGACCCTGCTGCGGGCCGGCGGAGCGGCCCGGCGGCTCGCCGCCGAGGGCGCGCTCGGCCCTAAGGTTCCGGCCATCCAGCCCTCGCTCACGGCCCACCCGGCCGGGGCCGCCTCGGCGACGGTCGGCGCGATTCCGCTTACGGCGGAAGGTAAGCCCCCACCGGTTCCGCACGCCAGAGTCGCCACGCCGCCGGGGGAGCACCCATTGCTGGAATTCGCCCATCCGGCGCTGGCCATTACCGGGCTGGCTTTCTGGGCCATGTTCACGTTCGTCCACTCCCGGCCAATGGCCTGGACAGCGGTCGGGATCGCGGTGGTCACGATCGCCCTCGGCCTCGCGTGGCAGGCGCGCAACAGCCTGGACCGGCGGCGCAAGGTCTCAGCCGCGTGGCCGTTCTCCGGGCGGCTCCTCACGCTGCACGTGACCGCCGCCACTAGTTCGTTCGTGCTCGCCATCGTTTCCGCTCTCGTCGCCGGCCACAGCTGACCGGTCGCTGGGCGAGGCCTGGCGCCGGGCCCTTCCCGGCGTTGCGCGGCGGGGAGCTTCGGATTCCGCGCCGGACCGCGGCGGATCCGGTGGCGCGCGGGAGACAATACTGCAACCGGGACCAGGAGTCGTATGGGCACGAATCAGCGCGCGAAGATCGTCATGACGCCGGTCGAGGTAGCTAGCTTCTTGCGGCGCAGCCGGACCGCCACGGTCGCTTCCATCGGGCCGGGCGGAATGCCTCACGTCGTCGCGATGTGGTACGGCCTGATCGGTGATGCTGTCTACATCGAGACCAAGGCGAAGTCCCAGAAGGCGGTGAACCTGCGCAGGGACCCGCGGATGGTCTTCATGGTCGAGGCTGGCGACACCTACGACACGCTGCGCGGCGTCTCGCTAGAAGGCACAGGCACGATCCTCGAGGAAGCCGACGGCGACGAGTACTGGGCGGCCGCGATCAGCGTGTACGAGCGGTATACGGCGCCCTATGCCGAGGATGCGCGGCCGATCGTGGAGCTCATGATGAACAAGCGCATCGTGGTCAAGCTCGTTCCGCAGCGGATCCGGTCCTGGGATCACCGGAAGCTCGGCCTCGACCCGATGGCCCCGATGGGGTCCACGGTCGCCAGCATCGGCGCGGAGTAGCGCGGCGAAGCACGTTCGAGGCCGCGCCGGCCGGGCGGTCAGCCGGCTGGCGTGGGCCAGACGGGCGAAGAGCGCCGAACCCGATGGCCGGTGGTCAGCCGGCCGCGTGCACTCGCGGGATAACCTCGGCCGCCAGGCGCTCGGCCTGCTGGGCCGGCTCGAACACCGTGGTGAACAGGACGAGTTCGGCGCCCGCGTCGGCGACCGCGCGCACCTCGCGGACGCAGTCGGCGGGGGTTCCGGCAATGGCCGCCGCCTCGATGTCAGGAACGCGCCGCCCGTACACCCGCTCCATCGCGGCGTTCACGCGCTCCCGTGCCAGGGCCGCGTCATCGTCGACGCCGATGTAAACGCGCTTGGCGATGGGGAAACTGCCCGGGCTCCGGCCGGTCTCAGCCAGCGCGTCAAGCACGATGCGCACCTGGTCGGCAAACCTGGCGGTGGGCGTCGAGCCCGCGCCGAAGAAACCGTCCCCGAGGCGGACCGCCCGGCGCAGGGCAGGCTCGCCGTTGGCGCCGAACCAGACGGGCGGATGCGGTTTCTGGAACGGCTTGGGCTCCATCGCAGCGTCCCTGAGCTGCCAGAACTCCCCGTCGAAGGTAGCCCTCGGCTCGGTCCACAGTGCCTTCATCAGCGCCAGGCCCTCGGTAAACCTGGCCACGTACCGGTCCTGGCTGATGCCGAACGCGGCAAACGGCCTGGCCTTACCGCCGGTGCCTATGCCGATGTCGAGCCTGCCGCGGCTCATCTGGTCGAGCGTGCTGAGGCTCTTGGCCAGATGCACCGGGCTGTGCAGCGTTGATACGAACACGACGCACCCGAGCCGTATCCGGCGCGTGCACGCCGCGGCGTACGTCATCGCCTCCAGCGGGGCAAGCTGCGGGCTCGCCCCGAAGACTCCCTCTTGCGCCCACGCGCTGTCATAGCCGAGTTCCTCCACCCTGGCGAAGTAGGAGCGGTAAGCATCGGGGTTGAAGTCACCGTCGGCATAGAACTGGGGGATCGAGATGGCGAACCGCATAGGCCGCATCGTAGTCCGCGGCTATGCGCCAGGCTGCGCGGCGGCCACGTCGGTCACGCCCGCATCGGCAACGTCAGTCACGTCGGATCTGTCCAGCCGGAGCGCCAGGGCCGGGCAGTCCGTGACCGCTCTCCGGGCCCGCCCGGCCAGGTAGGCGGGGACGTGACCGTCGGCGAGCAGCGGGTAGCCCCACTGGTCGAGGGTTATGAGCTCGGGCAGCAGTTCGGCGCACAGGCCGTGACCGATGCAGCTGATGGGGTCGACCCGCAGGCGCAGGGTGCTCGGCTGGTTCCCGGCGGGCGCAGCGGGCACGGCGGCGGGGGCACGCGCCAGGATGAACGGGGCGCGCCGACGGCCCCTGGGCCCGCGCACCGTCGCGACCACCCGCCAGGCCGCCGCGGCCAGGACCGCGAGCATGCACGCGATAGCGAGGTCGAGCAGGCGGCCGGCTCGCATGCCGCTGCCGATGCCGATGCTGTGTGCCATCGCGGCGGGCCAGCAGGCGTAGGCGAGCCAGTGCAGCGCCCGCCATGTCCGCCGGCCGACGTGGCTGCGCAGCAGGCTTGTGGCGACGAGCGCCAGCATCAGGTCGGACGCGATCGCGCCGATGCCGATCCACAGCCGGTCACCGGCGGACGCGAACGGGATGATCGCCGCGGCGACGCCGATCCCCGCGTAGGAGACGAGTACCGCAGTGAGGATATGCAGGGCGAGGAAGGCGAGCGCGAGCAACGAGACGTACCGATGCAGGCTGAGGCTGGCGAACCTGGGCAGCCCAGGCAGGCGGACTTGGCGATTGACCAGGATGCCGAGCACGGCTACCGCCGTGAGCAGCACCATCGCAGTTACGCCCGTCAGCGAGATGACGGTGCCAGTCGTTGGCATCACGATCCGCCTGAACTGTCCTGAGGGTCCGCCTCGCACCGCCGCGCGAGTCCCGCAGGCCCTGCATCTCGATCGTAAGCTCAGGACTGATGCGCACCGCTACCTCCATTGAAGTCTCCCGCAACTCCCGGCAGGCACTCGAGTTCGCGATCGAAGCAGAGAAGCTCGGGCTGGACGTCTGCTGGGTCGCCGAGGCATGGGGATCGGACGCGCCGTCTGTCCTTGGTTATCTGGCCGCCCGCACCAGCCGGATCCGGCTTGGCTCTGGCATCATCCAGCTCGGCACCCGCAGCCCGGTCGCCATCGCGCAGGCTGCACTGACCCTGGCCGAGCTGTCACAGGGCCGGTTCCTGCTCGGGCTCGGCGTGTCTGGCCCGCAAGTGATCGAGGGTCTGCACGGCGTGCCGTTTGACCGGCCCCTGACCCGGATGCGCGAGAGCATCGAGGTCATCAGGCAGGCCTTCGCGGGCGAGAAGATCAGATTCTCGGGCACGGCGGTCCGGATACCGCTGCCAGGACCGGCGCGTCCGATGCGGCTGTCGATGCCCCCTAGCGGCGGCATCCCGATCTACCTCGCCGCGCTGTCACCCAGGATGCTGCAGCTCACGGGCGAGACCGCCGATGGGTGGCTCGGTACGAGCTTCATTCCGGAGGGCGCCGATGCCTACTTCCGCCACCTCGACTCCGGCCTGGCCGCAGCCGGACGGACCCGCGCCGACCTCGACGTCTGCCAGGGCGCCGAGGTCGCCATCTTCGATGACGAAGACGCCATGCGCGGGCACGTCGCAAGCCGCAAGAGGGAGCTGGCCTTCAGCATCGGCGGCATGGGCACCGCCGAGACCAACTTCTACAACGCCGCCTACAGCCGCCAGGGGTGGTCAGACGTGACCGGCGAGATTTTGCGTCGCTGGCAAGCGGGCGACCGCGACGGCGCTGCCGCCCTTGTCACCGACGACATGGTCCTGGCGACAACCCTGATCGGCACGACCGGAATGGTCGCAGCCCGGCTGCGCGCGTGGCGCGACGCTGGAGTCAATACCGTCAGGCTCTACCCAGCCGGCCAGACGCTAGCCGACCGCCTGACTACACTCGGCCTGGCGATGGACGTGGTCGCCGGCCTAGGCTGACGCGCTCGCTCAACTGGAGCCGGTCAGGTTCACGTGGTAGATCGTCGCCTGGTACGTGCCGGCGTTGTCCGGTGGCAATCTCGTGAACCAGATCAGCAAGTAGCGGGCGGCCACCGGGTGGCTTAGAGCAAGCGTGAGCGTGCCGCCCGTATCCGCTGACCTGGCCACTGGCAGCAGGTCGGATAGGACCGGCTGGTTCCCGGCGCGCAACTCAAGTGCGCCGCCGGCCGCCGGGCCGAGGTCGATCCTGGCTCGGGTGACGGTCACGGACCGGCCCAAGTCGAGCAGCAGTCCGGTGCCTGACTGCAGGTTGCCGAAGCTCGCCGTCGCGTACCAGTTCGTGTGCCAGCCGCCGTCCTGGCCGCTGAGCGCCAGGGATGCCTGCTGCGGATTGTCCCCCTGCGCAGTACCGCCGGGGCCGAATGCGGCCACGCTAACGGGCTGCAACGGGCCGGCCTGCGGACTCGCAAGATGAGCCGAAGGGGCCTGGGAGCGAGCGTGCCCGGCACTCGAGGGCCGAGTCGCGTGCGCCGGCCGGCGCGGCGCGGAGCTCGACAACGCCGGGCGCCTGACCCCGGACGCTGCATGGCCCGACGCGGCCGACGACGCGGAAACGAGCGCGTTTATCACGATGATGAGACCCGCGAGCACGATTACCGATGCGCCGATCACCACGCTCCATCTCCGGTCGGCGGTGCGCAGGCGCGCCACCCGGTCGTAGACGCCAGTCGTAGCGCGGCGCGCCCATGGTGCTGCCTGCCGAACGGCCTGCTCGCCAGCTCGGCGCGCCTGCTCGCCAGCTCGGCGCGCCTGCGGGGCGGTCCTGCGGTAGGCATCGGCACCGGCCTGGCGGACGCGCGGAACCGACTGGCGGTACGCATCTGCGCCGACCCGGCGCACGTTTCCCGCCGACTGCCGCAGCCGGTCGGCGGCGACCTCCAGCCGGGCCTGGCCATCGGATGCCTGAGCCGCGGATTGCCGTCCTAGTGCCGTCCCATGAAACGGCGTCTGCTGCCAGCCGGCGCGCAGCTCCTGGGTTACGGCCGACTCACCGCCGGCCGTCGGCTCCTGGGTTACGGCCGACGCACCGCCGGCCGTCGGCTCCTGGGTTACGGCCGACTCACCGCCGATCCTGGGCTCCCCGCCGTTCTCCGGCTGCCCGCCGTTCTCCTGATCGCGGTCGGCCCGACCCTCCGCGCCTACCCCAGGTTCATCGTCCGCGCCGGGCTCCCCGCCTGCCCCAGAATCGCTGTCAATCCCGGCCTCCCCGCCAGGCCCCGGCTGGCTGCCGGCCGCCGGCTCCCGGCTAGCCGAGCGTCCCAGGCGCAGCGTCCGCCTGGGCTCCGCCCACGGTGTCGTCCTGGAGGAGTCTCTCGTGCTCGGCCACGTGGACTGCGGCTTAGTTACCGGTTCGGGATCGGGCACGGCCGGGGGAGCCGCCGCCGCGGCCGCGTTGCCGTCATACTGCTCGATCAAAGGCGCCGGATCGGCGCCGACCGCCTTGGCGATGGCGCGGATGTGACCGCGGGTATAGAAGTCCCCGCCGCATGCCGAGTAATCGTCATGCTCGATGTCACGGATGAGTTTGCCTCGGATCCGGGTCCGCTCGCTCACGTCCTCGATGGTCATTCCGGCCTTAGTCCGCGCCTCAGCCAGCGCCGGGCCGATGTCCACGGCTAACCTCCACCTGCCCCAGGTTGTCGCCGACCGCCTGCCGCGGGTGCAAGAGCCGGCCTCCATTCAATAATCGCCCGTATCGGCGCACTCATGCGCGTTGGCCGCCCGGCTTTTACCTAGCCGGGCGCAAGCCCGAGTTCGGCCAGGATCGACGCGGTATGCTCTCCGGCCGCCGGGATCGCACCCATAGCGGCCTCACGGCCCGGCACGGTCACCGGCGGCAGGAGCGCGCGGACCCGCCCGCCAGGGCAGTCGACGTCCCGCCAGCGGTCGCGCGCCGCCAGCTGCGGATGCGTGGCGAACTCGGCGGGCGTGCGCATCCGGGCGCTGGCGATTCCGGCCTCGTCCAGCAGCGCGGTGACGTCGTCGCACCGCAGGGCGGCCAGCGCTTCCTCGATGAGGAGGGTCAGATCCGCGTCGTGCTCCAGCCGGTCGGGGTTGGTGGCGAACCGCGCGTCCGCGATCAAGTCGGGGCGGCGCAGCACCTGCTCGCAGAGCACCGCCCACTCGCGGTCGTTCTGCAGGCCGATGAACACCTGGCCGTCGGCCGCCGAGTACGGGCCGTAGGGCGAGATCGAGGCGTGCCGTGCTCCGGTCCGCCGGACCGGGTGACCCCCCAGCACGTGGTAGTAATACGGCTGGCTCATCCACTCGCCAAGCGCGTCGAGCATCGCGACGTCGAAGCTTGACCCGTGCCCGCTTCGTTCCCGCTCGAACAGCGCCGTCAGTACGCCGCTGAATGCGTACATGCCAGCCGCGATGTCGGCCACGGAGATGCCGGCCTTCGATGGCTGCTCGGGCGTGCCGGTAACCGACAGCATTCCGGCCTCGCACTGCACCAGCAGGTCATAGGCCTTCTTGCTCGCGTATGGCCCGTCGAGACCGTACCCGGAGATCGAGCAGCAGATCAGCCGGGGATGGCGGTCGGTCAGCTCGGCGGCACCGCAGCCGGCCCGCTCGGCCGCGCCAGGCGCCAGGTTCTGCACGAACACGTCTGCCCGCGCGACTAGCTCGCGCATGACCCGCCGCCCGTGCTCGCTCTTGACGTCGAGCTCGATCGATTCCTTGCCACGGTTCAACCAGGCGAAGTAGCTGGACTGGCCGGCCGCGGCGGTGTCATAGCCGCGGGCGAAGTCACCGCCGCCCGGCCGCTCGACCTTGATCACCCGCGCGCCGAGGTCGCCCAGCTGGCGGGTGGCGAACGGAGCCGCCACCGCCTGCTCGAGCGTGACGACGGTGATGCCGGACAGCGCAAGCATGCGGGTCACCTTTCCTGCCGCGGCGGTCGGCCGCCACTTCGCCGATCATGCGGGGAACGAGGGGTGACCGGACTCGCGTCGTCCGTCCCGCCGGTCATGCTCCGACCGGAAGATGCCGGCGCAGGGTCGCGGCGGCATTGTCCCAGGTCCACTCGCCGGGGCCGGTGCTCAGGCCGCGGACGCAGTCGGTGAGCTTCGCCTGAAGCTGCTCGCTCGTGGGCGGCCGGGCGGGCGAGCCGGGCGGGAAACGCTGGCGGCACCGCCGCACGGTACCGTCGGCGGCATGCACCTCGGCGGCCAGCTCGCCGTCCAGCAGCCAGCTGCCGCCGGGATCGAGCTGAGTATCGACCAGGCCGGCCAGCCGGACGGCGGCGGCGCGGCGGACCGCGGCGTCGGTGAAGCTGGCAAAGCCGGGGTAGCCGTCGAGCAATGCGGCAGCCGCGGCGTACTCCAGGCTGAACTTGCCTTCCAGCCCGGTGACCGGGCGGTGATGAATCAGCGGCTGCACGGTCGCCGCCGGGGTGCGCAGCCGGATTGCGGCCACATCCACCGGGTCGAGACCGTCCGCGAGTTCGCTCAGCGCGCTGATCGGGCGCTGCATGGCGTAGCAGCATGGATAGAGCTTGATGGCCAGGCCGTCGGGCACCGCCGGGCCGGTCATGTCGAGCGCGGCGGGATCACCGCCGACTAGGCCCATCCACTCGTCCAGCGCGGCCGGGTTGGCGCGCGCCCCCGCCGCAGCCAGCCGCGCAGCCCGGATCCCGGCGTCGACCGCGAACCCGACCTGCAGGGACTTCGCGTCCGTGCCGAACGCCCGATGCACGCCGCCGGCCGCGGGTACCGCGAGCGCCATCGCGGTCGCGACGTCGTGCGGCCCGAGCCCCATGGCGACGGCCGC
>JASHOL010000059.1 GCA_030041135.1 Streptosporangiaceae bacterium | reverse complement strand
GCTGCCCTGGCCCGTCCGGGTCGGCCAGGTCGACCTCGGCGAAGCTCACCTGACCGTCGCCGGTCAGCGCATCGATCTCCGGCGAGCGGCTTTTCGCGCCCGTAACCACCCGGGCGCCACTGGCCGCGAGCCGGCCGACGACAGCCAGCCCGATGCCCTTGCTGCCCCCGGTGACCACGGCGGTCCGGCCGGCCAGGTTGAAGTCCATGCTGTCCTCCATGTGAGCCTGCGCGTATATACCCGCGACGGTATGACCCGACCGGCTCCACCAGCTTGAGTCAGGTGACTGAGCCTGGCAGCGACAGGCGCGCGTCCGCCACGTCAGTCACATGACCGAAGCAACGCGGCGCTAGCGCAGACGACGATCGCTATGACAACCCGTCGGCGCAGGGAGAGGAACTGACTGCTATGAGCACCGAGCAGACCCCCGTCGTCTTCATCCACGGCCTGTGGCTGCACGCCACGTCGTGGGAGCCCTGGATGGAGGTATTCCGCGATGCTGGCTATGAGCCGGTCGCACCCCGATGGCCGGGAGAGCCCGACACTGTCGAGGCTGCCCGCGCCAACCCGGACGCTCTGGCCAACCACGGCATCGACGAGGTCACCGTCCACTATGCGCAGGTCATCGAGCAACTATCCGCGCGACCGGTCCTCATCGGCCATTCCTTCGGCGGCATGATCGCCGAGAAGCTGCTCGGCGAGGGCTACGGCGAGGGTGCCATCGCGATTGACGCGGCGCAGATCAAGGGCGTGCTGCCGCTGCCGCTGTCTTCGCTTCACTCCACGCTGCCGGTATTCAAGAATCCGGCTAACAGCCACAGGGCCATCTCGCTAACCGCTGACCAGTTTCGTTACAGCTTCGGCAATGCCATCAGCGAGGACGAGTCGGACGCCCTGTACCGTCGGTGGGCCATACCCGCACCTGGACGTCCGCTCTTCGAGGCGGCGGCCGCGAACTTCGAATTGCACTCGCCCGCCAAGGTCAACACCCGCAATCAGAGCCGTGGTCCGCTTCTGCTCGTCATGGGTGGCCGTGACCACACTGTTCCAGAGGCCATCACCAAGGCGACCCTGAAGCAGTACCGGCACTCCGATGCGGTTACCGAGCTTGCCGAATTCCCCGACCGGGGCCATTCGCTCACCATCGACGCCGGCTGGCGCGACGTCGCTGACCAGTGCTTGGCCTGGCTAGCCAAGCAGGGCCTGTGACGCTGGCCCGCCAGCTCGGGGCCGCCTCCGCGTGAGCCGGCCGCGATCATCGGGCCGCACACGGTGCCGTGCCTCAAGGTTCTCCCAAGATTGCCGTCACTTCATTGCAAGGTCTTCAGCGCACCCTGGTCTTTCGTCGCGCCGGGCGTATAGGCGGCGTCGGCAAAGCTCAATTGCCCCAACCGGGCACGCATCGCAAACTGCGACTTTCACGGGAGGCTGAGGGCAGTGACAGGCTTGGATCATCGCGGCTGGGCACGGAACAGGATGACGCTGCCGGTGACTGCGGCACTGGCCGCCGCAGGACTGGTCGCACTCGCACTAGGCACGCCCGCGGCGGCGACAGACACGACCCGGACCGCCGGGGCGCAGGGCGCCCACCCGGCCACCGCGTCCGCACCCGTGCGGTTCGGCCTCTTCCAGGCGGCGAACAACCTTGATTACTCCTTCCCGGTCGCGCCTGAGTACGCGGTGCAGTATTACGGCTGGCCGGAGAAGTTCCAGGTGGCGCAGGTCAAGGCGGCCTGGAAGAAGGGCATAGAAAGCTTCCTGGTCCTGAACTCGTGCGGCAACCCCTGCGACATGGCCACGTCGACCCCGCTGAAGGCGATTGCCGACAACAAGTACTACAGCTACCTGAAGGCATTCGGGGAGTCGATCAGGGCCTTCGGCCATCCCGTGCTGCTGACTTTCGACCACGAGATGAACGCGCCCGGCTATCCGTGGTCCACGGGCACTGACGACGGCAAGCCAACCGGAGTGACGCCGGCCTTGTGGAAGTCGGCCTGGGATCACGTGACCAGCGTGGTCAGCAAGTTCGCGGGCAAGTACGTGACCTTTGTGTGGGCTCCTGAAGTCGAGACCTATGCCGCTTCGTTCGCGCCGTACTGGCCAGGGAAAGCTGGTACTTATGGTTATAAAGTCGGATTTCAGGGACTCGACGGTTACCTTGCGGGCAAGAACGCGACCTGGGCGAACACCTTCGCGAAGAGCCTCGCCGCGATGAGGAAGCTCGGCGGAAACCACTACCAGTTCGAACTGTCGGACACCGGCGTCTACGCCTCCGACTCGGACGCCGGGGCGCAGATCGCTAACCTGGTGTCGAATGCCCGCGCCGCCCTCGGGGCAAAGGGGTTCCTTATCTACTTCGATGCCGGGAGAGTCGCGATGACCGGCGCGATGAAGGCTGACTTCGTCAAGGACATCAGGTAGAAAGAGCGCGACCGCGCCATGCCCTTCGGCCTGTACTGGCATCCCTATTGAATGGCGCCCTCAGAAGCGTAGGACAGCAGGCGCTCGGCGGTGAGCTTGATCCAGGTAGCGACCCACTCGGAGCCCGACACGGCAGTCAGCACCTGAGCCGGCGCGTCGCTGGCAGCCACGACGCTGGCTGTGCCCTCCACCAGCACCGCCACGTGACCGTCTCGTTCCCCTTCGTCCCCTTCGCAGACCGTCATAGTGAGCCAGGGCTTGGCGCGCACGTTGCGTTCGCGCACCGAACCGGCGACGGTTGGCAGCCAGAACTCGTGGCCCCGACGGATGTAGGAGGAAATGGCGGCGTGCGGGCGGCCGTCCGGGCGGCATGAGCCGATGACCGCGAAGGCGCGCCGGTCGAGGTAACTTGCCAGCTGGTCGGCCGAGAGCCTGCGTTCTGGCGGATATGCGCGAACTGTCGGCCTAGTGGCGTGCGCGAATGTCTGCTCCTGGACGGCGGCGAGTTCCTCGTTCATGCCCCAGTTCTACACGACACCGGTACCGGCCCTACTATCAGCGTGTTTCCCGCTGGTCTCCGGGGGGTTGCCAGCAGACCTGCCACGTACATGTGCGGGCACAAGGGGTGTCGTGATGAAGGCTGTCCGCTTGCATGAGCCGACTGGTATCGGCGGGCTTGTCTACGAGGAAGTGCCAGATGCCAGGCCGATGGCCTGTGGCGGGACGGGACGGCTGCCGAGTTCGTCGCGGTCGGGGCCCGGAACTTGGCACCCAAACCGCAGACCGTGGACCACGTGCATGCCGCGGCGGTGCCGCGGGCCGGACTGACGGCGTGGCAGGCCCTGTTCGACCACGGGAAGCTGGCCAAGGAGCAGACGGTGGTGATCCATGGCGCGAGCACCCTCTACCGGCGAATTCGCTGGTCGCCGGCACTCGCCGAGGCGCCTAGGGTGGTCGTCATGCTCTCGTGGTGGCACCGCGACGTGATCGCGGCCGACAAGCTACCGCTGATGCTGAGCTTCGTATCCTTCGTGGTCACGTTCGTGTCGACGCGGGCCATCACCCGGCTGATACGCGACGGGCGCGGCCCGTTCCGCAATGTCACGGCCGGCGGGACGCATATTCACCACTCTGTGCCTGGCATCATCTTGCTGATCATCGGCGCGTTCACCGCGGTTGGCGGGCCAGGCACGATGGCCTGGCTCTCGTTTTCCGCGATCGCCGTCGGCATCGGGACGTCGCTAGTGCTGGACGAGTTTGCGCTGATCTTGCACCTCCAGGATGTCTACTGGAGCGGCGAGGGCCAGCTCTCGGTCGAAGCGGTCAGCCTCGTCGCGGCGTGCCTGGGGCTGGCCCTGGTCGGGTTCAGCCCGGTGCGGGTGGCGAACCTCGACAGCGCCGAGTTCTCGCTGCGGATCAGCGCGACCGGCGTCCTGGTCATAGACGGCTGCCTGGCGCTGGCCTGCGTGCTTAAGGGGAAGTACCGGTCGGGGCTGTTCGGCCTGTTCCTGCCCCCGGTCGGGTTCATCGGCGCGGTACGGCTGGCTCGGCCGAACTCAATCTGGGCGCGGCGCCTGTACCGGGGCAAGAAGCTGGAGCACGCGACCCGCCGGGCCGCAGCCTTTGATCGGCGCTGGAAACCGGTGCAGGCAGACTGGGAGGACTTCATCGGCGGCCGGCCGTCGCAGCCGGACACGCCTCCCGTTCCGGCACCGGAGGCAAGCCGCACCGCGGGCGGCGGTGCTGCGGAAGACCCGAGGCCGCCACGGGGCGCTGACGGGCGACGTGGCAGCGTCTAGGCCTCGTCGGGGACCTCTGCGAATGCGATCAGTACGCCTCCGGTAGCGTGCTCGAGGGTGGCGCCGACAAGGGCGCCCGCTTCCGCCGCGGCGGATACGGTCAGCAGGGACGCATTGCCGGGTGACCTAGCTCGCGGGGCTGCGCTGGACTTCATTGAGCGATCCGCCTGGGAACACGGAGGGCCGAGTGCCTATCACCCATACCGTCGAGTCGACGCCGGAGACCGTACGGTCGGGATACCTCGATCCGGCCGCGAAGCCGGTCGCCGAGGTCGCGCCGGGGGATACGGTCCGTTACCCGAATACCTGGACCCATTGGGGGAACGAGGCGGTGTTCGGCATGAGCTTCGCCGACCGCGAGCCCTTGCGCCACCGGTACCCGCACGGCCCGTATTCGATGCTGGGTCCGGTCACTGTGGCCGGGGCGGAGCCGGGCGACGCGATCGAGCTGAGCATCACCGCCCTGCGCACGATCGGCTGGGGCTGGAACTCGTTCCCGCTCGGTGTGGGCGCGCTGCCGCACGACTTCACCGAGCCGTACGTGCACTACTTCACCTTCGACGACGCCCGCACCAAGGCGGAGTTCACCCACGGGATCACGCTGTCCATGGCCCCGTTTCTCGGCGTGGTGGCGGCCGAGCCACCCGGCGACGAGATTGTCAGCGCGATCGTGTCCGGCAGCTATGGCGGCAATCTCGTCCTGCGCGACCTGGGCGTGGGCAGCCACTTGTTCCTGCCGGTGGCAAAGCCTGGCGGGCGCGTGTGGATCGGTGACGTGCATGCCCTGCAGGGGGACGGGGTGGTGGACCAGACCGCCATCGAGACCGCAGCGGAGAATCTGGAGATCCGCTACGACCTCCACAAGCAGGTGGCCCTTCCCGGGCCGATCGGCGAGACGGACTCCGCCTGGATCGTCATCGGATTCGCCGCCAGCCTCGATGAGGCGCTGGTCGGCTGCCTCCGCGAGGTTATCGGCTGGCTGTCCACGGCGGCCGGCATCACCGGATCGGAGGCATACGCACTCGCGAGCATGGCAGTCAGCTTCCGGGTGACGCAGTACGCGAACCAGACCGGGTCGGCCTACACGTCAGTTCCGCCAAAGGCGATTCACGCCGTCATCCCCAAGAGCATCTTTCCGGCGGAGATTCGCGAGCGGATAACGCGGTGGTTGCGCCCATGACTCTGTCTGATACCGACCGCCTGGCCATCTTCGATGTCATCACCCGAGCGGACGAGGCCGCGAGTCGCCGCGACGCTGACAGCTATGTAGGGCTCTTCACATCGGATGCCGTGCTGGACGGCACCCAGGGCCTGCACATTGGCCGCGAGGCGCTGCGCGAGTCAGTCGGTCCCGTCTGGGAAGCCGAGGGTCCAGTTACCTTGCACCTGACCCTGAACCCGCTGATCGAGGGAGGACAGGACGATGGCCATGCGGTTGCCAGGTCCGTGCTCCTGATTGTCGACCCGGCCACCCCGCCGACCATCCGCGTCACCGCGATCATCACGCAGGAACTCCGCCGGGTTGACGGCTCATGGCGCATATCCCGGCGCACAGTTGCGTCGGCCGACCGAGGATAAAGGCCGCATGGCCGACATTCCGCTCTCCTCCGAAGCCAAGATCACCGTCGAGCGGCGCGGCCGGGTTGTCCTGATCGGGATCAACCGGCCCCAGGCTCACAACCGGATCGACCCTGATGCTTTCTTCGGCCTGGCCAAGGCGTACTACCAGTTTGACAACGACCCGAGCCTGCGGGCCGCGGTGTTCTTCGGCCACGGCGAGAACTTCTCCCGCCGCATCGACGTGGATGCCTTCGCGCCGCTGGCCAGGACCGGCCAGCCATTTGCCATCCAGGCCGCCACGCTGGAGTCCGCGCACCTCTCAATCGACGAGTCAGAAGCGGCGGCGTTCGCCAAGCTCAATCAGCAATTTGGCGGGCTCTTCCAGACCGCGGACTTCATCGAGGGCCGCAAGGCCGAGGCACAGGCACGTCTTCCGGTCTAGCAAGGCAAGTAGGCAGACCGCGGCGTACAGAGCTTCAGTCCATGCTCGGAAGGAAAGACCGGGGACATCCTCGGTAATGGCAAAGTCCCGGTGGTGCGTTGACTGAGTGTGGGAACGCAGCAACTGGACTTCGTGGAGTTCTATCGCAGCGCTGCCGATGAGTGCCTGCGGGCGGTACTGGTCAGCGTCGGTGACCAGGACACAGCAAGGGATCTTGTCGACGAGGCGTTTGCCCGCGCGTGGGCCTCCTGGCGATCCGTGAGCAGGCATCCGGCGCCGAAGGCATGGGTGGTACGAACCGCGCTTAACGTCAGAATCTCCCGATGGCGCCGGCACCGCCGTGAAGTACTCGTGCCCGATCCGGGCCGGGTCGCGGACCGCATCGCAGCCAACGAGACGTCGGCAAGCCTGGTGGACTCGCGGGTCATGGCGGCGCTGATGCAGCTACCCGCGCGGCAGCGGCAGGTGGTTGCGCTCCGGCTGCTGCTCGATCTCGACACCGCCCGCACCGCTGAAGTGCTCGGTATCGCCCCCGGCACAGTCATGGCCCACCTGGGCCGCGCGATGGCTGCGCTGCGGCACGAGCTGCAGCCCGAACTACAACAGGAGAGCTGATCATGAACGACAACGAACTGCTTACGATCGTGCGGGAGTCGGTCGCCGACGTCCATTCGTCCACTCCGGTCGCCCAGATCGTCAGCCGCGGCCGCGCGATGCGCGCGCAGCGGCGGACTCCCGCGGTAGCCGGAGCTGCCACCATGCTGGCGGGGGCCGCCCTGGCCGTGACGACGCTGCTGCCATCCAGCCATCCGGGCAGCCCTCTCACCAACACACGGCTGGATGCCTGGACGGTGGCCAGGCAGGCCAACGGCGAGATCGACGTCACCATCCGCCAGCTGCTGAACCCGGCCGGCCTGCAAAGCAGGCTGCGCGCCGACGGCCTGCCCGTCAACGTCAGCTTCTCCGGCCACGCACTGACCCGGTCATGCCAGCTCTACCGCACCACCGGGGATGTCCTGAATCGGGTGGCCCATTTCCCCTTCGGAGGCAACACCGGCGCAGGCACCGTTTACCTAGTCATCAAGCCGTCCGCCCTGCCCACCGGTGCCGGCCTGGCCATGTTCGTCGGTAGCCCAGATGACATCTCGACGCCACGCTCGGGGGCACCCGGCACGGTCTTCGCTCTCGGGGAAGGCAGGCTCTTCAGCACTGATGACGGCCATGTCCGCACGATGCTTTGGCTAACCGTCAGCCCGGTCCACGCCAGCCGGCAGTGCACCGGGTAGCTGGCAGGGATCAGAGGGGCTGGACCGTGAATCCCAGCTTCCCCAGAACCTTCACCGCGCCGGACTTCCCGCCCTCGAAATCAGCTGGGGCGAGGCGCTTACCGGTGGCGAACTCGTATGCCGTACCGAGGATCGCCTTGTGGGGATAGTGCCGTTTATCCCAGAT
>JASHOL010000058.1 GCA_030041135.1 Streptosporangiaceae bacterium | reverse complement strand
AGGTTGAGCAGGTACGACACCGGGTCAGAGCGGCTGATGAGGGTGCGGGCGTCAGCCTCGGTGGCCCACATCAGGCCGGGGGCGTTAACTGATGGCGCGGCTGCCGTGACTGCGAGTCCGACGATGCGGAAGGCCCGTCCGCTCAGCGTGATCGTGTCGCCGACGCTCAGCCCGGCCTCGGCCGCGTAGGTGGGCTCCACCACCACGCCGCCCGGCCGGACCCAGCTTCCCTGTACGACATACGGCTGGTCCAGGGATGCGCGCGCCATGGTCCGCCCGACCACAGAAAAACCGGCCGGAACCGTACGCCCGCCGACTCGCAGTACAGGGTTGACCACCGGGTACGGTCCGCTGTAGCCGGCCACGCCGGCTGCGTGCTCCAGCGACGTGAGGTACTCGGGCGGCCCTCCGGCCGCGGTCGCCCCAGCCGAGCCCGCGACCACATCCGGGCCGGATGTCAGCGCCCTGGTGTGCTGGTAAGGGCTGGCGGTGACGCCGGTGAGCACGAGCCCCAGCGTGAGCGTCGTCATCGCAGCGGCCACCACGACGAGCATCAGTGCCGCCTCGAGCCGCCGGGCGCCGAGGTCGCGGCGGGCGAGGCGCCAGATCAGCGCGAGCTTGCCCATGTGCTCAGCCCTCCAGGCCAGCCAGGAACCCGAGCTGGCCTGATGTGCCGCCCGTGAGCCTGGTGTCATCGACGAAGGCGCCGTCCCGCATCGAGATCAGCCGGTCCGCGGTGGCGGCGATGCGCGAGTCGTGGGTGACGATGACCACGGTCTGGCCCGCGTCATGCAGGCTCTCAAGCAGCCGCAGCACATCGAGGGTCGCCTCGCTGTCGAGGTTCCCC
This sequence comes from Streptosporangiaceae bacterium, assembly GCA_030041135.1. Taxonomy (GTDB): domain Bacteria; phylum Actinomycetota; class Actinomycetes; order Streptosporangiales; family Streptosporangiaceae; genus JAJYUU01. The sequence continues at coordinate 30,670 of JASHOL010000058.1, read as the reverse complement.
GTCGGCTCGTCGGCCAGCACGACGAGCGGCTCGTTGGCGAGTGCCCTCGCGATCGCGACGCGCTGGCGCTGACCGCCGGACAACTCGGAAGGCAGATGCCGGGCTCGGCCGGCCAGGCCAACCCGGTCGAGCAACTCCAGCGCCCGGCGGCGGGCGGCACGCGGCGAGCGTCCGGCCAGCAGCGCCGGAAGCTCGACGTTCTCCACCGACGTCAGCTCGTCCATCAGGTGGAAGGCCTGGAACACGAACCCGACGCCATCGCGCCGCAACGCGGCCATGGCCCGCTCGCTCATCTCATCGATGCGCTGGCCGGCCAGCCAGATCTGGCCGGCTGACGGCCGGTCCAGACCGCCGAGCAGGTGCAGCAGCGTCGACTTGCCGCACCCGCTCGGGCCCATGACCGCGACCGTCTCGCCCGCGGCCACATCGAGGTCGACGTTGTCGACGGCCCTGACCAGCGCGGCTTCCTTGCCGTATTCCTTCCGCAATCCGCGGGCCCGCACCATGAACGTCTCGGTCATTGCAGTTCCACGCCTTTCAATCATGAGCCTTACGGCGGGTCCAGTTCCGCTCGCATGCCTCCAGCCACCGCAGGTCGGCTTGCAGCCGGAGCACGATGCCTTCGAGCAGGAGCGCGGCATCTGAGCCGTCCGGCTCGGCCATCGCGGCCCGCTGCGCCTCTCGCAGCCGGCGCAGGAGTTCCCGTCGCTGGGCGTCCACGATTGTGATCGGGTCGGCGAGCCGAGCCGTCGCGGCCGCGATCAGCTTCAGGTGGAACTCGGCCAGGTCCGGCCTGGGCCAGCTAACGTCGGCGAGCCAGTCGGCGACCCGCCGCTGGCCGACCGGGGTCAATGCGTAAACCTTCCGGTCCGAGCGGTCCGCCTGGCCAGGTACCTGCTCGCTCGCGACCTGGCCCGCCTTTTCGAGCCGGGCAAGCGTCACATACACCTGGCCGTCGTTCAGCGCTTCGCCGACCGGGCCGAGCGCCTGGCGCAACCTGGCCCGCAACTCGTAGCCGTATGACGGCTCCTTCGCGAGCATCGCGAGCACGACTTCCTGCTGCACGCCAGGCCTCCTTTAACGGTTAGCCCTTGCCTTCGCCATGAGGCTAACCGTTATCCCGGAGACTCGTCAACCGGCTGGCGAAACCAGCGCCGCGCTGCACCAGGTCAGCTGCTCAGCGAGCTGCGGGCGCTGGGTGCTCCTACGGCGCCACGACCACCTTCCCGACAACGCTGGCTTCCACCGCGTCCTGAGCCGCGGCGACCTGCTCCAGCGGGAACCGCGTGATCGGGAGTTCAGTGAGCGCGCCGGCCTCTACCGCGCGGGTGACGTCGGCTGCCGCCTGCTCGAGCACTGGCCCGGGCACCCCGAAGATCAGGACGAACCGCAGTGTGACGTTCGCGTTCATGCACCGGCGGACCGGCAGCACGGGATCTGACGCCTCGGCTGCGTAGTCCACGATGTGTGTCCGCGGGCCGGACACGGCAAGGTCAAGCTCCAGGTTCGCCCCGAGCGCCACCTCGACGATCCTGTCCATCTCCGGCGCGAAGGACTGCAACCGCTGGGCAGCGTCGGGCTCCCGGTAGTTGACCACGAGATCTGCGCCTGCCCTGGCGGCCAGGTCGGCCTTCTCTGGACCGCTGACTGTGGCGGCAACCCGGGCGCCGAAGTACTTCGCCAGCTCAATGGCGAAGTGGCCGACCGCTCCCGCGCCGCCCGCCACGAGCACGTTCTTGCCTTCGACGGGCCCGTCGGCGAACAGGCACCGGTGTGCCGTGATCGCGGGCACGCCGAGCGAAGCGCCGAGCTCCGCTGATGCCGCCGCCGGCAGCGGGACGGCCTGCCCGGACGGCATGACCGACCACTGCGCCGCGGTCCCCCACCGGCTGCCTGCCGCCGCCTTCCAGGTCCAGACCCGCTGGCCGATGCGTCCGGGGTCGACGCCCGCGCCCACCGCGTCGATCACCCCGGTCCCGTCGTGATGCGGGACCTGGAACCCGTTGATCGGCCGCGCAGTGGCGCCGCTGCGCGATTTCCAGTCCGTCGGATTCACGCCAGAAAGTTCGACCCTGACCCGAACCTCGCCAGGACCAGGATCCGGCCGGTCTATCTCGGCGACGCGCAGCACGTCGGCCGCGCTCCCGTAGCTGTCATAAACCGCTGCGCGCATTGATGAGCTCCCTGGGGGTTCTGAAGCGCCGCCTTCTGGCCTCCGCAGCGGCCGGCCCGCTCAGCCTACCGGCGGCACGATCTTGTTGATGTCCGCGAGGTCGTCCTCGCCTGGCACCCAGTCGCCCGCCGCGGCGTTCGCCCTGACCTGATCGGCTGAGGTCGCCCCGGCGATGACCGAACTGCAGCCCGGCAGCGCCGCGAGGCCGCCAATTGCCACTTCCAGCAGCGACCGTCCGTGCTGCTGGCTCCAGTCCGCGAGCGCCTCGACCTTTTCCAGCTTCGCGTCGGTGATGTAGTCATCGCGGCCGTACAGCCGCGAGCCTTCCCGCGGGGCAACCCCGCGCCTGATCTTGCCGGTCAGGAGGCCGTTGGCCAGCGGGAAGTAGGGCAGCACGCCGAGGCCGTACTCCAGCGCGGCCGGCACCACGTTTGTCTCCGCGGCGCGCTCGAGCAGCGACCAGTGGTTCTGCGCGGAGATGAACGGCACGGCGTGCAGGTTCCTCGCCGCGACGGCCGCGGTCGCGGTCTGCAGGCCGGAGAAGTTCGAGTGGCCAACGTAGCGGACCTGGCCGGCCCTGACGATCTCCGACAGCGCCTCGAGGGTCTCTTCGATCGGGGTCACCGGGTCGGGAGTGTGAATCTGGTACAGGTCTATATAGTCGGTCCGCAGGCGCCGGAGAGAATGCTCTACCGCCCGCCGGATGTATGCGCGACTGCCTTTGGCGCCCGCTGCCGGGCCGTATCCCATGTCGCCGCCCTGCGAGCCGAATTTCGTGGCCAGCACAACCTGATCGCGCTTGCCGGTCAGAACCTCGCCCAGGATCTCCTCGGACCGGCCGCGACCACCGTAGGTCTCGGCCGTATCGAACAGCGTGATGCCCACGTCGATGGCTGCGTCCACGACTTCGCGCGTCCGGCTGACGTCAAGCCTGCGGCCGAAGTTGTTGCAGCCCAGTCCGACGACTGACACCATCAGTCCGGAGTTTCCGAGTGTCCTGTAGCGCATGACCCTGCCTTCGCCTGTCGCGGTGTCGCTCCGCGGAGATGCTACCTGCCTGCCTTCGGGAAGCCTGCAGGCGGATCGGTCCACGCACCCGCAGATCAGCGCCGTGTCCGTCATCCGCCTGATGCGCTCCTCGGCGCAACGAGGGGTAGCGTGAAATCGCATTTGCGATATCATTAGCTAGGCGGCGGTTATGCACAAGTGCGCAGCGCACGTGCCCAGGAATTGGATGTACAAAAGGTCGACCGAGCCGCAACCATTAGGGCGCAGCCACTGTCCGTGACACGATGGCGAGATCCTAGGCGGCGCATCGGAGGGGGAATTCGGTTATGCCTGACAGCACCAGCCCCGGCGCGGATGGCTCCGGTGCGCCAACCGTCCTGCGGATCTTGCTCGGCACTCAGCTCAGGCGACTGCGCGAATCCCGCGGCGTGACGGCGCAGGCCGCGGCCAAGGCGATCCGCGGCTCGGAATCGAAAATCAGCAGAATTGAGCTCGGCCGCAACGCTGTCCGCGAGGTTGACATTGCCGACCTGCTCAATCTGTACGGCATCACCGACCCGGCTGAACGCGAGCAGCTGCTGACATTAGCGAGCCAGGCCAATCAGCAGGGCTGGTGGCATCGCTATCAGGACGTCCTGCCTAACTGGTTCCAGTCCTACATCGGGCTCGAAGAGTCAGCCGAGTCCATCCGCAGCTTCGACAACCAGTTTGTGCCCGGCCTGCTCCAGACCGAGGACTACGCGCTCGCGGTCTTCCAGCTCGGCGCGTACACGGATGCGGAAACCGACCGGCTTGTTTACCTCCGCAAGGAACGGCAGCGGCGGTTCGCGTCCGGCGGCCTGCGCCTGTGGGCGATTATCGATGAGGTGGCGCTGCGGCGGCCGGTGGGCAACGCCGACCTGATGCGTGCTCAGCTCGAGCACCTAATCGACATCTCAGTGCGGCCGGGGCTGACCCTGCAAGTCACCCCGTTCCTCACTGGAGCCTCCTATGCCGCGCCCAGCAGCTTCAGCATCCTCAGCTTCGCCGTCGATGACCTGCCCGACGTCGTGTACGTCGAGCAGCTCACCAGCGCCATGTACCTGGACAAGCGGGCAGATGTTGACCGCTATGCCGAGGCGATGGATCACATCCGCGCGACCAGCTACACGCGGGAGCAGACTCAGGAGCTGATCCGGACCATCATCGCGGACACGGAGGGGTCCTTATGTCTACGACGGCCCTCGGCATTACGGGCACTGACATCGCCGCGCCCTGGCTGAAGAGCAGCTACAGCGGGCCGCAGGGAAACTGCGTCGAGGTTGCATTCCTGGACGGCGGCGAGGTCGCGATGCGGAACTCGCGCCATCCGGGCGGGCCCGCGCTGGTCTTCACTGCGGCCGAGTGGCAGGCGTTCCTATACGGCGTGCGGGACGGCGAGTTCGGCACTCCAGCCTGATTACCTGACCGCCTGGCCCGTGTTGCTCTCGCCGTTACCTGTGCGCGAGGATGGGTTCGTGACTGGGCTCCACCCGACTGCGGCCGTCCTGGAGCACAGTACCGCCATTGTCCAGGTCGTATCGAATGACTGGTGGGCGGCGCTGGTCTTCTTCCTCGTCTTCGGCGGTTCGATTCGCGAGGCATTCCGCCGCCACCACAGGCGTCGGCTCGCAGTCCTCGCGGCGAAGGCGGAGCTGGCCGAAAGCAGGAATGCTGCGAAGCGGCCTGCGCCCGAGCCTCAGCCGATCTGCGGCTGCAGTCATCACCTGAGCTTTCACAACCCGGCCACCTCATCGTGCGCAGTCGATGACTGCCGTTGCCAGCAGTACGTGGGGCCAGAGCCGCTGGGGCACGTCGTCGCGCTCCCGCTCGTGGATCCGGAGCGGATGAGCGCCGCTCCGCTGCTTGACCGCGGCGAGTCGGGCGCACACTAAGCCGAAGCAGCCGACGCACCCAGTCCGGATCATGGCGGACGCGGGAACGGCTGCGACGGCCAGGCAGCGCCCAGGACGCCTGACGGCCCCCGGTCCTGGCCTTCGGCCACGGACCGGGGGCCGTCAGTCTCTGCCCCTCCCGGTTCAGCTAGCCGGCAAGTCGAACTCGCCGGCCTTTACCCCCGACACGAAGGCCGCCCACTCCCCGCTGTCGAAGAAGTGCGGTGCCTTGCTGGTGTCCTTGGAGTCGCGGACTGCCACCATTCCGCCAGCCAAGTGCGCGACCTGCACGCAAGCGGAATTGTTGCAGGCGCGGGCGGTGATCCACGCTGCGTTGGAAATGTCATAGTCAGACATGCGGGTATTCCTTTCAGGCGGACTCTGCTGATTCTGCATAGATGGATTGGATGAGGCGGAGGGAATCGGCGGGGGGCAGAGCTGTTGCGCGCAGCAAGTCGAAGGCCTCGGAACGGGCTCTGACTTCGCGTTCCCGTTCCTCTATGTACGCCTGTCCCGTAACGCCTTCCGTGTACACCACATCCGCGTCGAATCGCTCAGGAAACTCGATAATCGCGAACGGGCCGCCCAGGCCCGGATGCAGGCCGCTCGCGAATGTCAGCACCTGCAGGGTAACGTTCGGCCAGTTGCACGCGTCGCAAAGATGTTCTAGTTGCCTTCGCATCATATCGGCCGGTCCGGCTAGGCGCCGCAGCACCGCTTCATCGAGGATGATCCACAACTCAAGGGGATCGGCTCGCGTGAGCACTTCCTGACGCTGTAGCCGCAGCGCCACCAGCCGGTCGATCTCCTCGGGCGTTTGGCGCCTGCGGACCGTCGTCATGACTGCCCGCGCGTAATCCTCGGTCTGCAGCAGGCCGTGCACCACCTGGGACTCGTATACGCGCAGCGATGCTGCTTCGGCTTCCAGGCCGACCCAGATACCGAAGCCCGTCGGCAGCACGCCATCCCAGACGGCCCACCAGCCCTTGCGGTGACCCTCCCTGGCCATGTCGAGGAGCACCTGGCGCTGCGACGCGTCGTCCACGCCGTACAACTCCAGCATCGAATTCAGGTATGCGGTCCTCGTGGGTGCTTTGCCTGTCTCGATCCTGGATAGCGTCGATGGCGCCAGGCCCAGCCGCTCGGCAACCTCTTCAAGCTTGATGGACTGCGACTCGCGCAGCCGCCTTAACTCGCTGCCGAGCCGCCGACGGCGGACTGTCGGGCCAACGGTCACGGGCAACCGTCCCTCTGGGGAAGCAGCAGGCCCGCTGGGTATCCAGCGAAGCCAGCGCCGCCTGATACACGTGCTTGCCATTCACGATACACGTATTCGGACAAGACCGTGCGATCTCATGTGAGATTTCGTGAGCGTGATTTGTGCTATGCACTTGCGTGTGGTGCATCATCACACCATCATTGGAATGCGGAAGGCGTCGTTCCCGCCCTTCACGGATCGGCTCAGGTACGTCGCCAACGATGCGTGAATGGACGCAACGCGGTTCTTGTGCAGGGTGCGGGAGGTGATCGGCCACGATGGCATCCACCTCCACGCGGGCGAGCGATGCAAGTGAGGACCTCACCGTGATGTCAGGTGCTGCCGTTGTCGGTGGCCTCACGATTCCCGGGCGACCTGAGCATGTCCGCGAGGCTCGTGCCTTCGTCGCGAAGGCGCTCGGGGACTTACATCCCTGCCTCGAGTCGGCCGTCCTGCTTACCTCCGAACTCGTCACCAACGCGGTGATGCACAGCAGTTCGCGCTGCGCTGGAGGTACGGTCAGCATCGTCATCATCGAGTCCCGCGGTGGTCTGCGGATTGAAGTTGCCGACCAGGGCTCCGACCTCAGCACGCCCGTCGTCCGTGGCGACATCTACGCCTCCGACGGCCACGGCCTCTTCCTAGTGCAGACACTTGCCGATCAGTGGGGCTACCTCAGGGACGACAGCGGCACGACTGTCTGGTGCTGGCTGAGCCAGCCAGCCACGGCCTGACCGCGCCAGCAGCTACCCGCAATCGGCCCTCGGGCAAATGGATTGACCCGCACCGCCGCGGGGGCGTTGACTGCTTACCTGGCCGGGAGGCAGGCAGGGCGGCCGAGTCCAGAGGCATCGGAACGGAGCGGAAATGCAGCGATCGGTGCAGACGGCGGACGGACGGACACTGGCGGTCGAAGAGGCCGGCGACCCGGACGGTATCGCGGTGCTCATGCATTCAGGGACGCCGAACTCGCGGCACCTGTACCGGCGCCATGCCGACGACGCCGCCAGCCGCGGTCTGCGGCTGATCTGCTACGACCGGCCAGGCTACGGCGAGTCGACGAGCCAGCCGGGGCGCACCGTCGCCGACTGCGCAAGCGACGTGCGCGACATCTGCGCCGCCCTGGACATCAGGCAGCTTCTGACCTGGGGCATCTCGGGTGGCGGGCCGCACGTGCTTGCCTGCGCGGCACTCTTGCCCGATCTCGTCGTCGCCGCCGTCTCGGTTGCGTCGCTTGCCCCCTACGGCGGCGACGGCCTGGACTTCTTCGCGGGCATGGGGCAGGAGAACGTGGAGGACTTCAACCTCACGATGCACGGCAGCGAGAGCGAGATACGCGCGCGGTGTGCCGAGCTGAGGGATGAGATGCTGACCGTTTCGGCGGAGGACGTGGCCGCCACGATGCAGACCCTGCTGACGCCCACCGACGCGGCGGTGCTGACTGGCGAGCTCGCCGAGTACCTGGCCTATACCGGCCGTGAGGGCCTGGCCCCGGGCTACGAGGGCTTGCTTCAGGACGACCGCGCGTTCTCCGGACCGTGGGGATTTGACCTCTCCGCGATCAAGGTGCCGGTGCTAGTCGTTCACGGACGGCAGGATCAGTTCGTGCCCCAGAATCATGGCGCCTGGCTCGCCGCCCGTATTCCGGGCGCGCAGGCCTGGCTGTCAGACGGCGACGGTCACCTGACGCTGTTCGAGAATCGCATCGGCGAGGTCCACGAGTGGCTGCTAGGGCAGCTGGAGGCGGCCGGTCGCTCCCCATCGGCCCAGCTTGGCGGGCATGCTCAGGTCGGCTGACTGTCGTGCACATCGGGTTGCCGTGCACGCATGTCGCTGACGGCGTGTCCCCCGAGGCTAGCGGCTCGACTGGGATGTGCCCGCGTACCCTTGCTAGGTGACCACGCTCGCCGCCATCTTCCCGCCCAGGGCGCCCGAGGAAATCGGCCACGTCGCCCGGGCTGCTGAGCATGCCGGGCTCGCGCAACTTTGGATCTGGGAGGACTGCTTCAAGGAAAGCGGGATCGCCACTGCGGCCGCCATGCTGGCCACTACGAGCCGGATAACGGTGGCGATCGGGCTCCTGCCAGTGCCGTTGCGCAACGTTGCGCTCACCGCCATGGAGATCGCCACGCTGGCACGGCTGTTCCCTGGACGGCTCACCGTCGGCATCGGACACGGGGTGCAGGACTGGATGGGCCAGGCGGGTGCCCAGGCCGGATCGCCCATGACATTGCTGCGGGAGTACACCACTGCGCTCTCCGCGCTGCTGCGCGGCGAGCGGGTGACGACGCACGGGCAGTACGTGCGGCTAGATGATGTCGCGCTGGACTTTCCTCCGCTGATCGTGCCGCCGCTGCTGATCGGCGGGATCCGGCCGCGCACCGTCTCGCTGGCCGGCGAACTCGCCGACGGGTTGATCATGCCGGGCGGCCTATCACCCGACGATGTCCGCACCGCGGCCGGTCAGTTCCGCGTCTCCAGGCCGAAGGGGCCTGCGGCCATCCGCGGGCCGGGGGATGTCGTGGTGTTCGTCGCCGTTCCGGCGGAACGCCCGGCGGGGGATATCGCCGCCACCGTGAATGAGTACGGCGCGGCCGGCGCGACCCACGTGGCAGTTCTCCCTGCTCAGGATGACGCCGACGTCGCCAGGTTCGCCGACGTCCTCGGCCGCGAGGTCAGCCCGCTGGTCGCACCGTAGCCTGGCTCAGGCAGGGTTCGAGGCACACGAACCGCACTGGGCTCGGTCGGTGTCCCTCACAGATCCAGGCGGTACAGGCTGAGTGTCACGGGCGATCCGTCGTCGTGAGTGTCGATTGTCGAGGAGAAGTCACGCACGTAACTGAAGCCACATTTGCGCGCGACCCGTACCCGGCCAGGCGCCCGTCCAGCCAGACCCCGAACCCTCGCTTTCCCTGCCCGGCTGCCGCGTTGCAGGCCAGCCGGTCGAAGTAGGGCAGCGGCAACAGTCGCGCCGCGTGACAAGACAGTGCCCGTCTTGACGCGGGGCTGACACACTCGACCTGCGAGATCAGTTTGGTGCGGCGGCCATAGCCCGCGCCGGGCGGAATGCGGACGGAGGAATTAGTGACAAAAGCAGCGGATGCGGGTGTTGCTGCGGGCAGAGACCGCTGGCCAGCCGGCGCTGCCTGGATGGAGGGGAGTTACTGCCCGGTCGAGGAAGCGAAGATCTCCGTGCTCGATCTGGGTCTCACTCGTTCGGATTGCACCTACGACGTGGTTCACGTCTGGCGCGGGCGGTTCTACCGGCTGGATGCCCACCTGGACCGGTTCAGCGCCAGCATGGCCAGGCTCAGGCTTGACCCGGGACTCGACCGCGCCGGGATCGAGGCCATCGTGCATGGATGCGTCCGCCGTGCGGGTCTGCGCGAGGCGTATGTGTCGATGACGTGCACCCGCGGCCGCACCGCTGTCGGCAGCCGCGACCTGCGTACCGCCACGAACACCTTCCACTGCTTCGCCATCCCGTTCGTGTGGATCAGCACGCCGGACCAGCAGGCCAGCGGCGCGAGCCTGTGGATCAGCCAGGTGACGCGCATCCCGCCGCAAAGCGTTGACCCTGCGGTCAAGAACTATCACTGGCTCGACCTGGATATGGCGCTGCTGGATGCCTACGATCACGGTGCCCAGCTGGTGGTCCTGCGCGACCTGACCGGCGCGATCACCGAGGGACCGGGCTTCAACGTGTTCGCTTACGTCGACGGCCGCTGGCTGACTCCCGCCGCCGGCACGCTCGAGGGCATCACCCGCCGCTCGGTGATCGAACTCGCGTCTGAGGTCGGCCAGCCGCTCGAGCAGGGCTTGCTGACCGCCGGCGACCTGCGCCGGGCGGCTGAGGTGCTGATCACCTCGACGGCTGGCGGGATCATGCCGGTGACGGTCGTCGACGGCAGGCCAGTAGGAACGGGGACGCCGGGCCCGCTGACCGCGCAGCTGCGAGACCGCTACTGGGCCCGGCACGAGGATCCGCAATACTCCACGCCAGTCCGCTACAACTAACAGGACCGAACGAGCCGTAAACATCGGGCCGCCCGGCGGGGCAGGCAGCGCGCCGCGGGTCAGCGATAGGAGCGCGCCTGCATTTCGTAGAGCTCGGCGTAGAGGCCGCCGGCCCGCACCAGCGAGGCATGGTCGCCGCTCGCCGCGATCCGGCCCTTGTCGAGGACCACGATAAGGTCGGCCATCCGCACCGTGGAGAACCGGTGGGAGACCAGCAGCGTGATCGCCCCTGCTTGACTCGCCAGCTTCCGCGCGGCCAGGTAGCGCTCGAACAGCGCCGCCTCGGTGATCGCGTCCAGGCTGGCCGTGGGCTCGTCCAGGATCAGCAGCAGCGGCACGTCACGCATCATGCCGCGGGCCAGCGCCAGCCGCTGCCACTGGCCGCCGGACAGGTCCTGCCCACCGGTGAAGGACCGGCCAAGCGGTGTGGCCAGGCCGTCAGGCAGCGCATCGGCGACGGCGGTGGCGTCGGCGCGCCGCAGCGCCTCGCTCAGTGCGGCAACGTGATCGAGGCGCGGCAGGTCCCCTATCCCGACGGTCTCCCCGGCCAGCAATTCGTAGCGCACGAAGTCCTGGAACGCGGCCGCGGTCCGCTCGCGCCATGCGGTCACGTCCATGTCCGCGAGCGGCACCCCGTCGAGCAGCACCTGCCCCGACGTCGGCTGGTACATGCCGGTGAGCAGCTTCACCAAAGTGGTCTTGCCCGCCCCGTTCTCACCCACCAGGGCGACGGCCGATCCGGCCGGCAGGTGCAGGTCAATCCGGTCAAGCACGGTCGGGCCGTCGGGTGGGTAGCCGAAGCTGACCTCCCGCAGGGTAATGCCCTGGCGGAGCTTGTCCGGCGCCTGCCCTGCGCTCTCCCCGGCCGCTTGCTGGCGGTCTGCGGCGGCGTAGTCCTCCAGCCAGAACAGCCGCCGGGCTGTTCGTGCCGTCGTGAGCAGCTGGCCCATCGTGGCGGCGGCCTGGCCGACCTGAAGCTGAGCCCGCTGGATCAGGGCCACGGCGAGCACGACCGCGCCGACGCTGGCACTGCCGTGCGCGGCGCGCACCACGACAACCGCGATCGCGGCGACAAACGCCGCGGCGAAGACAAGCCAGCCGACCGCGCCGAGCAGGCCGCCAAGCAGGGCCGCCCTGGCCGTGCCTGCGTTCACCGTCATGGCCTGTGCGCGATGGCGGTCGCGCAGCGACCCCGCGGCGCCGAACACGCGCAGTTCCTTGGCCGGGCCCGCCGAGGTGGCCAGCGAGAACAGGTCGTCGGCCAGGCGCCGGTCCGGCGCCAGCCGCTCGTCGGTGCGCTGCCGCAGCCACACCGAGAACCGTTCGCCGGCGAGCGGCGCGGCCGCGCACAGCGGCAGTACCGCGAGCGGCGGGTAGATCAGGGCAAGGATCACCACGATGCCGACGATCCTGACCAGTACCTGGACGACCAAGAGGATCTGCCGCGGACCGTTCCCGAGCGAGCGCAGGTTCTGCTCGAGCAGGTCGAGCTCGGTCAGGTAGGCGGGTCGCTCCAGATGATCGACGCTGGTGACGGCGTTGATCTGCTCGGCGATGCGCACTGACAGGAAGAGGCTGACTCGGTCCGACAGCACGCTGCCCGCGCTGCCTGCGAACATTGCCAGCGCCCACATCACCGTGTACAGCAAGGCGACGCTGGCCATGCCGAGGATCAGACGACCCAGCTGGTGCCGCAGCGAGGCGTCGATGATCAGGGCGAAACCGACCGGATAGAGCACCGAGCAGATCGCGTTCCCCACCAGGAGGGCGGCCGTGTACGCTGTCCAGCCGGGCGCGGCCTGCCAGCCCCAGCTCACGATGGCCCGAGTAGCCCGGAACCGGGCTCTCTGGCCGGCGGAGGGAGCGCCGGAGGCACGCTCACTGCTCATTGCGCGGCCTCGCCGAACCGGGCTGCCTGGAGGCTGAACAGCTGGGCGTAGCGGTTTCCGGCGGCGAGCAGCGACTCGTGATTGCCCTGCTCCAGCACGCGTCCCTGGTCGAGCACGCAAATGTGGTCGGCGCGGCGGACGGTCGAGAACCGGTGCGAGATTATCAACGTGGTGGTGCCCTCGGTGATCTCCAGGAACCGGTCGAAGAAGTCGGCCTCGCCGCGTGCGTCGAGCCACGCGGTCGGCTCGTCAAGCACCAGGATCGTGGCGCCGTGTCGCACCGCGAACAGCGCGCGGGCCAGCGCGACCCGCTGCCACTGCCCGCCGGACAGGTCCACCCCGCCGTCATAGCTGCGCGACAGCACGGTCTGCCACCCGGCTGGCAGCGACGCGAGCGTTGCGAGCGCCCCGGCTCGCCGGGCGCTGTCACCGAGCCCGGCCGTGTCATCAACGTGCTGAGGTGCCCCCATGCCGATGTTGTCGGCAAAGCTGAGCGGATAGTGCGCGAAGTCCTGGAACACCACCGCCACCTGCCGCTGCCAGCGGCCAGGATCGAGCCGGGCGAGGTCCTCCCCGTCGACCGCGATACGGCCCTCAGTGGGGTCGTGCAGCCGGGCGAGCAGCTTCACCAGGGTGGTCTTGCCCGCACCGTTGATCCCGACCAGCGCGGTCGACTGTCCCGCCGGGATGACCAGGTCCAGGCCAGCGAACACGTCACGGTCCGCGCCGGGGTAGCGGAAGCGCACCCGCTCGAAGCGGACCTCGCGGGCCGGCAGCCCGGCGGCGGGCAGGCTGCCGGACAGGTCCGGCTGGGATGGCGCGAGCTCGGCCTCCAGCCGTCTGGCCTTGGGCAGTCCCTGGACCATGACGGCCAGCGCCACGTCGTCCCACGAGATGTCGCCGACCGGCGTTGTCGCCGCCAGCATCGGCAGCATGACGGCGAGGGTGCCGAGGCCGATCTGGTGCTGGTACGCGGCGTAGCCCAGGTAAGCGGACGCGGCCCCGTAGGCGGCGAACACGGGAGCAGACATCACCAGGACCGTGCGGTCCAGGCGCCGGAGCGCGGCCCAGGGACCGCTTATCCCGAGCAGCCATTGCGAGCGGTACCGGTCTACCAGCCATCCGCCCAGGCCGTACACCCGGGACTCCTTGGCCACGCTCGGCCTGGCTGCCAGCTGCAGGAGGTACCAGGCCCGTCGCAGCACCTCCGAGCCGCCGCTGTAGAGCGCCCCATGCTCTCTGATCAGCGCCAGCTGGGGGCGGCGCACGATCATCCACATGGCCAGCATGCCCAGGCCAAGCCACCACCGCCACGACGCCAGGACGGCGCAGGCCAGCAGGCCACTGGCCCGGTTGCTCACCACGAGCGCAAGTGTCATCGGCGCCTCGGCCGGATACTGCCTGACCGCCTGTCCCTGGGCAAGCTCCAGGTCGTCGAGCACCTTCGGGTCCTCGAGGTGCGCGATGCCGGCCGGCCGCGATACCGCGGCCATCAGCCGCTCCTGGGTTTGGTACACCAGCCGCCACTTCACCACTGAGCCCAGCGAGGTCTGCACCGGGCCTAGCAGGAGTGCTCCCGCGTAAGCGGCTCCGGTGATCGCGAGCGCGGCGATCAGCCGGCGCCCGGCGGCGGATCGCAGCCCGTCCGCCGCGGCTGCCGGGATGGCGCCGACGACATGGCCAGCCGCTACGAGGACGAGGTTGGGCAGGACGGAGGCCGCGACGGTATAGGCCGCAACGCCGATCGCAAGCGGGCGGCTAGTCTCCCACAGCAGCCGGACAGCCGCGCCGTACCCGTGCCCGGCCACCGAAGACAAGAGCCGGGTTCGGAGGTTCCGGCCCGGTTCGCCCACCGCACCAGGCTATCCATACGCCAGCGCCGGTTCAGCCCAGTTTTTCGCGCGGTCGGCGCTCGAGGCGGCAGCGAATGCGGGAACGAAGCCGGGTCCATCGAGCTCGGCGTTCTGGGTGGTTACCGCGTCTAAGCCATTCGCCCCGGCTGGTTCGCGGGTGGCGTGGACAGACAGCCAGTCACGGTAGGCGCGGTGTCCGCGTATGTTGCGGATGCTGAATCCAGCTACTGCCAGCAAGGCCGTGAGCTCCGGTTCGCGGTAGCGCGTGAACCAGCGCCTGCGATCAGAACCGTAGGGCGTGGCCACCTCAAAGCCCTCCCCGTCGCCCTCCGCGATCGACATCGACAAGCTGCCGCCGCTGCGTAGGATGCGGGCGAACTCCGCGAGGGCCTGCGGTAGTGCTTCGCGAGGCAGATGCACGAGTGCGGCCCAGCACCAGATGCCATGCACCGCGCCGGCCTGCAGCGGCAGGCGGCGCATATCGGCCTGGACGAGCCCGGGAACATCACTCGCCCGGAGCTGGCCCGCAGACAGGTCGATGCCGGCAACATGCAGCCCGCGCGCCCGCAGCATCATGACATCACGCCCAGGTCCGCAGCCGATGTCAGCGACAATGCTCCCTGCAGGAACACTGGCCGCCAGCTCATCGAGCCGCTCGGCAACCTCCGCTGCGGCGACCGAGTTTTGCCTGGCGAACTCCGAAGCAATCAGGTCATAGGTCCGCCGGGTCTCCGCGACCTGCTCCTGGCCGACCGCCGGGGCAGGCCCGTTCAGCTCCGTCACCCGGCCAGTATGTCCCGCTAGCCAGCCGGCCCTTCAGGGTTTCTCTATTGGCTGGCGGGTTGCGGATGCTGTCGACTCCGCAACCGCCTGCGAGCTAGGTCGTGTCCTGCTCGACCGGAGCGGGCACATCGGATGTATCGCCGCGCACAGCCGGGCTGCCCGCTCGCCTCAGCCTGGCCGATCCCTCCTCTAGAGTCCATCCCGGCGGCCCGCTGCGATCAGCGCTCCACAGGGCGCCCGTGAGATCGGCGCCCGTGAGATCGGCGCCCGTGAGGTCCGCGCCGGCGAGACGCGCGCGGCTCAGGTTCGAGTCCTTGAAGTGCGCGCCGGGGAGCCTGGCGTCCACGAGACTGGCCCGGCTGAGGTTCGCACGAGTCAGGTTCGAATTCTTAAGGCGGGCGCGGGACAGGTTTGCATTTACGAGACTCGCCTTCGTGAGGTCCGCGCCGGTCAGGTCCGCGCCAGTCAGGTCCGCATCGGTCAGGACGGCG
The DNA here is from genome assembly GCA_030041135.1 of Streptosporangiaceae bacterium. Lineage (GTDB taxonomy): Bacteria > Actinomycetota > Actinomycetes > Streptosporangiales > Streptosporangiaceae > JAJYUU01. The sequence goes on along the minus strand of JASHOL010000058.1, from coordinate 15,285 downwards.
CCGGTGAGCTGCGCGCCGTCCAGCACCGCACCTGTGAGGTCCGCGTGATTGAGAGTCGCGCCGGTGAGGCGCACCCGGTTCAGGCGCGCGCCGCTGAGCACCGCGTCAGCCAGGCACGCGTGGGTGAGGTCCGCGTGATTGAGGGCCGCGCCGGTCAGAGTCGCGCCGGTGAGGTCTGCGTGAGCCAGCCTCGCGAGGGCAACGTCCGCGCGAACGAGAACGGCACCCCGGAGATCACACTTGCGGACGTCGCACTCAGGATCCCGGCGCCCGATGACGGTAAGCGCGGCCTGCACGTCGGGGCGCGTTCTGCGCTGAGGAGCCTCCCCGTCGGGTTCGCTTGGTGGCCATTGCTCGAGAGAATGTTCGCGGATAAAAGCTGACAGTACTTCGATGACGGTGGGCTGGTCTCTGGCTGAGTCACGGGCGATGCGCTCTAGCGCGTAGATACCTCCGATGCGAACGTCCAGCATGCCTGAGCCAAGTTGCTCGATGGCCCTGGTATAGCGGTCCGTTACCTGGCCCTGCTCGGTCAGCTCGAGCGTGCGCCGCTCTGCTTCCGCGGAGTCCTGAGCAGCCTGCCGTGACTGCGCCAGCTGGTCGGTGAACTGCTGCCGTGACAGCTCCAGTTGGTCGGTGAACTGCTGCCGCGACTGCTCGAGCTGCTGCCGGGACAGGGTGAAGTTCCGGGCGGTGTAGAACAGCGCGCCCGCAGCGAAGACTCCCGCGCCGAGAGTGAGCAGCTGGGTACGCACTGCCTCTCGAGCTGACTGCAGGTGACTGGCGCGGCTTGCCGCCGCGTAGCCGGTTACGTCGTGCCTGGCGAGGGCATCGGTCAGCGGCCATAGCACCGCCCAGATGGCCACGAGTGCCAGGACGATGATGAGCGCCGCCGCCCACCCGTGGCGGCGCAGCCAGGCGCGAATGTGTGCGAGCACGGAAGAACCGTACGGCCACCAGCGGTCAGGGCGCGAGCCCTGCGTACCCCGTCATGCTTCGCCGATGCGACGAACATGCTCCAGGCTTCCTAGGCACGCTAAGGAAGGCATCCGGTGAGCTGGGACTTGGCGCCCTTGGGAGCCAACTTGATCGTCATAGTGGTACTGAGATCCTGGTACTGCCAGCCGCTGTGCCCGTCGGCGGTGTAGAAGATCTTTACACGTTCGAGCGCGTAGGTGCCCGGTCGCGCGAACCTGATGGCGAGAACCACTTTCCACTGGCCGACCGCGTGGGGTGCCGTCACATCATCAGTCAGCGGGTAGGGCTTGTCCTGGGGGCAGTCCTTGAGCAGGTTCCCAACCATGACGCCGACGCCAGGGCCAGGCGGGTAGGCAATGACGCTCAGCAGGCGAACCGCGGGCGGCACCGCGACCAAGCTGATGCGCACGAGCCGGATACTGTAGCCGGTCAGGTTCTGCGTGGCCGGCACACCGACATCCACGATGTCCGCAGTCGTCGCGAGACCGCCTTGCGAGAACCAGTTTGCAACCGTGAACACTGTCGCCTGGCCGCCTCCTGTGCCGGATGAGCATCCGACAAGCAGGAGGCCAGCCGCCATGCCGCACGCTATGGCCACATGTCTTGCCCGGTTCATGGCTGGCTAGTTGCCCCGGTTAGCCGCGGCCCGGCCCGCGCGCGGCCCGGCCTGACGGCCCCGACCGCTTCTCGCGCAGCCGCATGGACACGTGCACCGGCGAGCCGGCGAAGCCGAACTCCTCCCGCAGCTTGCGCTCGATGAACCGGCGGTAGCCGGCCTGGAGGAAGCCCGAGGTGAACAGCACGAAGTGGGGCGGCCTGGTGCCCGCCTGCGTCGCGAACATGATCTTCGGCTGCTTGCCGCCGCGCAGCGGCGGCGGGGTCGCGGCGATGAGCGCGGTCAGCCACGTGTTCAGGCGGCCGGTCGGCACCCTGGTCTCCCAGCTGTCCAGCGCGAGTTCCAGGGCGGGAACGAGGCGGTCTACGTGCCATCCGGTCTTAGCCGAGATGTTGACCCTGGGAGCCCACCGCGCGTTGTGCAGTTGCCGGTCGATCTCCTTGTCGAGGAACTCGCGCCGGTCGGCATCCACCAGGTCCCACTTGTTGTAGGCGATGATCAGGGCCCGGCCGGCGTCGATGACCATGGAGATGATGCGCAGGTCCTGCTCGGCCAGCGGCTGGCTCGCGTCCACCAGCACGACGGCTACCTCGGCCCGCTCCAGCGCCCGCTCAGTCCGCAGCGCGGCAAAGTAGTCGGCCCCCTGGGTGTTGTGCACCCGCCGCCTGATCCCGGCGGTATCCACGAACCGCCATGTCTTGCCGCCGAGCTCGATCAGCTCGTCGACCGGATCGCGGGTGGTGCCGGCCACCGAGTCCACCAGCACCCGGTCGGTGCCCACGAGCTTGTTCAGCAGGCTGGACTTGCCGACGTTCGGGCGGCCGATGAGCGCTACCCGGCGCGGACCGCCCGCGGGCTCATCGCGCTCCCTGGGCGCCTCCGGCAGCGAGTTCAGGATCGCGTCGAGCAAGTCGCCGCTGCCGCGGCCGTGCAGCGCGCTGACCGGCACGGGCTCGCCGAGGCCGAGCGACCAGAGCGAGTGGATCTCCGGCTCCCCCGGCGCGTCGTCCACCTTGTTCGCGGCGACCACGACCGGCTTGCGGGACCGGCGCAAGACGGCCGCGACGGCGGCGTCGGCGTCGGTCACGCCGACCACGGCGTCCACCACGAACAGCACGGCGTCTGCGGCGTCCACGGCGATCCTGGCCTGCGCGGCCACCCTGGCCGCCAGCGCCTCCGTCCCTTCCATCGACGGCTCCCAGCCGCCGGTGTCGACGAGGGTAAATGCCCGGCCGCGCCACGTCGCGTCGTAGGTGACCCGGTCCCTGGTGACGCCGGGCACGTCCTCCACGACCGCCTGCCGGCTGCCGAGGATCCTGTTCACCAAGGTTGACTTGCCGACGTTCGGCCGGCCGACAACCGCCAGTAGCGGCGGCGCGAAGGCCGGCCCGCCGGCAGGCTCTGGCTCAGCCATGAGAAACCGCCACCCACCCCCTGGCCATCCTGACGATCTCGCCGACGACGGCGTCGAGGCCGATGGCGGTGCTGTCGATCTCGACGGCGTCGGGCGCCATCGCTAGCTGCGCCGAATCGCGCCGGTCCCGGTCCGCCTGCTCCCGCTGGACCGTGGCGACCGTGGCCGCCGGATCGGCCGCGAGGTCGGCGCTCCGGCGCCGGGCCCTGGCCTCCTCCGACGCGGTCAGGTAGACCTTCACCGGGGCATCGGGAGCGACGACGGTGCCAATGTCGCGGCCCTCCGCGACAATGCCCGCGCGGGCCGCGACCGCTTCGGCGATGATCTCCCGCTGCTGGGCGATCAGGACCTGGCGCACCTGCGGGATCGCCGCGACGCCGCTCACCGCGTTCGATACCTCGCGGGTACGGATCGGGCCTGCCACGTCGATTCCGTTCACCCGGATCTGCGGCGCGGCCGGATCGGGGACCACGGTGAGTTCGGGCTCATCCAAGCGGGCCACGACGGCGGCCGGGTTGTCCAGGTCTACCTTCTCCCCGAGCAGCCACCAGGTCAGCGCCCGGTACATCGCGCCGGTATCCAGGTAGCGCAGCCCCAGGATGGCAGCGGTGCGCCGGGCCGCGGTGGACTTGCCGGATCCCGACGGGCCGTCGACGGCGATCACCAGACCCGGCCGGAGGCTCCGGGGCAGATCGCCCAGACCGGCTGATTCCGCGCTGACTCCTGATTCGGTCACTAGCAGATGCTACCGGCGGACAGGCCAGCCTTCGGCAGCGAGCACCGCACACAGCTGCCCGGCCAGCTCCGGCCGCACCGACAGCTCAGCCACACCCACGGGCAGCCCGGAGGAATGCTCGATGCCGACATCCTCGATGTTGATGCCGGCATCGCCCGCAGCCTGGAACAACCGGGCCAGCTCTCCCGGCCGGTCAGGGATGATGACCTGGACGATGGCGAAGTCCCGAGGCGGCCCGCCGCGCTTGCCGGGAATGCGGGACACGCCAGCCATCCCGCGCTCCAGCAACTCGGCCACGTCCTTGCCGGCCAGGTCGTCGCCGTCGGCCACCCGGTCAAGGGCCGCCGCCGCGTGCTGCAGGTCGGCCGCAACCTGCCGCAGCACGCGTCCCGACGGCCCGGCGTTCGCCGAGAGGATCTGCTGCCACATCCCAGGGTCGCCGGCCGCGATCCTGGTCACGTCCCGCAGTCCCTGCCCGGCCAGCGCCAGCGCGCCGGGCGCGGCCAGCTCCAGCCGCGCTGCCATCGCGGCAGCCACCGCATGCGGGGCGTGCGACACCAGCGCTACCCACTGGTCGTGCTCGGCCGCCGACATCTGTACCGGCTGAGCCTGGCACGCCACCGACAACCCCGTTACCAAAGAAATGACATCGGCATCGTTCTCGGCCAGCGGGCAAATCACCCATGGTCGGCCGAGGAACAAGTCAGCCCGTGCGGCTGCGGGCCCTGACCGCTCACGCCCGGAGAGCGGATGGCTGGGCACGTAGCTGGCGAGGTCGCAGTGCAGCTCGCGAGCCTGGCGCAGCGGCAGCGCCTTCACGCTGGCGACGTCGGTATAGCCAGTGCCCAGGCCCCGGCTCTGGGCTCGGGCCAGTTCCGCGGCAACCGCCGCAGGCGGGACGGCCAGCACCACGATATCGGCCGGGCCGTCGGGCGGGCCGCCAGCCGGCAGCTCGGTGCCTGCGCCGAGCCCGGCCGCCAGCTTCGCCGCCTGCGGATCGCGGTCCTGCAGCCACACGGTGACGCCGTGCTCGCGCAGCGCCAGCGCGACCGACGTCCCGATCAGTCCGGTGCCGACGACAACCGCGCTGCCCGGCTCGATCACGCCGACGCGCGGCGCTGCCTGGCTGCCCGCCTGACCCGGAGCGCTCACCGCCGGCTCACTGGGCGATGTCCAGCCGGAGCGCCGCCGCGCCGCGCAGGTAGACATGCTGCACGGAGGATCGCGGCTTGTCGGTCTCGATGTGCATCATCAGCCGCACCACCCTCGGCATCGCTCCCGGAACGCTGATCTCGGCGCTGCACAGCAGCGGCACCTCCTGAAAGCCGAGCTGGCGGGCGGCCAGCGCCGGGAACTCTGCGGTGAGATCGCCGGTAGCGGTGAAGACCACGCTGATCACGTCGTCGGTGCTGAGCTCATTGCGGGCCATGACCTCGGTCACCAGCTCGGCGGTTCCGGCCAGGATCTCCTCCCGGTCGTTTGCCGCGACCTGCACGGCTCCTCGTACTGCCCGGACCGCCACGTGCCTTCCTTCCGTATTCTGCCTGCCAGTCGCATGATCGCTGAGCCCGGTTCAGCCCGGCCTGACCGCTGGCCGCTCACGCCGACTACGTGTCCCGCCCGCTACATGCCCACCGCAGCGTAAAGGTCACCGACTTCCTTCACCGAGAGCCGCCTGGTCGACCCTGGCCGAAGCGAGCCTAGCGAGATCGGCCCGACATGCGTGCGGACGAGCCTGTTCACCGGGTGGCCGGCCGCCGCGAGCATCCGCTTGACGACGTGCTTGCGGCCCTCGTGCAGCGTGACCTCAACCAGCGCCCGGTTGCCCAGCCGTTCTACTACCCGGAACTTGTCCGCGCTGGCCACCCCGTCCTCGAGCGTGATGCCGCTGATCAGCTCGCGGCCGAGGTCGCGCGGTACCGGGCCGGACACCTCGGCCAGGTACGTCTTCGGCACGCCGAACCGCGGGTGCGCGAGCCGGTGTGCCAGCTCGCCGTCGTTCATCAGCAGCATCAAGCCCTCGGTGTCATAGTCAAGCCTGCCCACGTGGAAAAGCCGTTCGGTGATGTCGCCGAGCAGGTCGGCCATGGTCGGCCGGCCGCGGCTGTCGGACATCGTGGTGAGCACGCCGGCCGGCTTGTTCAGGGCCAGGTAGACGAGGTCCTCCCTGGCCGGGATCCGCCGTCCGTCGACGCGGATCACCTGACTCTGCGGATCGACCCTGGCCCCGTAGCGGCGGACTACTTCGCCGTCGACCTCGACCCGGCCGGCGCCGATCAGTTCCTCGCAGTGCCGGCGGCTGCCGATGCCCGCGGCAGCCAGCACCTTCTGCAGGCGTACGCCGCCGGGTACGTCGGTCAGCGAATCGCGCTGCGCGGGAGGGCCCGCCTCGTCGCCCCACTCGTCGTCGAGATCATCGATGTCGGAGCCGGCTTGATGCAAGCCCGCCTCCGGCTGCGCGGCAGGCTGATGCCGCCTGGGGTGGCGGTCCCTAGCGCCCTGGCTCATGACCGGGATCCAGCTCATCATCGAGGTGGTCGGGCAGGAACGGCGCTAGGTCGGGCAGGTCAGACAGCGCCGGCAGGCCGAGCCGCTCAAGGAAATAGCCGGTGGTCCGGAACAAGATGGCGCCGGTCTCCGGATCGGTGCCGGTCTCCTCCACCAGGCCGCGCAGCAGGAGCGTCCGCATGACGCCGTCGCAGTTGACCCCGCGCACGGCTGAGACCCTTGCCCGGCTGACCGGCTGGCGGTAGGCCACTACGGCCAGCGTCTCGAGGGCCGCCTGCGTCAGCCGGACCTCCTGGCTGTCGCTGACGAAACGCTCGACCACGGCCGCGCAGTCATCCCTGGTGTAAAGGCGCCAGCCGCCCGCGACCTCGCGCAGGTCGAATCCGCGCTGCTCGGCCGTGTAGGACTCGGCAAGCTGGCAGAGCGCCGCCGACACGACGTCGGTGGGACGCTCGACGATCTGGGCCAGCAGGTTGTCGGCGACGGGCTCGTCCGCGACCAGCAGTATCGCCTCCAGGCAGGTGCGCAGTCCCGGCCCGGTCCCGTCGGACTCCCGAGCCGCGTCCAGGTCATCACCCGCGCGCGGATCGTCTTCCGGCCACAGCCCGGCCGGCCCGTCATGCATCGTCACGATCTTCCTCTTCGTGGTGCGCCTGGCTCTCTCGTCCGGCGGGCCCTGGCCGATCCACCCACGAGACGTAGAGATCGCCAAGCGGGGCAACCTGATCCAGCCCGACCCGGCCGTCCCGGTACAGTTCCAGGACCGCGAGGAACCGCGCCACGATCTCGTACGTACCCGTGCAGTCGGCGATGAGCTGCCGGAACGTCGCGCGGCGCAGCGAGCGCAGCCGTGCCAGCAGTATCTCAGCCTGCTCACGCACCGACGTCCGCGGGACGTGCAGATGCGCGGTCGACACGGTCGGCGGCCGCCGCGGTGCCAGCACACGCGCCGCTATGGCGGCGAACTCGGCCGGCCCGAGCCCGATCAGCACCTCAGGCAACAGGTCAGCGAACCGGGGCTCCATGGGCACCCGCCGGGGGAACCGGCGCGCCTCGGCGGTCATCCGGCCCGACAGTACGACCGCAACCTCCCTGTATGCCCGGTATTGCAGCAAGCGCGCGAAAAGCAAGTCCCTGGCCTCTAGGAGGGCCAGGTCTTCCTCGTCGTCAACCTCGCCGGCAGGCAGGAGCCTGGCCGCCTTCAGGTCGAGCAAGGTCGCGGCCACCACCAGAAAATAGCTGGCCTGATCCAGGTCCCACCCGTCGGCAAGCGCCCGGATATAGGCAATGAACTCGTCGGTGACGCTGGAGAGCGCGATCTCGGTGATGTCGAGCTTGTGCTTGGAGATCAGCCCAAGCAGCAGGTCAAACGGGCCTTCGAACACGTCCAGGTGGACCTGGAACCCGCCGCCTGCGGGCACCGGCTCGCCGGGCAGCGCGGGATCGCGTGGCTCGCTAGTCACTGTGCTGGTCATCGAGGTTCTGCTGCCGCCCACTGTGATGCGGCCGCTGCCGCCCCCTGTCGCCGAGATTACCCGAACCCGTCACGTCCCATCGCGTAGCCGACGGGCCAGCACGCTGCCCTCCCCCGCGGAATCCAGGTCGGCGAGCAGCACCGCAAGCGCCTCGCGCACGATGCGACCGCGGTCGGCGGACAGGCCGTAGGAGCGCAGCGTAAGCCGCGCCCGCTCCAGTTCCATCAGCTCGACGCCGGACAGGTAGACGGTGATCTTCTGAGGGTGGCTCTCCCTGCCACTGGCCTGGCGCTCGGTCTCCGGGGTAGGGCTACGGGCAGGTGGCCGCAGCAGCTCAGCGACTCCCGGCAGGCTTACCCGACGTGAGCGGGACCCGCGGGAACGCCCCGATGCCACCGATCCAGTACCTCCTTGGCCAGCTCGCGATACGCGCTGGCGCCATTACACGCCGGGTCGAACCGGGTGATGGGCTCTCCGGCAACCGTAGCGTCAGGGAAGCGCACTGTCCGGCTGATGACCGTGTGGAACACCTGATCGCCGAAACCCTCGACGACTCCCGCAAGCACTTCCCGCGTGTGCAGGGTGCGTGAGTCGTACATCGTGGCGAGCAGCCCGTCGATCGCGAGCTTCGGGCTGAGCCTGGTCGAGACCTTGTCGATCGTTTCCATCAGGAGGGCCACGCCGCGGAGCGCGAAGTACTCGCACTCCAGCGGGACGATCACGCCGTCCGCGCAGGCCAGCGCGTTCACCGTGAGCAGCCCGAGGGACGGCTGGCAGTCGATCAGAATCACGTCGTAGTCCGGGATCACCGGCTGCAGCACCCGGCCGAGGACGAACTCCCGGCCGACCTCGTGCACCAGCTGGACCTCGGCGCCGGACAGGTCGATGTTGCTCGGCAGCAGGTCCATGCCCTCGACCCGCGTCTTGATCACCACGTCGGGCGCGGTGATGCCGCGCTCCATCAGCAGGTTGTAAACGGTCGCGTCGAGCTCGTGCGGCTGGATACCGAGGCCAACCGACAGCGCCCCCTGCGGATCGAAGTCGACCAGCAGCACCCGGCGATTGTTTTCGGCCAGCGCGGCACCGAGGTTGATGGTCGTGGTTGTCTTGCCGACGCCACCCTTCTGATTGCAGATGGCCGCAATGCGGGCGGGCCCGTGCACGATCACCGGTTCGGGATCAGGAAATACTGGCACGGGCCGGCCGGTGGGACCCCGTAGCCCGGGCCGGGCCTCCAAGATCTGGGATGCTGCCACAGCTACCGCACCTCCCGGCGGCAGGCGCCGAATGCGCTCACTGGAACCTGGACTCTAAGGCCTGGGCATCCGGCCGGCAAGCCGGCGCACCGTTGGCGGGCAAATGAGCTGCATGCGAGGGCTGACCGGTACGGCCTCGATATGAGGGGAACTAGCCGGCTCCCCTGGCGTACGCCGCCTGGCCAACTCGGTGGCGCCGGGCTAAGGCACGAGTGCCATTGCCGCGCTAGCCAAGTGCCCGCGGGTGCGCGGCAGCATAAACCTCGCGCAGCTTGTCCACCGTGACCAGCGTGTAGAGCTGCGTCGTCGTGACCGATGCATGCCCGAGCAGTTCCTGCACGACGCGGACGTCGGCGCCGCCGTCCAGCAGGTGCGTGGCGAACGAGTGTCGCAGCACATGCGGTGACACCGCGGCCAGCCCGGCGCGGCCGGCCGCGGCGCGCAGCGCGCCCCATGCGCCCTGCCGGGTCAGCCGGCCACCGCGCGCATTCAGGAACAGCGCCGGGCTGGCCGGAGCCCGGCCGTTCGCCCCCGCCAGCGCCGGCCTGGCCCTGATCAGGTACGCCTCGACTGCCTCCCTGGCGTAGCTGCCGACCGGGACCAGCCGCTGCTTGCCGCCCTTGCCGTTCAGCCGGACGGCGGCGGGAATCGCCTTGGACCTGGACTCTCCCGAGAGCTGCAGGTCGTCCACGTCGAGCCCGACCGCCTCGGAGATCCGCGCACCGGTGCCGTAGAGCAGTTCAAGTAGTGCCCGGTCGCGCAGCGCAGACGGGCCGGTCTGCGCCGCCGCGAGCAGCCGCTCCACGTCCGGGATGGAGATGGCCTTCGGGAGCCGGCGCGGCGGCGCTGGCGGCCGGACGATCCTGGCGGGATCGTCGCTCGCCAGCCCTTCCGCCAGGGTGAAGGCGTGCAGTCCGCGCACGGCGACTACTGCACGCCCGGCCGAGCTGGCCGCCAGCGGCGGATGCTCACCGTCGCCCTCGCGCAGCCCGGCCAGGAAGTCGGCGACATCCTGCGTGCTGACGGCGCCGATGTCCGTCAGTCCTCGCTTCTCCAGTGCGCCGGCATACCGCTGCAGGTCGCGCCGGTATGCCTCCAGCGTGTGCGCGGCCAGGCCCCGCTCCACCGCCAGGTAGTCGAGGTAGGTCGCGATGGCCTGTGCGGGAGATGTCAGCTGAGCACCTCGCCGAGGGTCGCGGCAGGCAGGCCGTGCGCGTCGGCTACGGGCTGGCAGGTCACCTGACCCTCATACGTGTTCAGGCCAAGCGCGAACGAGGGATCACGCAGCAGGGCCTCGCGCCAGCCCCGGTTCGCGATCTCGACCGCATACGGCAGTGTCACGTTCGTCAGCGCGTAAGTCGAGGTGTGCGGGACCGCACCCGGCATGTTCGCGACGCAGTAGAAAATTACGTCGTGCACCTTATAGGTCGGCTCCGCGTGCGTGGTCGGATGCGAGTCCTCGAAGCAGCCGCCCTGGTCAATCGAGATGTCCACCAGGACCGCGCCCGGCTTCATCCGGGACACCAGATCGTTGGACACCAGCGTCGGCGCCTTCGCGCCCGGCACCAGCACAGCCCCGATGACCAGGTCGGCGTCGACGACCGCACGCTCGATCTCGTACAGGTTCGAGGCTACGGTCTGGCAGTGGCCCTGATAGATCGCGTCCGCCTGGCGCAGCCTGGCGATGTTCTTGTCCACCAGCAGCACCTCGGCTTGCATGCCAAGGGCAATCGCCGCCGCGCTCATGCCCGACACCCCGGCACCAAGGACGACCACCTTGGCCGCATACACGCCGGACACGCCGCCCATCAGCACGCCGCGGCCGCCGCCGTCACGCTGCAGGTGATGCGCTCCCACCTGCGGCGCCATCCGGCCGGCGACCTCCGACATCGGCGCCAGCAACGGCAGCGAGCCATCGGGGAGTTGGACGGTCTCGTACGCGATCGCGGTGATCCCCGACTCCAGCAGCGCGTCGGTGCAGGGACGGCTGGCAGCCAGGTGCAGGTAGGTAAACAGCACCTGATCCTTGCGCATCCGGTGATATTCCTCGGCGACCGGCTCCTTGACCTTCAGCACGAGGTCGGCTGCCTGCCACACATCGTCAGCGGTCGGCAGGATCTGAGCGCCGGCGGTGACAAAGTCGGGGTCAGGGATAGAGGAACCGACGCCCGCGTCGTGCTCGATGTAGACGTTGTGGCCATTCCTGACCAGCTCGTGGACGCCCGCCGGCGTGATTGCCACGCGGTATTCACTGTTCTTGACTTCCTTAGGAACGCCGACCTTCATTGGCCCGTTGTCCTTCCCTTACCTGCCGAACTGCCCGGCTCTCCGGCCGGCCATTACCCGCCTGACTCCAGCCCGGCGACCTAGAGGGTCTCCGGCTCGTCCGCGCGCCGTAGGGCTGCGAACCCATGCCCTCGAGCCGCGTATGCTGACAAAATGCCCAAAATCGCTACACCATTATGAATATCCCCAGAAAATATGTCAGAGACGGCCTCGTCCAGCGGGACCCAGGCCACCTGAAGATACGCCTCTTCGTGCTCAGGAACATACTCGCGCTCCGTCTCAGGAACCACTGTGAGATCACGCGCCAGGAAGATGCGCAGTCGCTCCGTGCTGATGCCGGGCGAGTTGAGGGAGTCGGTGAGCACCCGCCAGTCTCGTGCCCGGCAGCCCGCCTCCTCCAGCAGTTCTCGCCTGGCCGTCTCGACCAGCGGCTCGCCGGCCACGTCTCGCAGGCCCGCCGGGATCTCCCACAGCTCCGCGGCCGCCGGATGCCGGTACTGCCGGATCAGCAGCACCCGGCCTTCCGCGTCGAGCGCGACCACCGCCACCGCGCCGGGATGCTCGATCACCTCCCGGTCGGCCAGCACGCCATCGGGCATCTGAACGGTGTCGCGCCGGAGCGTGACGATCTTTCCTCGGGCCAGCACGACGGAGCTGGCGACGGGCCATTCACCGGCCTCGTCCCGAATCTGCGCCACCTCGTCCCGCTCAGGCAGTGGCCGCTGACCGGCCCACCGCGGCGACGGCATCGCCGAGCGTGACCGTGCGACTGCGTTCAAGCGCGGCGCCTACCAGCCCGGTGAACATCGGATGCGGCCGGGTCGGGCGGGACAGCAACTCCGGGTGCGCCTGCGTGGCCACGAAGAACGGATGCACGTCGGGCGGCAGCTCGATGAACTCGACCAGGCGGCCGTCCGGCGACAGCCCCGAGCACCGCAGCCCGGCCTGCTCCAGTAGCTCCCGGTAATCGTTGTTGACCTCGTAGCGGTGCCGGTGGCGCTCCTCCACGACCGCCTCACCGTACAGCTCCCGGACCAGGCTGCCCTCGGCCAGCACCGCCGGATACAGGCCGAGCCGCATGGTGCCGCCCATGTCCCGCTCGCCGGCCACGACGTCCTCCTGATCAGGCATCGTCGCGATCACCGGGTACGGGGTCTGCGGGTCGAACTCGGCGCTGTTGGCGTTCTCCAGGCCTGCAAGGTTGCGGGCCACCTCGATGGCCATGCACTGCAGCCCGAGACACAAGCCGAGGATCGGGATGCCGTTCTCCCGCGCGTACCTGACCGCGCCGATCTTGCCTTCGATGCCGCGGACCCCGAAGCCTCCTGGCACCAGGATCCCGTCCACGTCGGCGAGCTGCTGGGTCGCGCTCTCGGGCGTCTGGCAGTCGTCGCTGGTCACCCACCGGATGTTGACCCGGACGTCGTGCGCGAACCCGCCCGCTCGCAGCGCCTCGGCTGGCGACAGGTACGCGTCGGGCAGGTCGACGTACTTGCCCACCAGCGCGATCGTGACCGTGCGGGAAGGCTTGTGCACCCGGCGCAGCAGCTCATCCCAGTCGCTCCAGTCGACATCGCGGAACGGCAGCCCCAGCCGGCGGACCACGTAGGCATCCAGTCCCTCGGCATGCAGCACCTTCGGGATGTCGTAGATCGACGGGGCGTCCGGGGCGGACACCACCGCTTCCTCGTCGACGTCGCACATCAGGCTGATCTTGCGCTTCAGGCCCTCGCTGATCGGCCGGTCGGACCGGCACACGATCGCGTCGGGCTGGATGCCGATGCTGCGCAGGGCCGCTACCGAGTGCTGGGTCGGCTTCGTCTTCAGCTCACCGGACGGGCCGATGTACGGCAGCAGCGACACGTGCAGGAAGAAGCAGCGGTCCCGGCCGATCTCGTGCCGGATCTGCCGGATGGCCTCGAGGAACGGCTGGGACTCAATGTCGCCGACCGTCCCGCCCACTTCGGTGATGACCACATCGGTTTCCGGGCCCGCCATCTCCCGGATCCGTTCCTTGATCTCGTTGGTGATGTGCGGGATGACCTGGACCGTGTCCCCGAGGTAGTCGCCGCGCCGCTCCTTGGCGATTACCTGCGAGTAGATCTGGCCGGTCGTCACGTTGGCCGATCCCGGCAGCCTGATGTCCAGGAATCGCTCGTAGTGGCCGACATCGAGGTCGGTTTCCGTGCCGTCGTCGGTGACGAAGACCTCGCCGTGCTGGAACGGATTCATGGTGCCGGGGTCGACATTCAGGTACGGGTCGAGCTTTTGCATGCTCACCCGCAGGCCGCGCAGCTTCAGCAACCTGCCGATGCTCGAGGCCGTGAGTCCCTTGCCGAGGCTGGATGCAACGCCTCCCGTTACGAACAGATGCCGAGTCGCAACGGGCTTGGACGCGTGACGTGGTATCGCCAATGAGGCTCCCGTGGTCAGATTCGGCGGAATTTCCCGCTCGCCCACGGGGTACCAGGATATCAGGCGGCAGCCGCCCGAACTGCGCAGACACGAGTGCCGACTGCCCTGAAGGAGAACTCGGTCCGCTTCGCGACCCGGAGATTACTCGTAGCAACCGGTCAGTATTCCGATATGTCGCCTAGCCGAGACCATGTGCGGCGTAGCCGCACATGGTCTCGCCTCGATGCTGCGCGCTCGCGGCGCCGCGACTAGGGCTGCTCGGGAAGCTCCTGGTTGCCTAATGCGGCCCGGCGCATGGCCGCGGGCTGCTGTCCTACCCCGGCCGCCTCGGCTGGCCCGGATTCGGCGCCCGCCTCCCCGAATCTGGCCAGCGCCACGGCACTTGCCACCGCCAGCGCGAATCCCAGCGCGCCGAGGCCGGTCAGCCCGTGCCGGGTCGAGTCACCGAGGAAGATCAGTCCCACGACCGCAGGCGGCATCGTCTCGGCCAGGATCACGGCCGCTGTCGCCGTCGTGACGCTGCCGCCGTCAAGTGCGGCCGCATACAGCATGAAGGAGACAATTCCGGCGGCCGCCAGCGTGTACGTCGCCGGGTTCCGAACGAGCAGGGCCGGCGCGAATCCCGGCAGGATCCTGGCCGATACCGCGAGGACCGCGTAGCCCAGGCCCGCGGCCGCGCCCAGCAGCGGCGTACGGGCCGGGTTGGCTAGCCGCGCGGCCCCGACCCCGGCCAGCGCGACGACCGCCACCGCCACGATAAGCCCGAGCTGGAAGGCCCAGCCGACGGTCTTGGCGCCCTGCGATCCGGCTGACGTCCCGAGCAATCCGACGCCGATCACCACACCTGCAACCGCAAGCCACTCCCGGCCAGACAACCTGGCCTTCATCAGCCAGGCCGCGAAGACGGCCGTCACGGCAAGGTTGCAGGCGATGATGGCCTGGACGGCGAACAGTGGCAGCCGCCGAAGCGCCACCAGCTGGGCGATGAAACCGACGAGGTCGATGGCGATGCTCGCGAGGAACAACCCTTGCCTGAGCATCCGGATGACTAGGCCCGGGTCCACTCCCTGACCGGCCTCGTTGGCGGCTGCCGTGCGCCGGCTTGCGGCGCGGACGGCGATCGCCTGCATCACCGACGCGATCCCGTAGCACAGGGCCGACAGCAGGGCGGCCAGCAGGCTCGCCAGCATGATTCGACCCTACGCCCGGCCGAACCTGAAGGCTTGCTCGACATCTGCCCCGAGCATGTAATGGCGCTAAGTACCTACTTAAGGTATACGCCCGGTCCCTTGCGGGACGTCCATGAGGGCTCAGACCCCGGCTGCCTGCATGCCGCGCAGCTCGTGCTTCAGGTCCCTGATCTCATCGCGCAGCCTGGCGGCGATCTCGAACTGCAGCTCCGCCGCCGCGGTGTGCATCTGCTCGGTCAGCTCACTGATCAGCGCGGCTAGATCGGCCTGGGCCGGCCCCGCGCCGGTACCCGCCTTGGCCGAAGCGGCAGCGGCCCGCGCCCTGGAAGCGACGCCAGGGACCGGCGCCTTGCCGCGGCTCTGCTGCCGGCCCGACCCTCCGAGCAGCTTCTCGGTGTCCGCATCCTCGCG
>JASHOL010000057.1 GCA_030041135.1 Streptosporangiaceae bacterium | reverse complement strand
CGGCCGTGGCGCTCGGGCTCATCGGCCTGGCCGCCGCCGTGCCGGTGGGCTGGCAGGTCGCCATGGCCGCGCGCTCGGATGCCCGGCTCGCGCGCCCGGCGATGATCGCCCTCGGCTGCGCGATGATCCTCGTCGGCGGCGCCCGGCATTTCGAGAACGGCTGGCCGGGAACCGGCGGCCTGGGCCCTGAACACCATTTTGTGCCGGGCGGCCTGGCCGCTTTCGGCTGGGCATCCACTCTCTCGGTGTCTGCGTACTGGGCCCATCCGGCGCTGTGGGGGATGTTTCCCCCGGCCGAGATGACGTGGATGGTGCTGAGCCCGGTTGCCTGGATCGGCCTGATCGCCGGCTGCGTCACCGTAGTCCGCCGGCTCGTCCTGCCCGCCGGGATGCTGCGGTATCTCGCCGGCCTCGCGGCCGCGGCGACGGCGGTGGCGGTTGCGTTCCTGACCGGCGCGGCAACGTGGGTGCTGGGCCGGCCGTCCCAGGCGGCAGCCTTCCGGCCGGGCGTGGTTGATACGGCCAGCGTGCTGATCATGGCCGTGGCCGTGGTGGTCGCGCTGCGCGCGATCGCTGCCATGCGGAGCGCGCGACTGGCCATTTCGGCGGCCGGCTGACCGGCGCCGTCTGGCGGTGAAATCCGCTCGACTTCCCTGGGCGGCTGAGGGAGGATGCGCAGCGTGTCATCGGTCATGAGGGACGCGCAGCTTGCGGCGTTCACGACGACGTTCGCGCACGGCAAGCCGAGGCGGGGAGCTAGGTTAAATGACCGGCGATTGGAGCACCTACGACGCTGTCGCCCCAACCTACGACGACGTCCGTCCCGACTACCCGGATGCGGTCTACGAAGCTATCGCGAGGTACGGGAACCTCCCGGCCGAGCCCAGCGTGCTCGAAGTTGGCGTCGGAACCGGCCAGGCCACTATCCGGATGGCCCAGGCTGGATGGAGAGTGTCCGGTGTCGAACCCGGAGCCGAACTAGCGGCGATCGCAAGAAACCGACTTGCCAGCCACCCAGACTCCAGCGTCTCCACCGCCAGGTTCGAGGACATTAAGGTCAGAAACCGTTTCTTCGATGTCGTGGCGTCGGCTACCGCGTGGCACTGGGTCGATCCGTCGGTGGGGTACGACAAGGCGGCTCAGGCGCTGAAGCCGACCGGGATCGTCGCCCTCTGGTGGAACGCACACGTACCCGATTCGGCTGACCCGCGCTGGGTTCCGATCCGACGTGTCTACGAACGGGTTGCACCGGAGCTGGCCGTATTGGCGCGCCTCACGCCGGACCGTCCCGACTACGACCCGAGCGCCGAACTTCATGCCTGTGGCCATTTCCGGGATATCGACCAAGAGGTGTTCGGTTTCGAAGTGAACTACACGGCGGAGCGTTTCCTGTCGCTGCTCGACACGTACGCCAGTCACCGCTGCCTAGACGGCGAACGCCGGTGTCGCCTCTATGACGAACTGACAGCCGTCATCGAGGACGAACTGGATGGGTCGGTAACCAAGCCGTACGAGTCCGTGCTACTCCTCGCCAGGATTGCGTGATTCTGGTCGCGACGGAGGTGACCGGCGCTGGCCTCGTTTCGCGGGCGGAGGAAGAGCGTAAATGCGGTGGCAAAGGCGATCAGCTTACCCAGCACGTTGAGCGCGTAGGGTCCTGGCGTGGCGGGATAGCCGAGTCCGGACAGCGCCCAGACCGCGAATACCGCCAGCATCAGGGCGAACGAAAAGAACGTGGCCCTCGTGATCCGCACCGTCGGGACGAACGTCAGGAGCGACAGTGTGAGGAACTCAACGAGAAACAAGGGTGCGAAGAACAGCACGCGGTACATGGCCGGATCGGGCGGGATCGGAGGATAGGTCCTGGTCATGACCATGAGGTCAAACGGGAACTCGAACAACATCGGCGCGGCCAGCGCGCCGGCCGCGGCACTCGCGACCCTGACCAGGCCGTCATCCGATCCGGTGATGATGATGATCGTCATGAAGAAGACAACGACGCACACGGCGGTGATCGGCGTGATCGGATCTGACGGTATGCCGTGAAGCAGGTGGTGCTGGCGCAGCGCGCTGACGTATTGCTTGAAGCAGATGAGGAAGGCCATGATGGCGAGCAGCCAGGCCGGGATTATGATCCGCATGGCTGTGCGGCCCGGCCTCGGGAGGCGTACAGGACGGCGCAGCCGCGTTCCCGCGTACACCGCGCCCGCCGCGACGATCAGTAAGACGAGGGCAAGAGCGATTCTCGCGCTGCCGCTGTATCCGATCCAGGTAGCGTCAACCGTCCTTCTCATGGCGACCTCCGTCATCCGGGGTGGTGCGTTCCTGCGCTCGCAGGCACGTCGGGGGGCAGGCCGGGCGGGCGATCCGCCGGGTGCCGGTCTGCGGGGTCGGGCCGGGTGGCCCGCTCAAATAGCGTCACGAGTTCTGCGGCATGGTCCTCGAGGTCGAGGTCCGGGTGGTTGACGAACTGGGCCAGCAGGTCGTCCACCGCGGCCTTGATGACCGAAGCGATCACGTGCGCGTCGAATGATCCCAGCCGGCCCGTGTCCTGCCCGGCTCGCAGCACGTGCTCGAGAACCGCCACTTCACCGACGCGGGCACTGAAGGCAGGGTTCGGGCTGCCCGACTCGTCGCGGAAGGCGTTGAAGATCCGGACCAGGGCCAGCACCTGGCGGGCGTGGCTCCGGTAATACCCGGCCCACGCGGTGATATAAGCGCCGATGAACTTTTCCGGGAAGCGCGCCGGCTCGGCGGCGAGCAGGCGGGGCTCCAGGTACTTCTCCATGGAGTCGATCACGTCAGCTATTACTGCGCGGATCAGCTCGTCCTTAGCGGCGAAGTGATAGGTGACCACGCCTTTGCTGACTCCCGCGCGGCGGGCCAGTTCGCCGATCGAAGCGCGCGCGAACCCGACGTCCGCGATGAGGTCGATCATGCAGTGCACGAACTGGTCTCGCCGCTTCTGCTGGGTGAACGTACTGCCCTCGGCAGCAATCCGGCCCGCAGTAGTACGCACGATTCGAGATTAGTACGCACGTACTAAATCCGTCAACGGCGAAACGGCGCGGGCAGCGGCATCACCGCCCGGCCGCGGCTGGCCGAGCAGGCGGCGCGATGGTGTCCGGCCAGCCGGAACTCTCAGTCGGGGGACAGCCGGGACTAACCGAGCGCGAGCCTGGTGGCGCCGTAGCGGGTCAGCGTGACCTCGTCGGCTGCCGACAGCGGCGCCCGCCCGGTCAGCGCCGCGATGAGCCCGGCCCGGTCGACGCCGAGCTGATCCCGCAGGCCCTGGATGTCGTGCTGGCTCAGCGCCGGCAGCAGCAGTCCCTCCAGGACGCGGGCGGCCTGATCCGTCAGCCAGGGGGAGCGGTGCAGGCCGAGGGCCACGTCGAGTCCGTGCACCGCCAGTTCGACCACGCGGGTGACGGCGAACTGCGATAGCAGCATCCGGTCGCCGTGCCGGGTGCGGACCTCCTGATCCGGTGGGACCGTCTCGAGCAGTTCGAGACTGCCGCGGGCCGCTGCCGTCAGCCCGGCACCGATCGCCGCAGCCGTACCGAGCCGGGCCGCGAGCGCGCCCGCGATGTCGATGCGATCGGCGTTGGCGGCAGCCGAGAAGCGCAGGTCCGGCTTGTAGTAGCCTGCCGCGGTTACCAGGTCTGCGGCCGGGCCGCCGGCTGTACCCGCGGCGTCAATCGCCTGGCCGATCCGGCCGGCGGCGATGATGATGTGACACAGCAGGTCCGCGACTGTCCAGGGCGGGCAAGGGCTGGGGCGGCCGAGCTCACCGTCGCTCAGCCCGGCCACCACGTGAGATAGCGCGGCCGCTTCCGCGCGGAAAGCCTCGACTGCCTGATGTGGAGCCATCGTCGGCTCCGACCCTATCGCCGGCGGCGACAGTCGCCTTTGCGCGAGACCGGGGCAGCTGAACCCGGATGCGGTCGCCATAACTGCCTATTCCAGTATGAATCGGTATATACAGTGTCGGTAGTCGCGGGCCATGTGGGATCCGGGCGGGACCAGGTGAAACTATCGGCTCGTGAGGCTGTCCCGACGACGGCCGCCGGAGGCGGCACTGGTGGGCTCCCCGGCCGTGCGGGCTGGGCAGCCCGCCACCTTGGCGGCCGCCGTCCGCGTGGAAGACCGGCTTGAGCCTCGCGTGCGGTTGCCGTCAGACATCCTGCGATGCGTCACGGCCTGCGTTGAGATAGCGCTTCTGGTCGGCCTCGCCCTGCTCGCCAAGGCCACGGCGTCCGGCGTCGAGTTCGACCTGGTGTACGCCAGCCGCAAGCTCGCGACCGGCGTGCTCACGCCGCTGTACACGCTGGCCTCGCTGGCGCTGTTCGTCCTGCCGATCCTGACGGCGATCCTGCTGATCTACCGCGGGCAGCTCCGGCGCCTGGTCGAGGCGGCCTCCATCGGCCTCGCGGCGGCCGGCGTCACGCTCGGGTTCGATGCCCTGCTGCACCTGCACACGCTCTCGGGACTGTCCCACGCCCTGGCCAAGCAGGGCGGGCCGGGGGCCGGCTCTCCGCTGGACGCCTACCTGGCCGGGCTGGTGGCCTACATTACGGTGCTCGGGCTCTCTGGCAGGCCGCGGTGGCGGACCGCATTCGTGCTCGCGATCGGCTTTTACTGCCTGGCCAGCGTGGCCTCCTCTAACGGCGCCACGACCGTGCTGACCTTGCTCATCACGCTGCTGATCGGGCAGGCGGTCGGCTCTGGGTTGCGCTATGCCGCCGGCACGGTGTCCGCCCGGCCGACCGCGGCCGAGATCGCTAGTGCGCTCAGCGGCGTGGCCGCCCCCGTGAGCGAGATCCGCAGGATCCCCGACCCGAGCACCGACAACCGCCGGTACGCGGCCCTGCAACGGGACGGCCGGATGCTGGACGTGACGGTGTTCGACCGCGACCAGCAGACGGCGGACGCGATCTACCGGATCTACCGCGGGCTGCGCCTGCGCAGCCAGGTGATCCGGCCGACGCCGCTAACCGTGGACCGGGCCGTCGAGCGGCGGGCTCTCATGACCTACGCGCTTGAAGACGCCGGCGTCGCGACGCCGAGGCTGCGGGCGCTGCTGCGGGTCGGGCCGGAGGCGGCGGTGCTGGCCACCGATCGTTGTCCAGGCGTGACCCTGGCCGACCTGCCCAAGGCCCCCAGCGACGCCCAGCTGGCGCACATCTTCGACGCCGTGCTCCAGATGCACAGGCACCGGGTGACCCACAGGGCTCTCACGGCCGACCACATCATGCTGACCAGGGACGGAACTGGATCTAACGGGGTCATGCTCCTGGATCCCGGCGACGGCGACGTGGCCGCGACCGACCTTCAGGTGCGGCTCGACCTCGCCCAGCTGACCGCCTCACTTGCCCTGCTCGTCGGGCCCGCGCGCGCGGCCGAGACGGCCAGGGCAAAGATGGGCGACGCCGACGTGGCCCGCCTGGTGCCGCTGCTGCAGCCGGTGGTGCTGCACCGTTCCACCAGGGCGGCGCTGCGCCGCCATAAGGATGTCCTGCCGGCGTTGCGCAAGCGCCTGGTCGGCACCGTGCCAGACACCGAAGTGCCACCTGAGCAGCTGGAGCGCATCCGGCCGCGGACCATCGTCACGCTTGTGGCCTCGATCTTCGCTGCTTACATCGTGATCGGGCAGCTTGGCCACAAGAGCTTCATCCCGGTGCTCAAGAGCGCGGACTGGCGGTTCATCGTGGTCGCGGTCGTGCTGACCGCGGTCACCTACGTCGGCGCCACGTGGTCGCTGTCGGGGTTTGTGCTGGAGAAACTCAGCTTCTCCCGGACGTTCCTGTGCCAGCTTGCCGGATCGTTCGTGACGCTCGTCACGCCGGCCGCCGTCGGCGGCGTCGCGCTTAACCTGCGCTACCTGCACAAGGCCAAGGTCCAGCCGGCCGACGCCGCGGCCAGCGTCGGCGTCTCGCAGGTCTTCGCGTTCGCGCTGCACATTTCCCTTCTGGTGATCTTCGCGGCGCTGACCGGCGCGGTCCACTCGGCCAGGTTCCGTCCGCCCGGCTGGGTCTACATCGCACTTGGCGTACTAGCCGCGGCCGTGCTCATAATCTTGTCGCTCCCGGCCGGCCGCCGGCTCGCCCGCTCGCGGATAGCACCCGCCCTCGGCCAGGTCATCCCGCGGCTGCTGGATATCTCCCAGACCCCGGTCAAGCTCTTCGAGGGCATCGGCGGCGCGCTGATGGTGACCCTCGGATACACTCTCTGCCTTGCGGCCTGCGTGCTCGCCGTGGGCGCCCACGCGAGCCTCCCCGCCATCGCGGTGGCGTTCCTCACCGGCAACGCGGTCGGCTCGGCCGTGCCGACGCCGGGCGGCCTTGGCGCAGTCGAAGCGGCGCTGACCACCACGCTCACCGTGGCCGGGCTGACGAGCGCCCATGCCTTCGCCGCGGTGGTGCTGTTCCGCGTGATCACGTTCTGGCTGCCGGTGCCCGTCGGGTGGGTGGCCCTGGGTTACCTGCAGCGCCACGACGCGCTGTGAGGTCAGGACAACTGCGGCGGCGCAGGTCGGGTTAACCGAGCCTGGCGACAGCGAGCCCGGCAGCCAGCAAGACGATGCTCCAGGACATCGAGCGCAGGGCGCGCTCGAGCGGCTGCAGCAGCCGCGCGCTGTCGAGCGTGATGACGTCTCCGTCGGCCAGCGTGATGCCGCCCGTGACGACCGAAGTGCGGCGGCGCAGCATGCGCGCCGGCGTACTCAGGCTGCGCTGAGCGGCGGACAGGCAGAAGGCAGCGCCCGCGGCGAGGAGCGAGCCTGCCGACAGCGATCCGGTCTGGGCCACGTACGCGGTCAGAAGCGGAAAGGCTCCCCAGGCAGCGGCGAACCCCGCATCGGTGTGCACGATCCCGCCGAGCAGTTCGGCGTTGTAGGCCACGACCAGAAGCGGCCCCACGACCATGAACGGGATGAGCGGCCAGCCGACCCGCGTGACACCGGCCACGCCCAGGCCGACGGCTCCGGCCAGGGCCGCGACCGCGGTAGCGATCAGGATCGCGCTGGGAATCCGCGTGCGCAGCGGCCGGCCATGTAGCTCATCGAGGGCGTGCGCGGCCAGCCCGACGGCGAGGAAGAATGCGCCGAGCGTGGCCAGCAGCGGGGTCAGCCGCACACGCGGCGCGAGCGTCGCGCCGATGACCACGTACGCGAGGTGCCATGCGGTGTAGGGCGGGTGCAATAAGGTCCACCAGTCGCGCCATCCGCCCGAGGCCGCAGCGTAGTAGGCCGGCCGGGACGCTGGCCCGGCCTCCGGCGCCGTCGCGGCCGGCCGGCCAGGCATGGCGCCCGGCTGTGGCTCAGCCACTCGCCCTGGTTCCCCACATGACCAGCCCGCCGCCGAGACTCATCGCGGACCAGCCGACGTCCCGGACGCCGGCCCGCTGCCAGGCCTGGACGGTCCAGCTGACCGGGTAGGTGCGGTAGTGGCCCCTGATGCTGGGGCCGAGGAACCGGCCTACCCTGAACCACTCCCGCCCGCCGGTCGCGAGTCCGCCGAGCGGGAGCAGCGTTGCGGTATACGCGCGCCACCAGAAGCGCCAGAAACGGTTCGGGGGCACCAGGAACTCCAGGCTCGCGATCGTCCCGCCGGGCCGTACGACCCGGGCCAGCTCGGTGAGCGTCGCCTGCGGATCGGCAACGTACCGCAGCAGGTAGCTGAAGGTCAGCGCGTCGAAGGACGCGTCAGGGAACGGGAGTTGCTCGGCCCGGCCGGCCACCAGCGCGACGCGATCGGAAGCGCCGGCCGCCGTAATGTTGTGCTCACCCTGCCGCAGCATCTGCTCGGTCACATCCACGCCGACGACCCGGGCGCCGAGGCGCCTCGCGAGCTGCAGCGAGATTCCGGCCGTGCCGGCCGCCACATCCAGGATCAGCTGACCGTCGCCTGGCGCGAGGTGGCCGACCATCGCGTATCGCCAGCGTCCGTTCTGGCCGAACGAGAGGAGTTCGGCCAGCTTGTCGTAACGATCGGGGAGGGGGGCGAACAGCCGCTGCGCGAAGCTGTTCCTGCGGTCGGGCGGGGCGAGCGGCACGGCGTCTCCTCGGGGTCCGGAATCACCGTACGCCAGGACGGCGCGGTCCGCGCAACCGCACGCGCCGCTGCCATCAGTTGAGACGCCATGAGCCCTGGCTGATCCGATCCCCTTTCCGCTATGCCTTTGTGATCGTCACGCTGTCGATGATGACCTTTTTCCGCGGGACGCCTCCGCCTGCGCCTGGGTAGGTGCACGACGTGCCCGCGCTCGCGACGTCCTGCAGAATTCCCAGGCCGGACGTAATGGTGCCGAATGGCGTGTACGCGGCCGGCAAAGCCGTGTTCTTGTAGACCAGGAAGAACTGGCTGCCGTTGCTGTCCGGGGTGCCCGCGTTCGCCATCGCCACGGTCCCGGCTGGGTACGCGGCGTTCGCTAGGTTCTCGCTGGCGAACTCATATCCGGGACCGCCGGTACCAACGACGCTGGATGAGCAGTTGAGCGTGGCGGCCGCGGCCGCGGTGGGGTCACCGCACTGCAGGATGTAGACGCCACTGCCGGTTGTCAGCCGGTGGCACTGGCTGTTGTCCCAGAATCCGGCCTCGGCCAGGTGGACGAACGAGTTGACGGTGCACGGCGCCCGCGAGTTCAGGAGGCTGATCGCGATATCGCCTCGGTTGGTCCTCAGCACGGCGGTGTAGGTGGTGAACGAGTCCGTCTTCGACGGTGGCGGGGACACCGGACGGGCGGGGTTGCCGGTGGCGGTGTAGACGCACGTCTTGGTATCGCCAGCCGAGGTGGCGTGTGTCGCGCCGGGCTTGTCGCCGCCCGAGCCGCTGACGATGAGACTGGTCGTGAGCCCAATGGCGGCGAGGCCGATCAGAGAGGCCGCCGCAATCAGGGCCAGCCGGGTCTTGCGGGATCGGGCGGGGCGGCCGGGCTTCCCGCCGGGGCGCTGGGCCGGGGAGGGCAGCTGCAGCGGCGCATCAAGCGGGCGGGTGTCCAGACTTGCTGGTGACGCCGGCTCCGGTGCTGGCTCGGCCGCAGCCTGGTCGGCCGGGACGGCGCCCGGCCGGACTTTGCCCGACAGCAAGGCCATGAGGTCGTGCAGCGGAGGCCGGTCGGCAGGATCTTTGGCCAGGCAGGAACCGATGATCTGGCGGAGCGGGCCGCTAATGCCCTGCAGGTCGGGCGGCTGGCTGGCGATGCGACTGACGATGGCGGGAATGGTGGCCGCATCGAAGGGCCCGCGCCCCGTGGCCGCGTAGGTGAGGACCCCGCCGAGGGCGAAGATGTCGCTCCGGCTGTCGGCGTGCTCACCGCTGACTTGCTCGGGAGACATGAAAGAGAAGGTGCCGATGACCACGCCGGAAGACGTAATGGCCGTTGCGCTTTCTGGGCGAGCGACGCCGAAGTCGATGATCCTCGGCCCGTCCTCCGCGAGAATGATATTGCTCGGCTTCAGGTCCCTGTGAACGAGACCGCAGGCGTGCACGGCGGCCAGTCCCTCCGCTAGTCCCGCGCCGAGCCGGTAGACAGCCTCGGTATCGAGCGGACCACTCTGCCTGACGGCTGCGTCCAACGACGGCCCGGGAATATAGGCGGTGACCATCCACGGCGGATCGGCGTCCGGATCCGCGTCAACAACCGGAGCAGTATGGAAACCGCCGACCTGCCTCGCCGCAGCGACCTCGCGGGCGAAGCGCTGCCGGAACTCGGGGTTGGCCGCATGCTGCGGGAGCACCAGTTTGACCGCTACCTTCCGGCCGCCCGGCGATTCCCCCAGGAACACCTGGCCCATGCCGCCGGCACCCAACCTGCCGACCAGCCGATACGCACCGACCTGGCGCGGATCACCAACTCCCAGAGGCTCCACCGCGCCTCCCGCGAAACGGCACCTGTAAAGTTAGAAATTTCACAATATACGGAATCTAGTACATGGCTAGTGCCAATTATGCCAGCGAAGACTTGCGACCTACCGCGACCGGCCGGCACACGCCTCAGCATGGTCCGGCCACCTGCCCCGTCCGTGGGTGACGGTCCTGCAGGGTTACAACAGCGCGAGCATCGAGGGTCCTGGCGGGTATGCCCGCGGATCCAACGACGTGGTGCCCTATGCCCAGCAGGTGCTGATTCAGGCAGGAAAGTGAGAAAACCCTGGCTGGCCGTCCCGCTGCTGGCCGCCGCTGCCGGCTGCTTGACGGCAGGCTGCGGCGCCAGCCAGCCGTCGGCCGACGGCCCGCTGGGGCCTTCCTTTAATAGCAGCTACTTCTGTGTCGGCGTGAAAGCGCCGGGGGACTCGTTCACCCTCGGCGGGCTGTACGTGCAGAACCAGGGCAGTGAGGTGATCACGATAAGCCGGATCACGCTGGCCGGGCACGGAATGGTCCTGACCGGCGCGGTGCTGATCCCCGGTGTACGCAACTCAGGACTCGGCGCAGCCATCGGCTACCCGCCGCCGCCAGGCAACGGCATCAGCGCGAAACTGTGGGCGACCCGTCACTCGCCCGACGGCTTCCAGCTCAAGCCAGGCAACGTGGCCGCCCTGGTGATCGGGCTCGCCCCGACCAGCCGTGACAATAGCAGCGGCTACCCGGTACTGCATTACACCTCCAGCGGCGCTTCGTATGTCTGGCGATCGGCGTCCGGGGCTGAGGAAGTAGACCTCGGCTGCCCTCCGGGCACGTAACACGAACATCACAGGGAGAGCCCTGGCCATCGGGCCAGGGTTCTTCATGCGAAGTTGTATCCGGAACCGTCGGTACCAACGATGCTGGACGAGCAGTTGAGCGTGGCGGCCGCGGCCGCCACGGTGCGGGCTCAGGACGGCTCGGGCTCCGTGCCGGTGAAGTAGCCGACCAGGACGTAGATGGGAACGCCGTCGGGGTCCTCGGTGGTCTTGTCCCCGAGCAGGTCCGTGAACTCCTGCATCCTCTTGTTGATCTCCGCTGCCCTGGCCGGGCTCACCCGCGTTTCCGAATAACAGAGCGCCGGGATGCGATACCGCTCAGCTTCCTGGACTTGCTCCGGCGAGAACCGCTCGTCCTTGAACGCGGCAAAGAACCCCGCCTGGAAGTTGTCAAACAGTGCGCTCAGCGCTTCTTCTGATTCATCGGCGTGCGCGCGCATGAAGCTGCGATCCAGGTGCAGCTCCCGCTGGCAGGCCTGATAACGCTGCTCAAGGATGCCCGACACCAGGCGGGTGGCCGCGACTCGTATCAGTCCCGCTGCCTCGAGGTGCTTCACGTGCCGGTAGAGCTTGGTCTGCGGTTCCCCGAGACGGGCGGCGATCTCCTTCACCGACATCACCGGCAGGTCGTCGGGCCGGTCCATCAGCACGCTCAGGATCGCCATCCTGGTCGGGTCGGCCATGGCCCGCAGGATGTCCACATCATCCACGGCCTTCGTCCTGGCGGGCGTGACCGGGTCGACGTCGCTGCCGACGCCGGCAGGCTGCTGCAGATCTTCCACGGTTCCATCTTGCCACACGCTCACGATGATGCAATCATTCACGTAGTCATGAATGACTGCACGGACAAGAACGATAGTGTGATCGCGAACATTGAGGGGCAAGCAAATGGGCACACCGGCAGTCGACACTCGATCGGATCAGTCCGGCGATCAGGCTGGTCATCAGTCCAGCGCGCAGACCTGCTATCAGGGCGAGCGCCTCGTTCCGCTGCGGCGGAACCTCCAATTCCAGACGCTGTGGATCGGCAGTGCCGCCTCGTCGCTCGGGGTCAGCGTCGCGGACGTGGCCTACCCGCTCGCAATCCTCACGCTGACCGGATCGCCGGCCAGGGCCGGGCTGTTCGCGGCGGTGCTGACGGTGGGCGTGGTGGCTGGTTCCCTGCCGGGCGGACAGCTGGCGGACCGGCACGACCGGCGGACGATCGTGATTGTCGCCGAGGCGGTCCGCGCGATCGTGACCGCCGCGGTCGCGGCCGGCCTCATCTTCGGCTGGGTGTCGCTGTCCTTGCTGCTCGTCGCCGCGGCCTTGCTTGGCATCGGCCAGGCGGTCTCGGGCGCGGCCCGGCTGCCGCTGGTGCGGTCGGTGGTGCCGCCGGCTCAGATGACGTCGGCGCTGGTCCAGGACGAGGTGCGGCAGAACGGCGCGCTGCTGGCCGGGCCGCCGGTGGCCGGCGCGCTTTACGGCATCACGGTGCTGTCGCACGCGATCCCGTTCCTGGCTACGGCGGCGGCGTTCGCGGTCGCGATGCTGGCAGCGGTCGCGATGAAGATGATGCCAGGCGGCTACGCCGCGCCTGCGGCAGGGACGTCCGGATCCGCGGCGGCCGGGCCAGGCGCCAGGCCCGCCGCCGGGCCCGCGGCAAACGGCGAGTCCGAGTCCGGGATGCTCGCGGGGGTCCGCCTGCTGTGGCGTGCGCCCGTGCTGCGCGCGACGATGCTGTTGATCATGGTCGGCAACATGGCCGGCGTTGGGCTCGACCTGGCGGTCATCGTCATCCTGCGCCAGCATCACGTTGGCTCGGCCACGATCGGCCTGGCGCTCGGCGCGGGCGCGGTGGGCGGGCTGGCCGGAGCGCCGCTGGTGAAGGTGCTGCACCGGTTGCAGCCAGGGGTCCTGCTGCTGGGGATGGGCCTCACGTGGATCCCGGTCTTCGCCCTGCTCGCCGTCCCGTTCGGCCCGTGGTGGGTCGCGGGCCTGCTGTTCGTCGGCATGCTCGGGATACCGTCCCTCCGGGTCCTGCTGGACGTCCTCATCCTGCGCCAGGCGCCGGACGACCAGCGCGGGCGACTGGTCGCGGCCGTGATGGTGCTGGTCAGCGTCGGCATGCCGATCGGCATGGCCGGGACCGGCCTGCTGCTCCAGTGGCTGTCCGCACAGTCGGCGATGCTGGTGCTGGTGGCGGTGCTGGCACTAGGCGTCGGGTACTGCGCCACCAAGCGCGAGCTGTGGCGGGCCCGGTGGCCGGAGCAGCAGAGCTGACCGACAACGCGAGCGCGGGCCCGGCGAGCAGCCGCCGGGCCCGCGCTGCTGCACGGGCGGTGCACCGTTGGTGCAGGGCCGGTCAGGCCGGCGGCATGTTCTTGTACCTGAAGTCGTTGAACAGGCCGACCTGGTCGCACATGTGCGGGCTTGGCGTGCCGGACGCGGAGATGAACGCACTCTCGCCCGGCGGAAGCTCGTCCTGGCCGGTGACGACGTGCGGGCCGACATCGACGGCCATCATGAACGTGCTCCGGTTCTGGCTCGCGCTGGTACCGCAGTGGGTGGTGACCCCTACCGCGAGCGGATCGAGGCTGTCCCAGTTCTGGTCCTGGGCCGGCTCGTAGCCCCACTTGGCGATGTCGGTCGTGCCGAACCCCGGCACGTCCTGGCCGAGCTGGGTGCCAGTGCCCGACAGGATCGTGATGGCATCGTTGAGGCTTTCGACCAGCAGTTCGTTGCGGTGCAGCCCGAAGTAGAGGCCCTGATAGCACAGGGTTCCGCACGGGTCGAGCCCGCTGGTGTGCGCGAGGATGTGGTACAGCAGGTTGTAGGTACCCATCCCGCCGAGGCCGCCGTAGGTGCCCAGGCCCAGCGCCGCGTCGCTGAAGTTCACCGTCCCCGTGTACTGCTCGTGCGGGAAGACGCCGCCCTCGAACACGTTGCGCTCGTAGGCCTCAAGGAAGTTCATGAAGATGGACATCGCCGAGCTGCCGAGCGTGGTCACGCCGTTCCAGTGCTTCAGCGCGGCGATCGCCGGCGCGAGGTCCGGGTGCGTAGCCGGGCTGGTCAGCGGGCTGTGCTCCGCCCGCAGCCGGTCGTAGGCGGCCACGAGGTAGGGGATGAAGTACGGGGCCGCCGGCCTGGTGTTGTCCTCGTTGTCGATCGTGCCGATGGCGTGCTCGATGCCCTCCAGGTAGCCCACGGTGATGTGCCGGCTGGCGGCGAGCATCTTGCTGATCAGCGAGGAGCGGAAGATCGTGCCCCAGTACTCATCGCCCTCGTTCTGCTGGTAGTAGGCCGACTGCGACGGCTTGGTGTTCCAGTTGTCGAGGTACCCCTGAGCAGGGTTCACGCTGTGTGGCATGTCCTTGAAGGGAACGAAGCCTAGCCATTGCTCGGTGCCGTTTCCCAGCGCTGGCAGCCGGGGGTCGACCTTGCTGAAGGACGGCTCGATCGGCACCAGCCCGTCGCCGAAGTAGGCGATGTTGCCGTACCGGTCGGCGTACAGGAAGTTGTGCAGGGTGGTGATCAGGCTCATCGAGTGGCGGAACTGGCTGAGGTCGGTGTCGCCGCCAAGCTGGGAGAAGCCGACGAGCGATCCGGTCTCCCTGTTCCAGGACGCGAACCTGATCGAGAACGCGACGTGGTCAGCGGGATCGGTGTCGAAGACCGGGCCGTCCTTGGTCCTGTACACGGTGAACTCCGTGGCGGCCTGGCCCGCGACCGGGATCTGCTCGTGAATGGCCTGCATCGGGATCGAGCGGCCGTCCCACTGATAGGTGGGCGGGCTGGTCGCGAAGTCGACGTCCTCTTCCACGTAGATGCGCTCGTCGACTAGCTCCTCGCTGGTCGTCGTCCAGGCGATGTCGCCATTCCGGCCGATCAGCACGAACGGCTCGCCGGTAATGGCCATGCCGCCCGCGTCATAGCCGGGACCGTGCAGGTAAACCTCCCAGTCCACGCTGGGCGTGCCGAAGCCCTCCTGCGGAGCCCCCCACAGCAAGGCGTGGTGGTCGGCCGACCGCCACGGCGCGACTGCGACGGCGTTGGATCCGCCGTGCGAGAGCACGCGCAGCGAGATGCCGGTCTTCAGAATCGACGTACGATCGGCCGCGAGCTTCGTGCTGGCCGTGCGCACGGCGGCCGTGCTGACGGCCGACAGGCTGGCGAGCGTGCCGGCGGTGGCCACGGACGAGCTCGTGTTCCTGGCGGCAGCCGCAGCGGAGGAAGCCCGAGTTGCGGAGCCACCGGACGGCCCGGACGGGACGGTGGTCGGGGCGGTCGGGTCGTTGAGCCAGCGGGCGTCGTTGAAGATGGCGGTCGCGTCCGAGACGGCGTTGACGTCGCCGGCCGCGCTCCGCTCAGCAACGAGGTAGTCGAGGAAGCTCAGGTTCTGCAGCTCACTGCCGCCGCCTCCGCCGAACTCCCTGGCAAGGTAATTCCCGACCGCGACCGTGTCCTCGGGCGTCCAGGGCGCGGGCCGGTAAGGCGTGCCCGCAGGCAGGCCGAGGGCCTGGCCGAGCACGAAGAACTCATAGGGGACCCGGGTGGCCGGATCGCTGTAGGCATAGGCCTCGTAGGCGTTCACGCCCGCGGAGAACGCCTCGAGCGCGGCCTGCGTGGCGGCCGGGAGCGATTCGAATTGCGCCGTGAGCTCGGCCGGGGTGTAGAAGAGCGTGCGGACGGTCTCGTCCTGGCTGAGCTCGGCGGAGCCGAAGATGGCCGACAGAGTTCCCTCAACCGACCTGCGCGTCAGCTCGAGCTGGACGAGCCGGTCCTGGGCCTGGGCCCAGCCGTCACCAAACCACATGCCCGCCGTGGTCGTCGCGTAGACGCTCGGTACCCCGTAGGAACTGCGCAGGATGACAGCGGACTCGGGGCCTGACCCCACGTGCTCGCCGTGCGGAGCGGGCCTGGCGCCTGCGGCGTGCGCGGCGGCGACCGCCGGGAACAGCGAGCCGGACGCCGCGAGTACCGCCGTCGCGCCCGCCGCGGTCAGGATTCTCGTCATGCGATGCGATGACAACGCTCACCTCCGCAGTCAGCCGCTGCGCGGCGAGTGACTGTCGCCGAGCGACACGGTAAAATGGCCCGGTCAATCCGCCTGTAGGGGGGTTACGGGTACGGCAGAAAATATTTTTCAATGGCCATATCCGACATCGTGGCCGGTTACACGGAAGTTAACGTGCGGGTAATAGCCGTGTCAATGGGCACATTGATGTGCAGTTGCCTGATCGGTGATAGATGGCGGCAAAGGACACCGCGTCGTGACAGGAAGTGCCGGATACGATCGGCTCACCGTGCCGGCTGCGCTCGGCCGCAGCCTTGACGTCCTGGTAACGGGACCGTTTGACGGGCTGCCGCTGGTGTTCCACCACGGCACGCCCGGAGGCGTCGCGGTCTATCCGCCGATGGCCGCCGCGGCCGCCGAGCGCGGACTGCGCCTTGTGCTTTATGCGCGGCCCGGCTACGGCGGCTCTACGCCGGCGCCGGGCAGGCTGGTGGCGGATGCTGCCGCCGATGTCGCGGCCATCCTCGACAAGCTGGGCGCAACCCGGTTCGTGACGGTCGGCTGGTCCGGCGGCGGGCCGCACGCACTGGCGTGCGCGCGCCTGCTGTCCCGCCGGTGCATGGCCGCGGCGTCGCTGGCGGGGCCGGCGCCCTACCGCGCCGCCGGGCTGAACTGGCCGGCCGGGATGGCCGAGGACAACCTCGCCGAGTTCGGCGCGGCGGCCGAGGGGGAGTCCGAGCTGACCGATCTGCTGGAGAAGACGGCGCCACTACTGCGGGACATCACGGCCGACCAGCTCGCCGACGCGATGGCCGAGGTGATCTCGACGGCCGACTACGACGCCTTGGACGGCGAACTGGCCGATTACTTCGCCAGCTCGTTCCGGGCCGCGCTTTCTGCTGGCATTGCCGGGTGGCGTGACGACGACCTGGCGTTCGTGCACGACTGGGGCTTCTCGCTGAACGCGCCAGGTGATGCCGCGCCAGTCGCGATCTGGCACGGCGATCAGGACGGCATGGTGCCATTCAGTCATGGCGAGTGGCTGGCCGGTCGGATTCCGGGCGCGCGCAGGCACCTGATGCCGGGCGTGGGCCACCTGTCGATGGATTTCGACTCAATCTTCGACGACCTGCTCGAGCTGGTCGGTCCGCGCTAAGCCACACTCCCGGACGCCGCCGCGTGACGCAAGAGTACGCTTTGACATCGAACGCGATACAAGAGTACGTTCTTGTATGTGCCATCTCCTGGACTGCCTGACGATCCGCTGCGGATTGCTGACCCCGCCGCCATGCGGGCGCTGGCGCATCCCCTGAAGTGGACGCTGATGGACGTGCTGCTGACGGAGGGAGCGGCGACGTCGACCCGCTGCGCTGAGCTGACGGGCGAGAGCCAGGCCAACTGCTCTTTTCATCTGCGGCAGCTTGCGCGCTACGGCCTGGTCGAGGAAGCTCCGAGCCCCTCGAAGAAGGAACGACCATGGCGGCTGACCACGGTGAACCAGTCGTGGTCGCGGGTGCAGCCAGACTCCGTCCGCGCGGAGGCGGTGGCCGAGCTGGAGCGCGTCTTCGTCCAGCATGAGTTCGCCACGCTGATGCGCTGGGTCGGGTCCGCGCAGGAGTACGGGGATGAGTGGCAGCGTGCATCGATGCGCGCCGGGGCGATCACGTGGCTGACCGCGGACGAGCTGGCCGGCCTGCGCGAGCAGATCGAGGAGCTGATGCTCGCCTATCGCGACCGTGTCGCCGACCCGGCTCAGAGGCCCGCCGGCTCTCGCCTGGTCCGGCTGTTTTCCGCCGCCTACCCGCTGCCCGAGGAGGCACAGGGACACACTGGATGAGCGCGTTCGGCGATGCGCGCTTCCGGAGGCTGCTCGCCGGCAACTCGGTTTCCAGCTTCGGCGATAGCGCGCTCTATCTGTCGCTGGGCATCTGGGCCAAGGACCTTACCGGGAGTAACGCGGCTGCAGGCGCCATTTTCGTCGCGCAGGGCCTGCCCTGCCTGGCCGCGCCGCTGGCCGGTCAGCTTGTCGACCGGGTCAGGCGGCGTCCGCTGCTCATCGTTGCCAATGCCGCCGCCGGTGCCGCGGTCCTCGCCCTGGTGCTGGTTCATTCGCGGGCTGATCTGTGGGTGATGTACGCGGTGGCGGCCTGCTACGGAGCCGCATCCACGGTCATCTCGCCGGCCGGATCCGCGCTCATCAAGGACCTCCTCGCCGAGGACGAGCTTGCGGGCGCCAACGCCGCGCGCACGACGATCAGCCAGGGACTGCGCATCGCCTCGCCCCTGGCCGGGGCGGGGATCTACGCGAGCTTCGGCGGCGGCTGCCTGGCCGTGCTCGATTCCGCCACGTTCGCAGTCGCGATCGTCGCACTGCTATCGGTCCGCGTCGCCGAGACCGGACCGCACGCCGGCGCCGGGCAGCGCATTGCTGGTCAGCTCCTCGCCGGCGCGGCGCACCTTCGTCGCACCCCTTTGCTGGCGCAGATCACGCTGAGCGCGACGATCGCCATGCTGGTCCTCGGCTTCTACGAATCGGTTACGTTCGCCGTCATCGCGGCGATCGGCAGGCCGCCCTCGTTCTTCGGTGTGCTGATGAGCATCCAGGCAGTCGGCTCGATCATCGGCGGACTGGCGGTAGGCCCGCTGATCAGGCGGGTTGGCGAGGCCCGCACTCTCGGGATCGCCCTGGGCGCATGGGCGGCCGCGAGCCTCATCTACACGATTCCCGCTCTGCCGGCCGCGTGCGCCGCACTGGCGATATGCGGGGTGGCAGTGCCGCTCAGCGCGGTCGTGATCACCACCGCCACCCAGCGCTACTCACCGCCGCGCCTGCAGGGCCGGGCGCTGGCCGCTTCTTACATGGCTGCCGATCTGGCCCAGACGCTGTCGATCACGGTCGGCGCGGCGCTCGTGGATACGCTCGGCTACAGGCCGCTGCTGCTGATCACGGCAGTCGTCGTAGCTAGCGCGGCCATTCCCGTCGTGGCCCGCCCGGCCCGGCCGCCGACCATGAGTGGCACGGCGATGACCGCACGCGATGCGGTCAGTAGTGGCAACGGGGCGCGAGAGTGATGCGAGCCGGCGCCAGCGTTAGCGGCCTGGAAATAACATGCCATTGTGACTTGGCTCCTGCGATCATCGGGCGGCCGACTGCACCTTTTGCGAGATCGCTTCCGGGCGGCTGCCGTCGTTGCAGGCGGCGCCAGCCCGCATATGGCCTGTGAAAGGGGGGTAGAATGGTCATGGAGGTGCAGAATAAATGGCGACAAGGCCAACGGGCAGCCCTGGCGCTCCGCCACGCCGTCCCGCCCGCGAGGCAGGCGAGCCGGACGCGCTGAGCGTGGTCCTCGGGGCCTCCCCTGACCACTCGGCGACCTCCGCGGGTTCACCCACCCTCGTGCGGGCTCGAATCCTGGACGTGCTCAACGAGTCAGGACGACCCCTGCCGCTGAGCGTGGTTGCGCGGAATGTCCCATACGATTTCTTCTCGCTGTCCACAGGGCTCGTCGACCTAAGGCAGCAGGGCATTATCAACCTGGAAGGAACGCCGGGGAGCGAGGTCGTGTCGCTCCGCTTCCCAGCGCAGTAGGCGCCGGTGCCAGCGCTGCAGTGGTCAATCCGGCGGGCCGAGCAACCAGGGCCATCTCCCAACCCGTTCACAACCGGTGAGGTAATCAAGCAGCGCGCTCTCCGGGCGATTCTTCTGCTCCTTGTTCTGCTGATCGTGGTCACGGTAATCACCGTCGGCGTGGTGCTCAAGCCGACGGACTACTGGCCGACCGTCATAGCGTGCGTCCTGGGCGGGCTGCTTGCGGTCGCCGAGTTGGTCGCGCGTTACCGCGACGACCCGGCTGCCGCCGTCTTCTCCTGGCCAGCGGCGGTGTACGTGGGAGTTAACGCCACGGCGGGAGGAGTAGCGCTCGACCTGATCCACGTCTTCGGCTGGACCCTGGGCGCGAAGAGTTCTGCCAGGGAAGTGCTCCAGGTTCTAACTGCAGGGCTGGGTTCTGCTGCGCTCTTCCGCTCATCACTGTTCAACGTCACGGCCGGCGACAGGGTCATCGGGATCGGCCCCAGCGAGATACTGAACGTCATTCTCGGGGCGGCAGACCGCGCGGTCGACCGGCAGCGAGCGCTGATCCGCGCGACCAGGGCGGCCGTGATCATGCACGACCTGCCATTCGATACGAGCGCGGATGCGATTCTCGCCTATTGCGTGGCAACTATGCAGAACGTAACACCGGACGAGGCCAGGGAGGTCGAGGCCAAGATTTCGGCGTTGCGCGATCCGAAGAATGACGGCGTCCACGACACGGTCAAGTCCTACATCCTCGGGCTGTCGCTGCTGTCCTTGGTAGGAGATCATGTCCTGACCAAGGCCACGGAGCAGTTGCGCGAGGTGCTTAGCCCGGTGCAGCCTCCCGCGGTGCGGCCGGAGCCCTCGCCTCCGCCGTTGCCGCCCCGCGTCAAGGCAGAGCGTGTCGTTGGCGCCCTGCATATGGCGGGGGGCACGATGCCGCTGCCTGACCTGCGAGCCAAGGTCGGCCTCAGCCTGGACGAGAGCTACATCATCAACGACCTCCAGCAGCTCGGCATGATCAGCATGGAGGGCGAGACAGGCAGCGAGACCGTGCGGATCATCGCGCCAGGACGAGATGCTCACGTGCTTGCTGGTGCCGACTTCGGCCAGGCCGCTCCGCCGAGGGACCACTAAGAGGCGAGGCCATCCAGGTCACGCAAGCAGGGCAGCACGGCTGATTCCGCAGCTCGCGATACGCCGCGCCGGAATGCCCTCTCGTGGCCATCGCGAGCCGCCCGGTACGCGGATACCGCCTGGCCGAGACTGTCTGGGATGGCGGCCACGCCGAGGGGAGCGAGCAGGTGCGCATGCAGCTTGCGGAGTTCGACGGCTACTACGTCGTCCCGGCGGGCAAGTTGCTTGGATCCTAGCCACAGCGCCCAGTCCCAGAAGTGATCGTCAATCTGCGGCAGTGTCGACGCAGTCACTACCCAGGGCGAGGCAGCCGGATGGGGCTCGCTGAAGATCAGGTCGATCTTCGCCGGGCCAGCCAGGACCATCATGTAACACCAGTTCCGACTCAGCCGGTCCCACTGCGCAATCACCGGCCGCAGCGGGGACGTCAGCGACGGCAACCTATCGCGCACCGCGTCGGAGTCGGCCGCGGTGACCGTGAAATCCCAGTCCGACAGCGCCGTAGCCGTCCCGCGAGCGCGCGACCCGGTCAGTTCCACGCTCTGGATCCCGACATCCGAGAGCAGAACGCGGACAACGTCATCAGGCAGTACGACGCCCATCCACAGATTCTGCCTGCTCGGGGATCGTCGAGGCGCCGGGAACCCGGCTTGGCCCGCAACGGGAGTCGGCTCGTGTCACGGCCGTGGCTGCTCGCCGGACAGCCGCCGATACGCGCCACCTGGCGACAGAGGAAGCTCTGGCCATCGTGGTAACCGTCGCAGGCGGAGGGATGGGCTTAGCTGCCTTCTGGACAGCCGGTAGCTGTGCAGGAAACTCACGGCTGCGGCTATGGCCGCGTTTAGCAGGACCGCTGCTCCGGCTGCCTTGCAAAGGGTCGAATCGCTCATCAGGTAACCTCCCGCGCGAGAACAGCGCAGCCTGGGGCAGACTCTTGGCCATGATCTATGTGGCCGAACCCGATCGTTATGACGGCAAGATGCCCTATCGCCGCTGCGGGCGCAGTGGCCTCAAGCTCCCCGAGATCTCCCTTGGCCTCTGGCAGAACTTCGGCTTCGACCGGCCGCTGTGGACTCAGCGGGCGATCATCTTGCGGGCGTTCGATCTGGGCGTGACGCACTTCGACCTCGCCAACAACTACGGGGGGACTGCCCCGGCTGAGCTGTTGGGTAAAAGTGACTACGGCACGCCGTACGGGTCGGCCGAGTCGAACTTCGGTGAGATCCTGCGCACGGATCTGCGCCCCTACCGCGACGAGCTGGTCATCTCCACCAAGGCGGGCTGGGACATGTGGCCAGGCCCGTACGGCGAGTGGGGCTCGCGCAAGTACCTCCTGGCCAGCCTCGACCAGTCGCTGGCCAGGATGGGGCTGGACTACGTCGACATCTTCTACAGCCACCGGCCCGACCCCGATACCCCGCTCGAGGAGACGATGGGCGCCCTCGACACGGCGGTCAGGTCCGGCCGCGCGCTGTACGCGGGCATCTCGTCCTACTCGGCCGACCAGACGACCCGGGCCGCCGCGATCCTGCGGGCGATGGGCACCCCGCTCCTGATCCACCAGCCGTCGTACTCGCTGCTCGACCGGTGGATCGAAGACGGGCTGCTTGACGTGCTGGGCAGCGAGGGGATCGGGTCCATCGCGTTCTCCCCGCTGGCCCAGGGCGTGCTCACCGGCAAATACCTGGGCGGCATTCCGGCGGGCTCGCGGGCCAGCACGGACGGGACGCTGTCCGCCGACGAGATCAGCGAGCAGAAGCTCGCGCATGTCCGTGCGCTCGGCCGGATCGCGGCCGCCCGCGGCCAGTCGCTGGCGCAGCTCGCGCTGTCGTGGGTGCTGCGCGATCCGCGCGTGACCTCGGCCCTGATCGGGGCCAGCAGCGTGGCGCAACTCGAGGAAAACCTGGCCGCGGCCGGACACAGCTCGTTCACGGCCGAAGAGCTGACGGCCATCGACACGCTGACGGCGGGCGCCGGGGCGGAGGTCACCGCGCCGTCGGACTGACATCGCGCTCGGCTGCCGCCCGGCTCACCGCTGCTCGTCAGTGCATCCCGGCCGGGCGGTAGCCCTGTCTGACACCACGTTTAGTCCCCCCGGAGGAGGGCGGCGCTGAGGGTCGCGTGCACCCGGTCTTCGAGCTGGTCGTCGTCATAACCAAGCTGGCGCACGAGCTGATGGTGAGTCTCGGGACTGGCGATGACCCACGCGGTGTCGACCGCCTGCGCCTGCGTCAGCCCGGCGCGCAGTGAGCGTGCGGGGAGCCCCGCGAACATGACGCCGAAGGCCTCCCGTCGCATCTCGCTGATGCGCTGCCAGTCGGCAGCTATCTCGGGGGCGATCGCGGCGCCGTCCCGGTAGGCCTGCCATCCGACTGCCGCCCGCTCCGCGAGCATCCGGTACTGGTGACTGAGATGGGCCAGCAACCGGCGGGGATCGATCGCATCCGCGGGATCGAGCGTCGCGGTCATCACGGGGGGCGGCTGCCCGGCCACCATCGGGACCTCGTCATCTCCGGTCACGGCGCTTTCCATGACTGCTTGCAGCAGGTTCCGCTTGTTGCCCCAGTCGTTGTAAAGGGTCTGTACCGACCCGCCCGCTCGCTCCGCGATGCGGATCACGGTGGCGGCCGCATAACCCCGGTCGGCGAACTCCGCCCTGGCGGCGGCAAGCAGCCGCCTCCGCGGCATCGCCAGGGAGACCCACGCCACCCAGACTCAGCTGGCGTGGATCATTGACGCTTACTCGCTGGTTTTCGCCTCGCTGCTGCTGCCCGCAGGAGCCATCGGTGACCGAATCGGACGCCGTCGTGCGCTGATCGTCGGCTTGTTGGTCTTCGGGGTCGGGCTCGGCGACGGCGATGACCGCGCAGTCCGCGGCCGAGCTGATCGGGCTGCGAGCCGTGCTCGGCCTGGGCGCGGCGCTGGTCATGCCGGCCACCCTGTCCACTATCACCGGGACCTTCGCCAGCGACCAGCGCACGAGGGCCGTCAGCGTCTGGGCTGCGGTGGCCGGAGCATCCGCCGTGCTTGGCCTGCTGACTGCCGGCCTCTTGCTGGAGGTGTGGTCATGGCGGTCGGTGTTCGGGCTGAACGTCGTGCTCGCGGCGGCTGCCATCGTCGGTGCGTACCGCTTCGTTCCCGAGTCCGTCGGCGCGAAGGCTCTCCGACTGGACGTCGGCGGCGCCGGGCTGGCCGTGATCGGCATGGTCGCGCTCGTGTACTCCGTCATCGAGGCCCCAAGCGCGGGATGGCTGTCGGTCAGGACGCTGGCAGGCCTGGCGGCCGGCCTTACGGTGCTGGCCGGGTTCGTCGCCTGGGAGCGGACCCGGCAGGCCCCGATGCTCGACCCGCGGGTGTTCGCCAGGCCGGCGCTGGCGGCAGGCAGCCTGTCGATCTTCGTGCAGTTCTTCGCCCTGTTCGGGTTCATCTTCATCGTCCTGCAGTATCTGCAGTTGGTCAGGGGAGACTCGGGACTGGTGTCGGCGATCAGCATGCTGCCCATGCCTGCCGCGATGCTGCCCATGTCCCGCCTCGCTCCGAGGCTCACGGCCAGCCTCGGCAAGCGGACGGCGAGCGGTACCGGCCTGGCTCTGATCGCCGCGGCCATGGCGGTCCTGGCTCAGCTGGGTCCCGCCAGCGAGTACTGGCTGCTGCCCCATCGGGCTGCTCCCGCTGGGCGCCGGCCTGAGCCTGGCCATGACCCCGGCCACCAGCGCAATCACCTCGGCCCTGCCGGCCTCCCGCCAAGGCGTCGGGTCGGCGCTCAACGACCTGTCCCGAGAGGTCGGCGGGGCGGTGGGCATCGCGGTTATGGCCAGCGTCTTGACCAGCGGGTACCAGAGGCACCTCGACCTCGTCGGCCGGGCCGCAGCGCAGGCCGCGCGAGCCCGCGCATCGGTCGCCGTCGCTGTGCATCTCGGCGAGGCCGTCAGCTCCCCGGCCCGCGTTGCCTTCGCGGACGGGCTGCACCTCGCCCTGCTCATCGGCACCGGGATCACCCTCGCCGTCGCCACCATCCTGCGGGGTCACGGCTTCGATCCGCCGGCATAGGAACTTCTGAGAGCAGTCGCGGCCGGCCCTGGCGCATCCGTCAGGGCCCGCCGCAGGACCGGCAACTGGGAGCCCGGGCGGCCGAGCGGC
Source organism: Streptosporangiaceae bacterium (assembly GCA_030041135.1). Lineage (GTDB taxonomy): Bacteria > Actinomycetota > Actinomycetes > Streptosporangiales > Streptosporangiaceae > JAJYUU01. The sequence goes on along the minus strand of JASHOL010000057.1, from coordinate 194 downwards.
GTGGACAGCCTTCGACCCGGCGGTCCTACACTGAACCCCCATGGGTTTGCTGGAAGCGCGCTGCGCTCTTGTCACCGGCGGCAGTACCGGCCTGGGCTTCGCCATCGCCGAGCGCTTCCTGCGCGAGGGCGCGCGGGTTGTGATCACCGGGCGCGACCCTGACCTCGGACTCGAGGCCGAGCGGGTGCTCGGAT
>JASHOL010000056.1 GCA_030041135.1 Streptosporangiaceae bacterium | reverse complement strand
TCCTTGGCCCCGTCGAACACCGGCGTGGCGACCTGGGCCCCGACCGGAGCGGATCCGGCACCGATGGCCTTCAGCCGCTTCTTCCAGTCGGCGTCCTCTCCGTCGATGTCCCAGCCGGATGCGGCCACCCAGCCGAGGTGGGTCTCCAGGATCTGGCCGAGGTTCATGCGCCGCGGCACGCCGAGCGGACCGAGGATGATATCGACCGGGGTCCCGTCGCTCAGGAACGGCATGTCCTCGACCGGCAGGATCTTGGCGATGACGCCCTTGTTCCCGTGCCGTCCGGCCAGCTTGTCACCATCGGTGATCTTGCGCTTGGCCGCCACGTAAACGCGGACTAGCTCGTTCACGCCCGGCGGCAGCTCGTCGCCGTTGTCCCTGGTGAAGACGCGGACGCCGATCACCTTGCCAGACTCGCCGTGCGGCACCTTCAGGCTGGTGTCGCGCACCTCGCGGGCCTTCTCGCCGAAGATCGCGCGCAGCAGCCGCTCCTCGGGAGTCAGCTCGGTCTCGCCCTTGGGAGTGACCTTGCCGACCAGGATGTCGCCGGTCACGACCTCGGCGCCGATGCGGATGATGCCGCGGTCGTCGAGGTCGGCCAGCACCTCGTCGGAGACGTTCGGGATATCCCTGGTGATCTCCTCGGGGCCGAGCTTGGTGTCGCGGGCGTCAACCTCGTGCTCCTCGATGTGGATCGAGGAGAGGACGTCGTCCTGCACCAGGCGCTGGGAGAGGATGATCGCGTCCTCGTAGTTGTGACCCTCCCACGGCATGAAGGCGACCAGCAGGTTGCGGCCGAGCGCCATCTCGCCATTCTCGGTGCACGGGCCGTCCGCGATGACCTGGCCGACTTCGACCCGCTGGCCCTCAGCGGCGATCGGCTTCTGGTTGAAGCACGTGCCCTGGTTAGACCGGCGGAACTTGGCCACCAGGTAGTCAGTCCTGGTGCCGTCGTCGTTGGCCACGGTGATGTAGTCGGCACAGACCTGCTCGACCACGCCGGGCTTCTCGGCCACGATCACGTCGCCGGCGTCGACCGCGGCACGGTACTCCATGCCGGTGCCGACCAGCGGCGCCTCGCTGCGCAGCAGCGGCACCGATTGCCGCTGCATGTTCGAGCCCATCAGAGCGCGGTTGGCGTCGTCGTGCTCGAGGAACGGGATCATCGCGGTCGCGACCGACACCATCTGCCGCGGCGAGACGTCCATGTAGTCGACCTCGTCGGGCTTGATCAGGTCGACCTCGCCGCCCTTCCGCCTGACCAGCACGCGGTCATTGCTGAAGCTGCCGTCGGGATCGAGCGGCTCGTTCGCCTGCGCGATGACGTGCCGGTCTTCCTCATCGGCGGTCAGGTAGTCAATCTGCTCGCTGACCTTGCCCGCGACGACCTTGCGGTAAGGCGTCTCGACGAACCCGAAGGCGTTTACCCGGCCGTAGGAGGACAGCGAGCCGATCAGGCCGATGTTCGGGCCCTCAGGCGTCTCGATCGGGCACATCCGGCCGTAGTGGCTGGGGTGCACGTCCCTGACCTCGAATCCGGCCCGCTCCCTGGACAGGCCGCCGGGGCCGAGCGCGGACAGCCGCCGCTTGTGGGTAAGCCCGGCCAGCGGGTTGGTCTGGTCCATGAACTGCGAGAGCTGGCTGGTGCCGAAAAATTCCTTGATCGACGCCACGACCGGGCGGATGTTGATCAGGGTCTGCGGCGTGATCGCCTCGACGTCCTGGGTGGTCATCCGCTCCCTGACGACCCGCTCCATCCGGGCCAGGCCGAGCCTGACCTGGTTCTGGATGAGCTCGCCGACGGTGCGCAGGCGACGGTTGCCGAAGTGGTCAATGTCGTCGGTCTCGACCGGGATCATCTCAGAGCCGGACTTCATCTCCTCCTCGCCGCCGTGCAGCCGCACGAGGTACTCGATGGTCGCGACAATGTCCTCTTGGGTCAGGGTGCCCTGACTGATCGGCTGGGACAGGCCCAGCTTCCTGTTGACCTTGTAGCGTCCGACCTTGGCCAGGTCATAGCGCTTGGGGTTGAAGTACAGGTTCTCCAGCAAGGCCTGAGCCGACTCCTTCGTCGGCGGCTCGCCCGGACGCAGCTTGCGGTAGATGTCAAGCAGCGCGTCGTCCTGGCCGGTGGTGTGGTCCTTCTCCAGGGTGGCCCGCATGGACTCGAACTGGCCGAACCGCTCCAGGATCTTGGCCTCGTCCCAGCCCAGGGCCTTGAGCAGCACCGTGACGCTCTGCTTGCGCTTGCGGTCGATCCTGACGCCGACGCTGTCGCGCTTGTCGATCTCGAACTCGAGCCAGGCGCCCCTGGACGGGATCACCTTGCAGCTGTAGATGTCCTTGTCCGACGTCTTGTCGACCTGCCGGTCGAAGTAGACACCGGGCGAGCGGACGAGCTGCGAGACCACGACACGCTCGGTGCCGTTGATGATGAAAGTGCCCTTGACGGACATGAGCGGAAAGTCGCCCATGAAGACCGTCTGGCTCTTGATCTCTCCGGTGGAGTTGTTGATGAACTCCGCGGTGACGAACATCGGCGCGGAGTACGTCATGTCCTTGTCCTTGCACTCCTCGGCGGAGTACTTCGGCGGCTCGAACCGATGGTCACGGAACGAGAGCGACATGGTTCCGGTGAAGTCCTCGATCGGGCTGATCTCCTCGAAGATCTCCTCGAGTCCGGACTGCTCCGGCAGGTTCTTGTGACCCGCCTGCTTCTCCGCCTCGAGCCGGGCACGCCAGCGCTCATTGCCGAGCAGCCAGTCAAAAGACTCAGTCTGCAGGGCCAGGAGGCTGGGTACCTCTAGAGGCTCATGAATGCGAGCGAAGGAAACACGACGGGGACCAGTAGCGGTAGCTGAGGCGCTGCGCGAGGCTGCCAACAGGGGTCCTTCCGAGCTTGTGGCGGACGGTGCACCGCGCGCACGCGAAACGCCCTGCGGCTACTACGCCGCTGGGGGAGGTTGTGAGAGCCGAGGACGAGTTGGTGCAGCGCAAATTGGCAGTGTAGTCGAAGGACACACCGCTGGTCAACTGTACGTCACTATGAGGTTCACGGTTGCAAAGGAGCATCGCTCCTGAAGAGCGAAACGTCAAGTCCTGGACGGCTTGTGTCGCTCGCTCGAGCTACGTGACGAACCTCACACCAACTTTTATGTTTAGCACCTGACCAGGTGGGTATGCCTTGTCGTTCTGCCGAAGAGTGCAACACGAGGCGCCGCGAGTTTGTTCCCAAGCCGCCAGCTGCCGCCCGCGGCC
>JASHOL010000055.1 GCA_030041135.1 Streptosporangiaceae bacterium | reverse complement strand
CAGCAGCCGGGTGCGTTCGGTCAGCCGGGACAGCACCGCCTCGGCCACCTCCGCCCGGCCGGGCGCGGGCAGCGCCACCTCAGCGACTTCGAGCCGGGCACCTGATGCCTCGCCGGACCGGCGGAGCTGAGCCAGCACTGCCGGATAGCAGTGGTCGGTCGTGACTACCTCGTCGCCTGGCCCGAGCCTGGCCTGAGCGATGACCGTCTGCGTCCCGGTCGTCGCGTTGTCGACGAAGACCAGGCCAGCAGGGTCAGCGCGGAGGAAGCCGGCGACCTCGGCGCGCACCCCGTCGAGCAGCTCAGGGAGCCGGTGCGCCAGGAAGCCCACCGGATTGCGCTCCATCGCGGTCCGCAGCCGCTGCTGCTCCGCCAGCACCGGGACGGGCGTGGCGCCGAACGATCCGTGATTGAGGTAGGCGAGAGCCGGATCCATCGCCCAAGCGGACGCGTCAGGAAGTTCGGTTGCTGCAGCCATGCCAGACTGCATGTTAACAGGCTGGCAACTCCGGTATTTCGCCGCAAACGCCTCAGGCGGACTCACGGCGGACGAGCCTGGCCGGCATGAGGACAAGCTGCGACTGCCATTCACACCGATCTCGGCTACCCGGCCAGCCCGGTGGCCAGTGTCGATGCTGAACGACGAGCTGCCGAGACCGCAGGCGGTCAAGCACGGGCCCGCGTTCCGCGGTCAGCGGGCCGGATCCGGGCCGGGTTCCGCGGCATCCAGTGATGCCGCAGTGCGGAATGCTTCGGCGATCCGCCCGTGGCGCCGCTCGACCATGCCATACCAGTCGGGGTGGGTCAGGGCGTAAAGGTCGCCGCGCCTGATCGCCCGCACCACCACCGCACCCGCCTCCTCGGGACTGATCCACCGGTAGGCCGGGTTGTCGTCGAGGGAAATGTCGACATCGGCGAGTCCGCGGTCACCGAAGCGCTCAGGCCGGTTGCGAGAGCTCGTGTGGATGTTGGTGCGCACCGTCCCCGGGCACAGCACGGTCGCCCCGACTCTGGAACCGGCCTGCCGCAGCTCGCTCGCGAGCGCCTCGGTGAGCGCGACCACCCCGAACTTGGTCACCGAGTAGGCGCCCAGCCGCGGCGGGGCGACGAGCCCGGACATCGAGGCGGTGTTGACGACGTGGCCGCCGTCGGCGTTGGCCTCCAGGATGGGCAGGAACGTGTGCACGCCGTGAATGACGCCATGCAGGTTCACGCCGATAATCCAGTGCCAGTCGTCCATCGTCAGGTCGGCGATCCTGCCCATCGGCCCGACGCCGGCGTTGTTGCAGATCACGTGGACCGTGCCGAACCGGCTTGTCACCGAGCGGGCCAGCGCCCGCACGCTGCCGAGGTCGGCGACGTCGACCGGAATGCCGGCGACGCCAAGCTCATCGGCGGTCCGCAGCAGCGGCCCTGGCTCGATGTCGGCGATGACGACCCGCATGCCCTGGCGCACGAGCTGGGTGGCGATGCCCTTGCCGATGCCGGAGGCGCCGCCGGTGACCACCGCGACCTTCCCGTGGAGCTCAGGCAGCGCGCTCATCGGGCACCGGGCCGGATGCCGTGTCGCTTCAGCTTCCGGTAGATCGTGGCCCTGGAGATGCCCAGGTCCCTGGCTGCGGCTTCGGCGTCCCAGGCCGCCTCGCGCAGCGCGGTCACCAGTGCCTGCCGCTCCGCCTGCTCCAGCCGCGACCGGCGGCGGTCGCGCCCGGACCAGCTGGGGACGTCGGGCAGGTCGTCTACGGTGATGTCGCATGACAGGGAGCGGACCAGGGCGGAGGCCACCACCTGCCTGAGCTGCCTGACGTTTCCTGGCCACTCACCGTCCGCGAGCGCGGCTAGAGCCTGCGGCGTGCACCGGGGCCGCGGCGCGTCGGGCCGCAGTTCGGCGATCACCTCTGCGACCAGGGCGGGAATCTCTGCCGCCCGGTTACGCAGCGGCGGCACGGGCAGCACGACGGGGAACCGCTCGGCCAGGACCGCAGGGCCAGTAGCGGTAGCGACAAGCCAGGCCCGCGCGGCGTCGAGCCGTCGCACCGTAGGCCCGACCAGTGCCGGGCCGAGCATGTCGAGATGCCGCAAAACGACGGTCGCGGCCGGATCCTCGACCGCGGCGGCAAGCGCGCGCACCCATCTGCCTGGCCCGCTATCAACGTCCGCGGCGTCCAGGACGGTAAGAGGCCCGGTCCCCCGGCCCGGTCGTGCACAGTCCGCGCGAGCACGGTCTTGCCGGTGCCACGCTCACCTTCGAGCAGGACGGGCAGCCGAGCGCGGCGGGCCCGGTCAAGCTGGGCGGCCACTCGTTCCCCGCATGATGGCCAAGCCGCCGGGCCGACCGCGGTCTTCGGCTCCGAGGCGGGCGTGAGGGTGACCACAGCGGCCCGGCCTGCGGACCCGGCGAGCGGGCGCAGGCGGGCGGTGACAGCCCGGTCCGACGTCAGCCGTAGCCGGGCCGTGTGCTCGGCGTCACGAGCCGGGGCGTCGCACGCCCACTGCCAGAGCACCTGGTGATCTGCGCCGTCGAGGAATGCGAGAGCCGCGGCGTTGGCGATGAACACCTCCCGGCTGACCGCCACGACGGGGTCGGGGCAGCGGCTCGACACGCGCAGGAACTCATCGACCAGCACCCGGTCGGCAAGCGGCATCGCGGCCGCGAGCCTGGCCTCGATGGAGTTTGCGAGCTCGGTGATGAACGGGAGCATCAGCCCGTTGGTCAGCTGGTACGGGCAGTTGACGTTCAGCACGCCGACGAGCCGCCTGGTCACGGGGTCGCGCACCGGCGCACCCGCGGTGGTGACTTCGCTCTCGTACGCGCGGAAGTGCTCGCTGCCCGCGACGATAAACGGCTGACGCTCCTCGACGGCCGTGCCGAGGCCGTTGGTGCCGACTGCGTCTTCGCCAAATCGCGCACCGGGCACCGCTCCCCTGGCCTCGAGCTGCGGGATCAGAGTCCGGTCGCCGACCACGTACCTGACCAGCCTGCACTCACGATCGGTCAGGAACGACCAGGCCGGCATTCCGGCGAGCTGGCCAGAGAGCCGGTCGATGACGGGGCGAGCGGCGCGGTCAAGCCGCTCGGACGGCACCGTCCCCTCGTCGCGGGGCAGGGTCGTGGCGGCTGGGTCGACGCCGCTGAGCAGACTGCGTCGCCACGACATGACGATCTCGCGGCGGACCCCGCAGGCCGGAGGCGGCAGTCGGGCCGGGTCTCCGGCCGCGAGGAAGCGCTCCCTGACCTCCATCGTCTGCCGCCAGGCCTGCCGGCCCGCCGGGATCGCGCCTAACACCGGGCTCACGAGCTACCTCCTGCGCGGAGGATCGCACAGGTCCTGGCGTCGGGGAACCCAGGATGCCGCCCGGCGGCAGGCCGAGTACGCCTGATGCAGGTGTCATGTTCCCGTATCGGCGGCGCGCGCGACGCCAGGCCCTGGCCGCGGCGGAACGTTCGTCCTCATTGCCGAGGGCAGCCCTCGACGCCAGCCGGAAGCTGCTGGGCGGAGGCGGGGCGACGGCGGCCGGCCGATTGCGCTGGCTCTCGAAGATCCTGGTCCTGGTGAGCCCCGGAATCAGCACCGAGACCCCCACCCGCCCGCGCGTCGTCGCCGCGAGCTCGAAGTGCAGGTTCTGGCTGAGGCCAAGGACGGCGGACTTCGCCGTCGTGTAGGGGGCAAGTCCCAGCGGACGACCGTTGAGCGCCGCCATCGAGGAGGTGTTGACGATGTGGGCCTCGTCTTGCTGAAGCAGTATCGGCAGGAAGGTACGGCAGCCATGGATCACGCCCCAGAGATCGACGCCGAGGACCCAGTCCCAGACCTCGAGCGCGGTGTCGGCGAAGTCCGTGCCGACCCCGACTCCCGCGTTGTTACACAGCACGTGCACGCGGCCGAACTCCTCCAGCGCGTGTTCGGCCAGTGCCTGGACGTCGGCAGCGCTGGCCAGCCAGGTCCCTCACCGGGTCACCCGGCCGAGTGTGCCGATGCCTGGCCGCGCGGGATCACCGGGAGGGTGATGTACGACGGGTGCTCCTTGTCGTGCCAGACCGCCTGCTGGGCGACGACGAAGTCGTCCTCGGTCGCGGTCGAGCCGCGCGCACCGTTCCCTGGGTTGCGGTCGAAGCACGGGAAGTTTGAGCTGGCGATATCGACCCGGACACGGTGGCCCGCCTTGAAGACCTGGCTCGTCGCGATGAGGTCGATCGTGTACTCGGTCACCTCCCCTGCAGTGACCGGAACCGCCCGCTGGCT
>JASHOL010000054.1 GCA_030041135.1 Streptosporangiaceae bacterium | reverse complement strand
CGCTCGTCTCCGGCGGCCGCGGCCTCGAACACCCGCCTGGCTGACAGCGAGCCGCGCATTCCGGCCCGGCGCGCGGCCCTGACCACCGCGGCGGCCGAGCCGGCCGCCTCAAGCGTCCCGCGGCGGCGTGCGTCATCCGGGTCCGCGCCCTGGCCCGCCGTGATCGGCATGTACGCGATCTCGCCCGCCGCCCCGTGCACGCCGCGGTGCAGGTGACCGTCGATAACCAGGCCCAGGCCGACGCCGGTGCCGACCCAGACGAACGCGAACGTCCTGACCTCGCGGCCGTGGCCGTGCTCGCGCTCGGCCAGCGACGCGGCATCGGCATCGTTCTCCAGGGCCAGGTGCGGGCCGAACGCCTGCCGTAGCTGCTTCAGCACGGCCGTCTTGCCGAGGCCGGCCAGGCCGCCCGCCAGCGCGATGGCGTTGCGCCTGGGGTCGTAGACGCCAGGGCTGCCGACAACGGTCTGGGTCACGTCAGACCTGGTGATGCCGCCATGCTCGCACAACTCGTCGGCGAGCCTTATCAGCTCGGCGACCCGGCCGCTCACGCTGGCAACCCGGCTGCGGAGCGAGGAGCGTGCGATGACTTCTCCGGTGAGGTCGGCCAGGGCCCCGCGCAGGTAATCCCGGCCGATATCAAGACCGAGGACGTAGCCGGCGTCGGGCCTGATCTCGTACAGCACGGCCGACCGGCCAGGCACGCCCGTCCGCTGGCCGGCCTCACGCACCAGCCCGGACCGCTCCACGTTGGCGAGCGCGAGCGAGACGGTGGGCTTGGACAGCCCGGACAGCCGGGCCAGCTCGGCTCGCGAGCACGGGCCGAGGTGGCGAATGTGCTGAATCAGCAGCTGCTCGTTCATCGCCCGCAGCAATTGCGGCCTGGCCGCCTGAAGCGACCTGACCTGCCCGACCGCCAAGGGGACCGCAGAGTCCTGGCCAGCCGCCTCGTCCGGCGCGGAGAGCCACGGCTGGTCGCCCGCCTCGGGCGCCGGGAACGCAGGCTGGTCCCCTGCTGCAGAGCCAGGCCCGGGCTGCGGCCCGTGCGCGCCCGCCCTGTCCCGCTCCGGAGTGGATGTCGTGGCGGCCACGATCACATCCTTCCCTAAGTACGAGCGCCGGCCGACGCAGGCCGCGGGGATCTGGCCGTCACCGCGCTGGCCGCCTATGATCACCCACGGGCGGCCCTTGTCGCCAGCTAGTTAGTTAGGATACTGTCCTAACTAAATTTCCGGAATGACCACTTTCGAAGGCCCACGGAACGCTGAATGAACCACCCCCCCGTCGTGCTCGGACTCGACTTCGGCGGCACGAAGATCGCGGTGGCCGTCTGCGACGTGGCCGGCAATAAGCTCGCCTCCGTCGCTGTGCCCAGCCGCGGCGAGCTCGGTGCTGTTGCCAGCTTCGGCCATGGCGTCCAGACCGCGCGCGACCTGCTTAAGTCGGCTGCGCCTGACTCCAGGCTCGCCGCCGTCGGCGCCGCCACCTTCGGGATCCCGTTCGATGACCGGGTCGAGCTGGCCCCGGCGATCGACGGCTGGGGCGCGCTCAGGTTTGGCGACGAGCTGCGGACCGCGTTCCCCGGTGTGCGCGTCCGGATGGCCACGGACGCGAAGGCCGCGGCTAGAGCCGAGAGCCGGTGGGGTTCGCTGGCCGGCTATGACCCGGCGGTGTACCTGAACCTGGGCACGGGCTTGGCAGCAGCCATCGTCATCGGCGGCCGGGTGCTGGCCGGCGGCCACGCTGCGGCCGGGGAGATCGGTTACAACCTGCGCACGCTCGAGGATGTTGGCCGCGAACTCGGGCACCGCGTGATGCTCGAAGACATGGTCAGCGGCCAGGCGCTGCCGGGGCGGGCGGCGGCGGCGGGCCTGAGCCCAGACGGGCACTCCGCCGCTGACGTCTTCCAGGCCAGCAGGCACGACCCGGCGGTTGACGGCCTGATCAGCGAGTTCGTGAACGAGCTGGCCTTTCACCTGACGAACCTGGCCATCCTGGTCGATCCGGTCCGGATCGCGGTTGGCGGCGGAATGGCCAGGTCCTGGGACCGGATCGGGCCCAGGCTCACCAAGGCCCTGCGGGCGGCTGTCCCGTTCCCGCCCGAGCTAGTCGTCGCCCACTTCCCTGAGGACGCGCCGCTGCTCGGGGCCGTCGCGCTGGCCGTCGACGCCGCCGCGAACGCCAGCGACACCGCGGCGAACGCCAGCGACGCCCCGGCGAACGCCGACCCCGACGCCGACGGCGACGGCGACGGCGCAGGCAGTGGCGGTGGCAGTGGCGGTGGCGCAGGCAGTGGCGGTGGCGAGGGCAGCGCCACCAACACCGGCGGCGGTGCCGCCGCGAACGCAGGCGGCGGTGCCGCCGCGGAGGCCGGGGGCGGCGCTCCCGGCGACCAGACATTCCCAGAGATCGACACCCACGGATCAGAAGGAGAACAGGACAGACGGTCCTGGACACACGCGGGCGCGGGCAGCGCACCAGCAGTTAGCGGTACTGGACAATCTCTACCTTTGGCATGAACATGTATAATCCGCCACATCTCATGCCACCGATGGCCGCCGGGAGCCGCCGACGGCCGCACAGCACAATCCGGCCCCTGCGCTCAGCTCACCGGTCGGCGGGACCGGCGCCGCGCAGAACACCTCCCTTGAAGGGCAAGGCATATGAGACGCCATAAGACAATCGTGGCTGCTGCGGCCGTTGCCGCGGCTGCCCTGCTGGCGGCCGCGTGCGGCAGCTCCTCCCCATCCTCGTCAACTGCTCCGAGTTCGTCGGGGCCGTCAGGCGTGCTGACCATCGACAACGAGAGCGGCGGGACGTGGACGTGTGACTACAACCCGTTCAACCTCAGCGACATCGCCTTCTCGCTCGGCCCGATCTACGAGCCGCTCGTCTTCGTGGACTCCTTGAACAACGACCAGACCACGCCGTGGCTGGCCACCAACTGGACGTGGAGCGATGGCAACAAGGTCATCACGTTCACGATCCGCAACGGAGTGAAGTTCACCAACGGTGACCCGCTGACCGCTGCCGACGTGGTCTACACCTTCAACCTGATGAAGAAGTACCCGACGCTCGACATCAACGCCGTGTGGTCGGTGCTGTCCAGCGTCACGCAGTCGGGCTCGGATCAGGTCGTGATGACCTTCAAGACGGCAGCCGTGACGTACTTCTACTACATCGCTGACCAGGTCGGCATCGTCGACCAGAAGGTCTGGTCCAAGGTGTCCAACCCGGTGACCTATCCGGACAAGAACCCGGTCGGCACCGGCGCGTTCACCTCAGGTAGCAGCGACTGCACCCCGCAGAACATCAAGTACGTGGCCAACACCCACTACTGGGAGGCGGGCGAGCCAAAGGTCGCGGTCGTGAACTACCCGGCGTTCCTCACCAACAACACGGCCAACACCTATCTCGCCGCCGGCTCGGCCCAGTGGGGCAGCCAGTTCATCCCGAGCATTTCGAGCTTCTACCTCTCCAAGAGCTCGGCCAACCACTACTGGTTCCCGCCGGTCGCGAACGTGGACGTGTTCTTCAACCTGACCAACCCGCTGCTGAAGAACCTCGCGGTGCGCGAGGCGATGGCCTACGCGATCAACCGGCAAACCGCGTCGACCATCGGCGAGGATGGCTACGAGCCCGCTTCGAACCAGACCGGGATCGTCACCCCGACGTTCTCGAGCTGGGAGGACACCTCGCAGGCCGCGGCGTATGGCAACAACTACGCCTACGACCCGAAGAAGGCGATCTCAATCCTGGAGGCAGCCGGCTTCAAGAAGAACTCGAGCGGCATCTTCGTCTCGCCGTCGGGCCAGCCGCTGTCCTTCACCCTCCTCAACAACGGCGGCTTCTCAGACTGGGTGGCGGCCGTGCAGACCATCGAGACGAGCCTGAAGGCGGTCGGCATCGCGATTACGCCAGAGGACCTGGCCGACACCCCGTACGAAACGGACTTGTACGAGGGCCACTTCGACCTCGCCTACGGCGCCGAGACCGGCGGTCCTTCGCCGTACTACGAGCTGCGGCAGTGGCTGTACTCGGCCAACTCCGCTCCCATCGGGACGGCGGCGGGCTCCAACTTTGAGCGCTACAGCAACCCGGCGACCGACGCACTGATCAATTCCTACCCCACCACCACGTCGAGCGCCACGCAGCACTCGATCGTGGACCAGCTGGAGAAGGTCATGCTCTCCGACGTGCCGGTCATCCCGGTTACCGAGGAAGTCGACTGGTTCCAGTACAACACGGCCACGTTCACGGGGTGGCCGACCCAATCCGACCCGTACGCGCAGCCGGCCGCGTACAACTACCCGGACTGGGGCATCGTGATGGATCGCCTGGCACCAGTGAAGTAACCAGGCCCATGTGACCGCGTCCGGACGGCCCCGAGCCGAGCTACGGGGCCGTCCGGACTGGCTCTTGCGGCCCCGCGTCCTGCTGGGCGAGCGTTAGGAGGACAACAGTGCGCAGCGAAAGGAGAGCGGCATGAGGTTCGTGCTGCGCCGCACCGGCTTCTTCCTGCTGACGTTGTGGGTTGCACTCACGCTCAACTTCCTGCTGCCGCGCATGATGCCGGGAAACCCGGCGCTCGCGGTGATCGGCAGGTTCAAAGGCGGGATCACCCCGCAGGCGCTGAAGGCGCTGGACGCGGAGTTCGGCCTCAACGCCCACCAGAGCCTGCTGTCGCAGTACGGGCAGTACCTGGGTGACGTCGCGACCGGCAAGTGGGGCGTCTCGCTCTCAACTGAGCCGGGCAACTCGGTGGCCCGCATGGTGCTCGACGCCCTGCCCTGGACGCTGGGCCTGGTCGGCATCACCACCATCCTGGCGTTCATCCTCGGCACCCTCATCGGGATCATCGGGGCCTGGCGGCGGGGCGGCCGGCTGGACAGCATCCTGCCGCCGGTCTTCGTGATCATGACGGTCATCCCGTATTTCTGGCTCGGGCTGCTGCTGATCTTGTTCTTCGGGATCAAGCTGCACTGGCTGCCTTACATCGAGAGCTACGACTTCACGCTGACGCCGGCATTCGACTGGACCTTTATCAGCAACGTGCTCGAGCACGCGGTCCTGCCGGGCGTGACCCTGCTGATCACCACGATTGGCACCTGGATCCTGACCATGCGTAACACCATGATCACCACGCTGGCCGAGGACTACGTGCGGATGGCTAGGGCCAAGGGCCTGCCCGGCTGGCGGATCATGATGGACTACGCCGCGCGGAACGCGATCCTGCCAAACCTGACCGGCTTTGCCATGTCCCTGGGGTTCGTGGTCGGCGGCGCGATCCTGATCGAGGAGGTCTTCAACTACCAGGGCCTCGGCTACATGCTGCTGCAAGCCGTGGACAACGAAGACTACCCGCTGATGCAGGCGCTGTTCCTGCTGATCACCGTGGCGGTGCTGGTGGCGATCCTGCTCTCCGACATCGCCACCGCGATCCTCGACCCGCGGACGAGGGGGGCGAGATAGCCATGGCGACACTGCAAGCGCCCGGGGAGCCCGGCGCCGGCACCCAGGCCGACGCCGCCACCGGTCTGCCCGTCCCCGGCGAGTGGGGAGTCGTGCCGGGAATATCGGGCGCCCGTGCGCTGCGCCGGATGGCCCGCGCGATCACCGCCAACGGCAAGGCGGCCGCCGGCGCCATCCTGCTGCTCATCTTCATACTGGTCGGGCTGTTCCCCGGCGTGATCGCGCACGACAACCCGACCGCCGAGATCTACAAAACGAACCTGGGGCCGTCCAGCGCGCACCTGCTTGGCACGACCGCGTTCGGGCAGGACATGTTCGCCCAGGTCGTCTACGGCACCCGGCCCGTGCTGCTGATCGCGTTCGGGGCTGGCCTGGGCTGCACGATCATCGCCATGCTGATCGGCGTCGCGGCCGCGTACCTCGGCGGGGTCTGGGATGGCGTGCTGAACCTGGTCACCGACGTGCTGCTGGTCATCCCGGCATTCCCGCTGCTCATCGTCATCGGCAGCTACCTGGGCGGAGCCAGCACCGGCGTGATGATCGCGGTGATCACATTCATCTCGTGGTCGTATACAGCGCGCCAGCTCCGCTCGCAGGCGCTTTCACTGCGTAACAGGGAGTTCCTCGAGGCGGCGCGGGTCCGCGGCGAGCGGCCGATCTACATCATCGTCGTGGAGATCATCCCGACGATGACCTCGCTGCTGGTGGCGAGCTTCCTGACTAACGCGCTGTACGCCGTGCTGTTCTCTTCCAGCCTGCAGTTCATCGGGCTCGGCGACCCCGCGCAGATCAGCTGGGGCACGATGCTGTACTGGGCGGAGAACCAGGAGGCGCTCCAGACCGGGCAGGCACTGTGGATCATCGTGCCGGGCCTCTGCATCGTCGCCCTGGGCGCCGCGTTCGCGCTGCTCAACTACGCCTTCGACGAGATCGGCAACCCGGCCCTGCGGCCGGTCAGGAGCATGCGAGGGAAGCGTGTCAAGCTTGCTAAGTAGCGGCCTGCCGGCCAGTGAGCCAGCGCGCTGGCAGTCGGGCTCAATCCTCGAGGTCAAAGACCTCACGGTTGACTACATCATGGAACGCGGGATCATCCGCGCGGTCCGCGACGTCAGCTTCGAGGTCGAGCCGGGCGAGTTCGTCGGGATCGTCGGCGAGTCCGGCTGCGGGAAGTCCACCCTGCTGTTCGCCATCGCCCAGCTGCTGGCGCCGCCGGCCGGCATCACCGCTGGCAGCGTGATCTTCAAGGGCGAGAATCTCGTCGGGCTCACCGACAAGCAGCTCTCCGCGGTCAGGTGGCGGAACATGTCCGTGGTCATGCAGAGCGCCATGAACGCCCTGAACCCGGTTACCTCCATCGGGGCCCAGTTCAAGGACGCGATGCGCGCACACGGGGTGACCTCCAGGGAGGAAATCGCCGATCGGTCGGCCGAGGTGCTCAAGATGGTCGGCATCGACCCGGTGCACCTGAACAGCTACCCGCACCAGCTCTCTGGCGGCATGCGCCAGCGCTCCATGATCGCAATGGCCATGCTGTTCACGCCGGAACTGGTGATCATGGACGAGCCAACGTCCGCGCTCGACGTCGTCGCGCAACGCTCGCTGATGGTGCAGATCAAGGAGCTGCAGGAACAGCTTGGCTTCGCGGTCATCTTCGTCACCCACGACATGTCGCTGGTCCGGCACTTCTCCGACCGGCTGATGGTGATGTACGCCGGCCAGGTCGCCGAGCTGGGCAGCACCAGGCGGATGTTCGACGAGCCGCTGCACCCCTACACCATCGGCCTGATGGAGGCGTTCCCGTCGATCAAGGGCCCGAAGGTCAAGCTGGCCGGTATCCCCGGCAGCCCGCCGAACCTCGCGAACCCGGCGCCCGGCTGCCAGTTCGCGCCGCGCTGCCCGCAGGTCATGGACCGCTGCCTGACCACTGAGGTCCCGCTGTACAACCTGCACGGCGAGCGCGTGCGCTGCCTGCTGCACGAGGCCGGGAGTGCACAGCTGTGACCGACCAGCAGACGGCACCCCAGCCCGGCGCGGTGGGCAGCGCACCGCTGCTGCGGACCGACAACCTGACCAGGCACTTCAGGATCGGCAGCGGCATGAACCGCAAGACCCTGCACGCGGTCGACGAGGTCAACCTCGAGATCGGCGAGCGCGAGATCGTGGCGCTGGCCGGCGAGAGCGGCAGCGGGAAGTCAACCATCGCCCGCCTGCTGGCCAGGATCTACAAGCCCACGTCGGGCGAGATCTACTTCCAGGGCCGGCCGATATCCAAGATGCGCTCCCGCCGCGACATACTCGGCTATCGCAGCGACGTGCCGATGGTGTTCCAGGACCCGTTCGCCTCGATCAACCCGGTCTTCCGGGTCTCGCACGGCGTCATGCGCTCGCTCAAGTTGCACCGGCCCGAGCTGTCCGACCGGGAGCGGCATGCCGAGGCCGTGCGCGTCTTCGAGGCGGTCGGGCTGACGCCAGGCGCGGACGTCCTGCAGCGCTTCCCGCACGAGCTGAGCGGTGGCCAGCGGCAGCGGGTCGGCTTCGCCCAGGCGCTGGCGATGCGGCCCAAGCTGATCCTGGCCGACGAGCCCGTGTCGATGCTGGACGTCTCGATCCGGCTCGGCCTGCTCAACGTGATGACCGACCTGCGTGACAACCAGGGCGTGTCGATCCTCTACATCACGCACGACATCGCCAGCGCCCGCTACGTCGCGGACCGGCTGGTCGTCATGTACGCCGGGCACGTCGCCGAGCAGGGCCCGGTCGAGGAGGTCCTGGCCAATCCGCGGCACCCGTACACCCAGCTGCTGCTGTCGGCCGTGCCCGACCCGCGGGCGGAGCTGAACGTCACGGCGGCCACCGACCGGGGCGAGCCGCCGCGGGTGATCGACCCGACCCCCGGCTGCCGGTTCCGCTGGCGCTGCCCGCTGGCCATTGAGACCTGCCAGACGGTCACGCCCGTGCTGGAGGAGCTTGCTCCTCGTCACGATGTCGCATGCCATGTCGCGCAGTCAGGCGCAGAAGTGAAGGCCTTCTAGATGAAACTCGCTGTCGTCGGCGGTGGCTCCACCTACACCCCGGAACTGGTCGACGGGATCGCCAGGCTAACCGGGGAAATCAAGATCACTGAACTGGTGCTCGTCGATCCCGATCAGTCCCGGCTCGAGGTGGTCGGTCCGTTCTCCGCCCGGATCATGGCCCGCTATGGCCACCCGGCCAAGATCACCTGGACCTCTGACCTCGACGAGGCGCTTGAGGGCGCGGGCGCGGTCCTGATCCAGCTGCGCGTCGGCGGCCAGGCCACCCGGCACCGGGACGAGACCTGGCCACTGGAGTTTTGCTGCGTCGGGCAGGAGACGACCGGTGCCGGCGGGTTCGCGAAGGCGCTGCGGACCGTGCCGGTCGTCCTCGACGTCGCCGAGCGGGTGCGGGAGCGGGCCGAGCCTGACGCCTGGATCATCGACTTCACCAACCCGGTCGGAATCGTCACCAGGGCCCTGCTGGACGGCGGCCACCGCGCGGTCGGGCTCTGCAACGTCGCGATCGGTTACCAGCGAGAGTTTGCCGCGCTACTCGGCGTCGCGCCGG
This sequence comes from Streptosporangiaceae bacterium, assembly GCA_030041135.1. Taxonomy (GTDB): domain Bacteria; phylum Actinomycetota; class Actinomycetes; order Streptosporangiales; family Streptosporangiaceae; genus JAJYUU01. The sequence continues at coordinate 6,150 of JASHOL010000054.1, read as the reverse complement.
AGCAGGTTGAGCTCGATCACGTCGGGCTTAACCACCTCACTTGGGAACGAGGCGCGTTCGTGGACGGCGTCGACCGCCTGCCCGAGTTGCTCGAGGCGCATGGCGAGGAGATCGCCGTGCACACGGGCCTGCCGCTCGCGGTCACCCAGGCAGTGCACGCGGTGCCGTCCTATTACCTGCGGTACTACTGGGCGCACGACGCCGTCGTCGAGGAAGAGCGCGGCCACGAGACCCGGGCCCAGGCGGTCGAGAAGATCGAGCAGGAACTGCTGAAGATGTACGCCGACCCGAGCCTCGACACCAAGCCAGAACTGCTGCAGCACCGCGGCGGCGCCTTCTACTCCGAGGCCGCGGTCGCGCTGCTCGCCTCGCTGGTCACCGACGCCCGCGACCGCCAGGTCGTGAACGTGCGCAACCACGGGATCCTGCCGTTCCTGGCCGACGAGGCGGTCATCGAGGTGTCGGCGATCGTGGGCGCCGACGGGCCGGTACCGGTCGAGGTCGCACCGGTCAGCCCGCTGATGAGCGGGCTGATCGCGCACGTGTCCGCCTACGAGGAGCTCGCGATTGACGCCGCCCTGCGTGGCGGCCGCGACCGCGTGGCCAAGGCGCTGCTCGCCCATCCGCTCGTCGGTCAGTTCGACCTGGCCGGTCAGCTCGCGGACCGGCTGCTGGCGGAAAACGCCTCGTTCCTCCCCTGGGCTAATCAGTGACGGAGGCCGGGCGTGCGGGGGTCCTGGCCATCGACGGCGGTAACAGCAAGACAGATGTGGCCCTCGTCGCCGCCGACGGCACCGTGCTCGCCGCCGTCCGCGGTGGCACGTCCAGTCATCAGGTCCTCGGACGGCCCGCCGCGCTGGCGGCACTGACCGAGCTCGTGGCCGCCGCCGCGAGGCAGGCCGGCCTGCCGGCGGGCGGGCCGGTTGCCGGACACACTTCGGCCTGCCTGGCCGGCGCCGACCTGCCCGACGAGGAGGCCGAACTCGGCGAGCTCATCCAGGCGCAGGGCTGGTCGGTGACCAGCTCGGTGGTCAACGACACGTTCGCGGTGCTGCGGTCCGGGCTGGACGATGCCTACGGGCCGGGCGCACCTCGGCACTGGGGAATCGGCGTGGTCTGCGGGGCCGGGACCAACTGCGTCGGCGTGGCGCCGGACGGGCGAACCACGAGGTTCCTGGCGCTCGGGCAGGTCAGCGGCGACTGGGGCGGCGGCGGCGAGCTCGGTATCGAGGCCTTGTGGTGGGCCGCGCGCGCCGAAGACGGCCGCGGGCCGGCCACCGAGTTGCGCTCGGCGGTGCCTACGCACTTTGGCGTCGCCAGGGTGGAGGACGTCGTTACCGGCCTGTACCTCGAGACGATCGGGTACGACGAGCTGCACGGCCTGGTCCCGGTGCTGTTCAAGGTGGCCAGCAACGGCGATGAGGTTGCCAAGTCGGTCGTGCTGCGGCAGGCAGACGAGATCTGCGTGATGGCCACGGTCGCCGCCCGTAGGCTCGGCCTGATCGACGGCGGTCACCGGGGGGACGACCCCTCGAACCCCCCGCATCAACCAGAGGGCGCCCGCTACCCGGTGCCGGTCGTGCTCGGCGGAAGCCTGCTAACCGCGCGCGATCCGCTGCTAACCGGCGCGATCCGTCGCCAACTGGCTGACAGCATTCCAGGCGCGGACGTGCGCGTAGCCGACGTGCCGCCGATCGCCGGTGCCGCGCTGCTCGGCCTCGATCACATCGGTGCACCGCCGGAGGCCGCGGCCCGATTGCGCGAGTCCGCCGCCGCGACCTGGTAGCGTCGCGCGGCCGTCACCCACGCCTCACTCGCCCCACGCGACTCATCCGACGCCGACCCAGGCCAAGCGCTTCATGATCGCGAAGAGTTTGTCACGAAATTCGTGACAAAGCTTACGGGATCATGACGCCGACCCTTCGAAGATCGCCTTGTTTCCAGACTGGAATAGTAGATAATCTGGAGCCACTCTGGCCGGTGCGGGCAAGCCACTCTGGCCGGTGCGAGCAGATGAGGAGGAGCATGCCAGGCGACAGTCGCGAACTGCATCTGGCGGTCGCGCTTGACGGCGCCGGATGGCATCCGGCGGCCTGGAGGGAGGCCGACGCGCGGCCGGATGAGCTCTTCACCGCCCGGTACTGGGCCGATCTCGTCGCCGAGAGCGAGCGCGGGCTGCTGGACTTCGTCACGATCGAGGACTCGCTCGGCCAGCAGCGACCGCAGTTCCCCGCGCTGGTCCAGGGACGGCTGGACGCGGTTCTCATCGCGGCCAGGGCCGCGCCGCTGACGCGGCACATCGGCCTGATCCCGACCGCGATCGTGACCCACACCGAGCCGTTTCACCTGTCCAAAGCGATCGCCACGCTCGACTATGTCAGCCGCGGCCGGGCCGGAGTACGGGTGCAGGTATCGGCCAGCCCCGAGCACGCTGCCCACTTCGGGCGACGCATGATGCCGGCCGGCGACGACCAGGCTGGCCGGCAACTCCGGTCCGATCTGTTCGCGGAGGCGGCGGACTACGTCGAGGTCATGCGCCGACTCTGGGACAGCTGGGAGGACGACGCCGAGATCCGCGACGCCGCGACCGGCCGGTTCGTGGACCGGGGCAAGCTGCACTACATCGACTTCGAGGGCCGCTGGTTCAGCGTCAAGGGCCCGTCGATCACTCCGCGCCCGCCGCAGGGCCAGCCGGTCGTGGCCGCGCTCACGCACCGCGATGTCGCGTACGACCTGGCCGGGCGCGCGGCCGACGTGGTATTCGTCACCCCGCGCGACACCGGGCACGCGGCCAGCCTGGTGCGCCGCATTGATGACGCGCAGCGGAACGCCGGGCGCCTCGCAGAGCCCGTCCGCGTCCTCGCGGACCTGCTCGTGTACCTGGACCAGACGCCCGCCACCGCGGCGGCCCGGCGGGCCCGCCTTGATGCCCTGGCCGGGGAGCAGTATGCCAGCGACGCCCTTACTTTCACCGGGACGCCTGGGCAACTGGCCGACCTGCTACTCGACTGGCATGCCGCCGGCGTGGCCGGCTTCCGCCTGCGGCCCGCGGCCATTCCCCACGATCTCACCCAGGTCACCCGAGCGCTCGTCCCTGAGTTGCGGCGACGCGCCTCGTTCCGTAGCGAATATCAGTCCGCCTCGCTCCGCGGTCACCTGGGCCTGCCCAGGCCCGCCAGCCGCTACGCCGCCTAACGCACGCGAGGAGAACCCGTCCGTGACCCCCCGCCCGACCAAGCAGATTCACCTGGCCGCCCATTTCCCCGGCGTCAACAACACCACGGTGTGGAGCGATCCGAGCGCGGGCAGTCACATCGACTTCGGCTCGTTCGTTCACTTCGCTCAGACGGCGGAACGGGCCAAGTTCGACTTCATGTTCCTCGCCGAGGGCCTGCGCCTCCGGGAGCAGAACGGCCAGATCTACGACCTGGACGTCGTCGGCCGGCCGGACACGTTCACGGTGCTGGCGGCGCTGGCCGCCGTCACCGACCGCCTCGGGCTCGCGGGCACGATCAACTCGACGTTCAACGAGCCGTATGAGGTGGCCCGCCAGTTCGCCACCCTCGACCACCTGTCCGGCGGGCGGGCCGCCTGGAACGTCGTCACGTCGTGGGACGCGTTCACCGGCGAGAACTTCCGCCGCGGCGGCTTCCTGCCGCAGGGACAGCGTTACGAGCGGGCCCGCACGTTCCTGCACACGACCCAAGAGCTGTTCGACTCCTGGCGCGGAGACGAGATCGCCGCCGACAAGAACGCGGGCGTGTTCCTGACCGACCCTGACGCCGGCCGGTTTGAGCATCACGACGCGCACTTCGACATCGCCGGGCGGTTCAACGTGCCGCGCAGCCCGCAGGGGCGGCCGGTGATCTTCCAGGCCGGTGATTCCGACGAGGGGCGCGAGTTCGCCGCCGCCGACGCGGATGCGATCTTCAGCCGGCATTCCACGCTCGAGGCGGGACAGGCCTTCTACGCCGACGTGAAGGGCAGGCTGGCCCGGCACGGCAGGCGGCCCGAGGAACTGCTCATCCTGCCGGCGGCGACATTCGTGCTGGCCGACACCGACGAGCAGGCCCGCGAACTCGCCCGCGAGGTGCGGCTGCAGCAGGTGAGCGGGCCGACGGCTCTCGCGTTCCTCGAGCAGATCTGGAACCGGGACCTGTCCGGCTACGACCCGGACGGCCCGCTCCCTGACATCGACCCCGATCCGGGCGAGCATACTGTCGCGCGCGGCCGGGCCAGCGTGCGGATGTACCGCGATCCCGTCGCGACGGCCAGGCAATGGCGGGAACGAGCAGCGGCCCAGAATCTGTCGATACGACAGCTGATCATCGAGGTCACTGGCCGCCAGTCCTTCATCGGATCGCCGGCCACGATCGCGACAGCGATCAACGACTTCGTGCAGGCCGACGCCAGCGACGGGTTCATCCTGGTGCCGCACGTCACGCCCGGCGGCCTGGACCGGTTCGCCAGCTCCGTGGTGCCGCTGCTGCAGGAGCGCGGCGTGTTCCGCGCCGACTACACCGGTGCGACGCTGCGCGAGCACCTGGGCCTCCCGCTCTTGCCCGCGGACCGGCCGGCTGTCGCGAGACCCGTGTTCACGGAGCCCGTGCTTATGGGGCCCGTGTCATGAAGTTCTTGCTGATCACGCTCATCGTGCACGCGCCGGACCCGGCGACCGGGGCCGTGCCCGACACTACGCAGCGGTTCCGTCAGGTGCTTGACAGCGCGCTACTGGCCGAAGACCTCGGCTTCGACGGTTTCGGCGTCGGCGAGCGGCACGAGCGGCCGTTTATCTCGTCCTCGCCGCCGGTGGTCCTCAGCCACATCGCGGCGCTGACCTCGCGGATCCGGCTGTTCACGGCCGTAACCACGTTGAGCCTGCTCGATCCGGTCCGCGCCTACGAGGACTACGCCACGCTCGACCACCTCTCGGGCGGCCGTCTTGAGCTGATTATCGGAAAGGGGAACGGCAGCGCCCAGCGGGACTTGTTCGCCGTCACGACCGACGACCAGTGGGCCAGGAACGCCGAGAGCTACGGGCTGTTCCGCGAGATCTGGCGCAACCCGGCCGTGACCGCGAGCCCCGCGTTCCGGCCGGCGCTGCACGACGCGGAAGTCTGGCCGCGCCCGCTCCAGCAGCCGATCCGGGTGTGGCACGGCAGCGCGACCAGCCACGAGTCGGTCGACTTGGCCGCTCGTTACGGCGATCCGCTGTTCTCCGCGAACGTCACCAACCCGATCGAGCCCTATGCCGAGCTCGTTCGGTACTACCGGGAACGCTGGGCCCACTACGGCCATGACCCCAGCCTGGCCGTGGTCGGTGCGGGCACGGCCGGCTACTACGCCGCCCGGACCTCGCAGCAGGCAGTCGCGGCGTACCAGCCGGTGTTCGCCGCTCAGCTGGAATTCCAGCGCCAGCTCGGCCTGCAGCCGGTCTTCCCTACCCTCCAGGACTTCGTCGAGCGCAGCTCGGCGCTGGTCGGCAGCCCGCAGCAGGTGATCGACAAGGTGCACCGTTACCACGAGCAGTTCGGGCATAGCGTGATGCATCTGCACGCCGAGCCATCCGGCCTGCTCCCGGCCCAGCACCGTGCCGCGCTTGAGCTGTTCCAGTCCGAGATCGCGCCGGTCCTGCGGCGCGACATCCCCGATCCGCCCTGGCCCTGGGGACCGGCGGTCGAGTGGTCGCCGGCCGACAGCGGGGACGTCCCGGCCGGGCTGGCGGGAGTCGGGGCAGGGGGTGGCAGGTAATGGCGGGCACTCCGCTGGCCGTGCTTGACCTCGTGCCGATCTCGGCCGGCTCGACCGCAGCGGAGGCCCTGCGCAACAGCATCGACCTCGCCCGGCGGGCCGAGCGACTCGGCTACGCGCGCTACTGGTTCGCCGAGCACCACCTCAATCCCGGCGTCGCGGGGACGTCGCCCGCCGTGGTCCTCGCGCTCACCGCGGCCGCGACCTCGACGATCAGGATCGGGTCAGGGGCAGTGCAGATGGGCCACCGCACCGCGCTGTCGGTAGTGGAGGAGTTCGGCCTGATCGACGCATTGCATCCAGGGCGGCTCGACCTCGGACTTGGCCGGTCAGGCGGCCGGCCGGCCGGCGCGCCGCGGGGCGGGCGGCCGCAGGAAGGGCTGCCGCAGGACGGCCGAC
>JASHOL010000053.1 GCA_030041135.1 Streptosporangiaceae bacterium | reverse complement strand
CGACGCCGTGGTCGAACGGCTGCAGCGGCGGCTCGCCACGCTCCGGCTCGGTGACCCGCTGGACAAGAACACCGACATCGGGGCGATCAACTCGGCCCAGCAGCTAGCCAAGATCGGTGAGCTCACCAAGGTCGGCGAGGCGGAGGGGGCGCGGCGCTGGTCGCCTCCGTGCGAGCTGCCGGACCGCGGCTACTGGTTCCCGCCCACGGTCTTCACCGGCGTGAGCCAGTCGCACCGGATCGCCAGAGAGGAAATCTTCGGGCCAGTGCTGTCCGTGCTGACGTTCCGAACCCCGGACGAGGCGGTGCTGAAAGCCAACAACACGCCGTACGGCCTGTCGGCCGGCATCTGGACCGACAAGGGCAGCCGGATCCTGTGGCTGGCCGGCAAGCTGCGCGCGGGAGTGGTCTGGGCCAATACCTACAACCGCTTCGACCCGGCCAGCCCGTTCGGCGGCTACCAGGAGTCCGGTTACGGACGGGAGGGCGGCAGGCACGGCCTGGCCGCGTACCTCGATGCCTGACCGCGGCAACGGGTCCCGGCCCGAGGCGCGGCCCGGCGCCCGGCCCGACGTGCGGCTCGGCGTCCGCAAGACCTACAAGCTGTTCATCGGCGGCGCCTTCCCGCGCTCGGAGTCGGGGCGGTCGTACCCGGTGCACTCGGCGGGCGGTGACCTACTGGCATTCGCCGCGAAGGCGTCCCGCAAGGACCTCCGTGACGCGGTTGTGGCCGCGCGGGGCGCGTTCGCCGGCTGGTCGGGTGCCACCGCCTACAACCGCGGCCAGGTGCTCTACCGCGTAGCCGAGCTGATGGAAGGGCGGGCCGGGCAGTTCGCCGCCGAGGTCAAGGCGGCCGAGGGCCTGCGCCGCGGCCAGGCCGAGGCCGTCGTCGCGGCCACGATCGACCGCTGGGTCTGGTACGCGGGCTGGAGCGACAAGGTCATGCAGGTGGCCGGCGCCGCTAATCCGGTGGCCGGCCCGTACTTCAACTTCAGCGTGCCCGAGCCGACCGGCGTCGTGGTCGTGCTCGCGCCGGCTGAGTCGAGCCTGCTCGGCCTGGTCAGCGTCCTCGCGCCAGTGATCGTCACGGGCAACACGGCCGTCGTCGTTGCCAGCGAGGACCGCCCGCTGCCGTCGGTGACGCTGGCCGAGGTGCTGGCTACGTCGGACGTGCCGCCCGGCGTCGTGAACATGCTCACGGGCAGCCGGGCCGAGCTCGCCCCGGTCGCCGCCGCGCACATGGACGTGAACGCCCTCGACGTTACCGGCGCTCCGGAAGGGGAACGAGGGGCGCTTCAGGTTGCCGCCGCGTGCAACCTGAAGCGCGTCTACGCTGGTCACGAGCGCTGGGACGAGCCGCCCGGCACCCGGCGGCTGCTGTCGCCGCTGGAGATCAAGACCGTCTGGCATCCGGCCGGCATCTGACGCCGCTCAGCTACCCGGTGCAGCGCGGGCGGCATATACCAGCGCAGGCAGCGAGATGTTCCTTCACGTCCGCCGGTGGCCGGCCTGCTCAATCTGCCGCTCCGCCTGCGCCAGGATCCTGGTCACCTCGCGACCGAAGTGCACGTCGCAGGGGTGGGAGAGCTGGCCCGACCGTACGTTGCCGGCCAGCTCGGTCAGTGCCGTCCGCAGCGCCTCGACAGGATCCGCGGTTTCGCCCGGCGCGGCCGAGCGGCCCGACTGCCCCCACACGGACAGCTCGAGGCCGTCGGCCGAGGGCGGGCCGTTGACGGTGACCGTTACCGTGCTGGTCGGCCCGCCGTCATGGTGCAGGACGAGGTGCGAGACATCCGCGGGCCCGGCATCGGCGGTGACGCCGACGACCGGGCCGAGGCTGGCCGACAGCAGCGAGACCGCGTGCGGGCCCAGGTCCCACAGGCCGCCCTTCTCCCGCCTCCACGGCGTGTCGAACGGGCTGGACTCCGCCAGCGCCGACCCGAGCCAGACCGCGTATCCCCCGGTCCAGGTCTTGCTCGTGACATCGGCCAGCCAGGCCCTGACGTCACGCTGGAACCGCGCGGTGAAGAACACGACCGATGCCACCTGGGCATCGTCGACCGCCTGCGCCAGCGCGGCCGCCGCATCGTTGCTGGTGGATACGGGCTTTTCCAGCAGCAGGTGCCTGCCGGCGCTGGCCGCCCGGACGGCGAGGTTGCTCTGGACATCCGGCGGCACGCAGAACGCAACCGCGTCGACGTCGGCCAGCAACGTGCCGAAGTCGCTGTGCGCCGTCGCCCCGAACGTGTCCGCGACCGCGCCCGCGGCCAGCGGGTTCCGTCCCCAGACCGCGGCGAGCTCGATGCCGGGAGTCGACGCCAGGGCAGGGCCGTGCACCGTCCGTGCCCAGTAACCTGTGCCGGCCAGCCCGAACCGCAACGGGCGTCCGGGCGAGGCTGCAGAGGACCCTTCAGTCACCCGCGCAAGGATGCCAGAGCATCACCGGGACGGTCCAGCCCGCGGCCGCACTCGCCCGGCCGGCCTACGCTGAGCTGCTCCGCCGCTGCTCGACCGCCTTGTGATGGTCGTACAGCTCAGCGGGCGGCTGCTCCTCGCGCAACTCGCCGACCAGGCCCGCGATCGCCCGCATGATGTCGGTCGTCGCGGCGTGCAGCGTGGCCGCCGAAAGCGGCTGGCTCTCGTAGCCCGACAGGTCTACCCGCGGGCCGGCGCTCACGTGCATCTTCTTGCGCGGCAGCAGGTGCAGCCCGGGCTTCAGCGTCCCGGCCAGGCCATCCTGCTCGCCCTTGCGGTAGGGCAGCAGCTCGTGCGCTCCCCACGACGCCAGCGGCACGACCGGGGTGGCCGTGGCCAAGGCGATGCGGGCCGCGCCGGTCTGGCCGGTCATCGGCCAGAGATTCGGGTCGCGGGTGCAGGTGCCCTCGGGATAGAACACCAGGCACTGCCCAGCCGCCAGCGCGTCCTCGGCGTCGGTCAGGGACGTGGCGACTCCGGCCGTGTCGCGGTGCACCGGGATCTGGCCAGTGCCGCGCATCACCCGGCCCACGAATCCGCTCCCGAAGAGGGTCGACTTGGCGAGGAAGACCGGGTACCGCCCGCACTTCCACAGGTAGTACGAGAGCGCGAGCGGATCTGCCTCGGAGATGTGGTTCGCCGCGATGATCAGGCCGCCCTGCCGCGGGACGTTCTCTCTCCCCCGCCAGTCCCGTCCGACCAGCGCCGTTACGGCCGGCGGTATGACCACAGTCGTGAGGCCCCGCCAGGCCGGCGAGTAGGTATACGCCATGGGCCCATTCTCGCTGCTGGCCGCCCATTCCCGCATGGCCAGGGCTTCTCTTGATTGGTCACGGTCTAGTTGATACGCCGCATCACCAGGCACTCGGTGTTTTCTCGGCGTTTTCTCAAGATTCCATCAACGCATTTTCAAGGCCGGACGTAGAGAGTGAGGATGACGCCGGGTACCGCTTCATCGGCTGAGAAGCGAACCGCCGCGGGTCGGCGCGGGCCAAAGCGACCGGGAAGCCGGTGCCGCTCACCGACCCGGGGACGGGGACGACTACGGTGACGGCGAACCGCGAGGCGCGTAGCAGAGGCCTAAGGAAATCCATGCCACAGGCGGACCGCCTGGGTGAGCACGCAAGCCAGCAGTGAACTGGCGTTAGGAGGCAACAAGATGAAGGATTTACCAGGCGATGGCGTCCCTTCGACGAGGGCACGCCCCGCGGGCGGCGTTCCGCGGCGGCGCGGTTTCCTGGCGGGAGGGTTGGCGGCCGCTGCCGCTCTCGGCGTGGGCGACCTGCTTGACGGGCAGCAGAAGGCATCTGCGGCGGTGACCAGAGCCACAGCCGATGCAGCCGGGGCAGACGCAGCCGTGGCGCAGGCCGCGGTCGGATCGGTCGACGTCGTGATGCTCACGCCGTCAACGGATACGTCCGGCGCCACCAACGCCACCGCGATCAACAACGCGCTCAGTGCGCTCGGTACGGCTGGCGGCATGGTCTGGCTCGGTGCCGGGACCTGGTACATCAACGAGCCGATCAGCATGCCGTCCTACTGCGTGCTGCGGGGCACACGCGGTGGGGTGGCCGCCGCCGACACCTCGCCCGGCGAAGGGACGGTCATCACGCCGGTGTCGGGGTTCGCATCCTCGTACGCGGTCTCGGCCGCGATCGTCCTGGACGGCGTTACCGGCGTCCAGCTCAGCGACTTCACGATCAACGGTTCGGAGGCTACATCCGCCGTCGATGGCATCGCGGCCTACGGGACTGTCAGCGCTGCCGCCTTCGCCGACCTCGGCATCTACGGCCCAACCGGAAACGGCATCAACTTTGTCGCTGACGGCAGTAGCGCGGCCGACGGCTGCAAGGCCATCCGGATCATGATCCAGGATCCGGTGGGTGCCGGATGGAACACGGTGCCGAGCGACACCACCGCCGTCGACGTGCACGTTCAGAATGCGGGCGGTGACGGCATCACGATTACCAACGGCGGCAACATCAGGTTCATCGGCTGCCGCTCCGACCTGTCCGGCGGCAGCGGCTGGGTGATTGACCACCCCGGCAGCGGCGGCGGATACACAGACGCCGTTGTGCTGGTCGGTTGCGGGACCCAGCGCAACGAGGAGAACGGAGTGCGGATCACCAACAGCTCGACCACAGGAGCCGCCTGGCGCGATCCCGTTGTCATCTCCGGCTGCTCGTTCGACGAGGATGGCTCGGGTCCCGTGAACAGCACCTCGGGCGACCACACGGGCGGTGTGTATGCGGGCATCTGGGTCGAGGGTAATAACCGGGTCTGGATCACGGGCAGTACCGTATTCGTCGGCACGCTTGACTACGCCGACGGCTGCCCGATGTACGGGCTGGCTGCCGCGCCGATCGGCACCGATCCCGGTGTCCCCGAGCTGGTCGTGATGACCGGCGGCCATCTCAACTACGCCGCCGGGGGCGCGCCAGTGCTGAACTCAGGGCCGGCCACCTACTTCGACATCAGTGCCGACGTCACCAGCTCGCCTGGATACCAGACGAGCACCATCGACTCCAGGCAGGGAACCGCGGTGCTTTCGGCCGGCACGGTGACCGTCACCAGCCCATGGCTGACCGCCGAAAGCCGAATCTTCGTGTCCAACACGCTGGCCGGCGGCACTCCCGGCTATCTCTACGTGTCAAGCCAGACGGGCGGGTCGCCCGGACAATTCACGATCAGCTCCTCGTCCAAGTCCGACACGTCGCAAGTCGCCTGGATGATCGTCTCGGACGGCTGACCGACTCAGAGGGCCGACCGCGATGCGGGGAAAGGGAGCCGTGGTCACGGTCCTGTCGGCTATCCCCAGATGGCCAGGTCGGCCTCGTTGCCCTCGGGGTCGGCGAGCGTCCACCACTCTGGTGCGTGCGCGTCGCTGACCACGCGGCCACCGGCCGCAAGGGCGGCGGCCAGGCGCGCTTCGGCCTGATCACGGGGCACGTAGACGTCGATGTGGATGCGGTTGCGCTGCGGCCGCTCCGCGTCCATCTGCTGGAACCAGAACGACGGCTGGGAGCGATGCGGGTCCAGCAGGTCGGCGTCGTCGACTTCGTCGTATCCGAGCACCGCCCGCCAGAACGGCCGGACCTTCGCGATATCGAGCGCGTCGATCGCGACCTGCACGTGCACCACGGCCGATGGGTCGGCGGCCAGGCCGAGGCCGCGAGCCGCGGCGGAGATCTCCCTGGCGATCTCGACGTCCTGGTCACTCAGCCCGCCAGGGATCTTGGTCGAGAGCCGGACGATGACGCCGTCGGGTCGCAGGTCGACGTCGACGTGGTGGCCGGCGACCGATGGGAGTTCGCTGATCGCCTGAACGAGCGCGGCCCCGCTCCCGAAGGACCCCGTCCTGAAGTACGCGCTGGCCCGCCCGCCGCCCCACAGCGCGCGCCAGTCCTCAGCGCCGGCGGACTCGTCGAACTGCTTGCCGTTGAGCTGATCGGTCATACCCGCACCTTATCGGCGGTGCCCAGGGCATGGCCGAAATCGGCTAATCCGCCAAGGGAGGACTCCGCCCGCTCAACCGCGTAGGTGATTGCGTCGGCCGACTTCGCCAGGGAGGTCGCCGCCACGGCGATGCCGGCCAGCATGATGACCGTGCCGGCCAGCACGAGTCCGAGCGCCACGCGCCCGGCGGTCTCGTCGTGTTCGACCACGGCTATGGCGATGACCACGATGCTGAGACCGAGGACTCCGATGGCCACGTAAATGGTGAGCACGGCCAGGCGCGTCAGCCGGTGGCGGCGCAGTATCAGCGGGAGCTGAGCCCTGATCTCATTGAGCCGCTCCCGGCTCATCGCGGGCACGGCGGCCAGCTCGAGCTTTTCGCCGGTCGGCCCGGTGAGGATGTCGATGCGCTCGCGCGTCATGTCGCGCAGGCGGTCGTTCACCGATCCGTACACGGTAAGCAGCCCGTTGGACAGCAGGACGCCCATGGTCAGCAGCACGACCGGAGCCACCATCGCCGAGATCGCGTCCACCGCAGGCAGGGTCATGGCCCTGTTTTGCCCGCGGCCCGGT
>JASHOL010000052.1 GCA_030041135.1 Streptosporangiaceae bacterium | reverse complement strand
GCCGAGCCGGTTCAGCACCAACTGGCAGGCCTGCAGGGAGGCGACCCAGTATGACAGCGGGCCTCCCAGCGTCGGCACCGCGGCCGGAGGAGCACTCTCGGTGGTCCGGACGTGTCAGCACCCGAACCCTGTACTGCAGGCGATTGGTTCGGAACTGGCGATCCGCCCTGTATCGACGCGAAGTCGTACCCCGTTTGAACCCCACTGCTAGGAGCTAGTGGCTACCGAGGTCGATGGACATGATCTTCACCACGCCATGCCGATCACCACGGGTGCCGTCGGTCGCAGCAGGGTTGAACTGGTAGTCGATGCGCCCCGCACCGGTGATCTCGTAGTGGATCGTCTGGGAGTACCCAGGCCACTTGGCCGCGTTGTGCTTGCCCTTCATCACGCTGGAAGTGCCGATCTTCGGCGGCTGGCCCGGCGTCATCGCGACGTGGTCCCAGAACTGCTGGGCATTCGCAAGGCCTACCCGGCTGGCCAGCTCGTTCCAGACCGGCAGGTACTTGTGGTGCACGAGGACCCGGAATGCTGGCCTGAGCGCGGGCGGCCCGCCGGGACGACGAGCGGCCACGTGCGGGCGGTAGGCACCCGGTGCGGGGTTACTCTTCCGGCCGGATGACTTCGGCATAGTCATCGTCCCCGGGCCCAGTCAGGATCTCGCGCGCCAGCGGGTCCGACAGCGCCCGCGCCGTCGTGCGCCACTCCCGCAGGCAAGTTTCCACGGGGGCAGCGTCGCGCGTCGCCTCGGCGATCGCCAGCGCGTCGCGCAGCTCGCCGAAGAACTCCGCCCGGTCGTCTTCGTCGAAGGCCGCGAGCCAGGCCAGCTGGCCCAACTCGGCCGGGCGCGCCTGCCCCCTCCCCAGCGCCGCCGCTGCCAGCAGCGCCGCGACCGCTGTGCGGGCCACCTCGGCGATCGCTTCCAGCTGCGACAGCGGCACCATCGTCAGCGCAAACCCGTCCGTGTCCCGCAGCAGCGCGCCGCCCTTGCGGGCAGCGCCGAGGAACTCCCGGCGCCTCGCCCCCGCCAGGTCGCTCGCCTGAAACACCGTACCGACCGTCACCCACACGCCTCCTAGCAAGATCCTGCATAAGATCTTACTAGCACCATCGGGTGCCGGCAACTACGCATGACAAGTCCGCCGGGTACGACGCTCGGTACCGGCACGTCATGCTGTCGATGCTCGCGCTGGCATTCCTTCAGGTCGCCGCTGCTCAAAGGGAGCGCCAGCGCCTGTAGACAACCTCCCCCGAAGGTGGCGCAGCATGATCACGTCAGCGAGCTGATCCACCTGACCGTCGGCGAGATCCGCCGGCTTCTCGCCGCGCCATCGAGCCGCGGCACCCCAGCGACCGCTACCAGTACTGGTCGCGGTGGCGGCGAAAACACCAGGCCCGCGCCCGCCGATACCACAACCACCAGGCTCGAGCGGCGGGGAAGGGTCGTCAAGCACCTCGGTTCGCCGGATAGCTGGACATGCAGATCTAGCCTCAGGCCGACGGCCACGATTCCGGATGTGAAGCCGAGCCGCACGCGGGCATGCGAGCGTTCACGGGTCATCGGACATGATGTTGAGATGGCCGCGCTCGCCGCAGGGTTAGGTGCTCCGTTCCCGCGGTACTGGCTGTCGGAGTTTCTCGCCGACTTCGGGGATGGTGTCCGGCTGGCCGCGTTCCCGCTGCTCTGCGTCCAGTTCACCCGCTCAGCTACCGCAGTGGCCGCCGTCATGGCCGTGCAAACCCTCCCCTGGCTGGTGATGGGGGCGGGACTGGGTGTCCTGGTCGACCGGAGCGACCGCCGCCAGCTCATGGTGATCGTGGACGCCGCGCGGGCCGTCGCCATCGCGGGCCTAGCGGTATTGATCGTGGTGCACCATGCCGGGCTCGCGCTGATCTACCTGACGGCGTTCGCGACCGGGACCGGCTCGGCCCTGCGCGACACCGCCGGGGTGACGTGCGTGCCCAGGCTGGTCGAGTCAACCGAGCTCGATCAGGCCAACGGCCGGGTGATCGCCGGTCAGATCGTCGGCAACCAGCTGGCCGGACCGGCCGCGGGAGGCTGGCTGTTCGGCGTGGCCGCCGTCCTGCCGTTTGCGGTCAACGCCGGGACCCTCAGCGTTGCCGAGCTGCTGCTGCTGACCCTTCCCAGCGTCTTCCGGCCGCTACCGCGACAGCCAAGCCCGGCCGAGGTCTCGCCGCTGGCCTCCGTCCGGCGTGACCTCGGGGAGGGCGCCCGATGGCTGTGGCATCACGCCGACATCCGGAACCTGACCATCGCCGTCGGCGTGATCAGCGCGATGGACGCCGCCTGGTTCGCCGTCCGGGTTCTTTACGTGGTCCAGGTCCTGCATCAAGGGCCGGGAGTTTACGGCCTGCTGGCGGTGGCCGCGGTCGGCGGGATCACGGCCGGGGCCTTCGGAGCGCGCCTGACCCGGCGATGCGGGCCCTGGCGGTCGCTGCTGATCGCCGGCCTGGCCATGGCCGCGACCCAGACCGTACTCGGGCTCACCGCCAACGTGATCGTCGCGGCCGCGATGCTGCTAGCCAACAGCGCGGCGTGGGCCGTGTTCGACATGACCGCGGTCACCATGCGGCAACGTCTGGCCCCCGCCCGGCTGCTCGGACGGGTCACCAGCCTGTACGGCACCGTGGCATACGGCGCCGAGACACTGGGCGCAATCGTGGGCGGGTCAGTGGCGGCCGCGGCCGGGATCCGCGCCCCCATGCTGGCCGGCGCCCTGCCAATCGCCGCGGTAGCAGCCGCGCTCGCATGGCGCTACCGGCACACCCAGGCGCTCGCCGACCCGGAACCCGCCCCCTCGGCGCAGATCCCCTGACATGAGCGCCCACCCGGACCCGGGAAGTTCTACATCCCGACGATCAGACCGCTCAGGTCACCGGTCACAAGCCCACGACCTCTGAGAACCACGCGGTGGCCGCCCTCGTGTCGCACCGCAATAATCTCAGGCTGCGGCTGCAGTATAAGGAGCCTGCGGGGTCCGG
>JASHOL010000051.1 GCA_030041135.1 Streptosporangiaceae bacterium | reverse complement strand
GCCCACGAGATGAACCCGCTGCTGCCGGTGATGGACCGCGTTGTCTACCTGGCCGGGGGCCGCGCGGCCAGCGGCACTACGGATGAGGTGATCCGCGAGGACGTGCTGAGCAAGCTCTACGGCTACCACGTGGACGTGCTCAGCGTGCACGGCCGGATGCTCGTGATCGGGCACGCGGATGACCGGTTCGAGATCCTGGCCGGCGACGAGAGCGCGGCCGCGCCCGGCCATCCGGGACACTCGGAAACCCCGGCGGTCCAGAAGTGAACTGGTTGTTCTACCCGGGCTTCTTCAGCAGTTCCCCGGTGCACGTGGGGCTGGTCGTCGGCGGCATCTCGGCGCTGGTCTGCGGCGTCGTCGGCACTTTCGCAGTCCTGCGCGGCCTGTCCTACTCCGGCCACGCGCTGGCCGACCTGTCCGTGACCGGCGGATCGGCGTCGTACCTGGCCAGCATCAGCCCGCTCTGGGGCTTCGCCGGGATGGGGGTGCTGGCCGCCGGGGCCATGGACATGATCGGCGTGCGGAACCAGCGCGGCCGCGACCTGGCCACGGGCATCGTGCGCGGAGCCGGCCTCGGCCTCGCGGCGTTGTTTCTGTACTGGGATACGCAACGCACCAGCACGACCGGCGCATCGATCACGATCCTGTTCGGCTCCATGTTCACGATAGGGAACGGGGCCATCCCCCTGGTTGCCGCGTTCGGCCTGCCGGCGCTGGTCATCATCGGGCTGCTCTTCCGGCCGCTGTTGCTGAGCTCGGTCAGCGCCGACCTGGCTGCGGCTCGTGGAGTGCGGATCCGGCTGGACGGGTTTCTCTGCCTGGTCGCGGTCGCGCTGGCGGTCTCGCTGGCGGCGATGACCGTCGGCGCGATCCTGTCGACGGCGCTGCTGGTCGGGCCCGCCGCGATCGCACTGCGGGTGACCAGCACGCCCGGCCGCGCGACGGTTGCGGCGGCTGTGATCGCGGTCGCGGCGACGTGGCTCGGCGTGCTGCTTGCCTACGACAGCTTCACCTGGCCGCCGAGCCACGACGGCTGGCCGGTGAGCTTCTTCATCGTCGCGCTGATCTTCGTCGCCTTCCTTGTCGCGCAGCCGATCGGGCGCCGGCGGATCCGCCAGGTGGAGGGGTAACCGCCGATGTTTGCTCCGTTCATGGTCAACGCCTGGATCACCGCGTCGATGGTGGCGGTCATCGCCGGCGTCGTCGGGTTCTTCGTCGTCCTCCGCGGCGCCGCGTTCGTCGCTGACGCGGTGCCGCAGGGAGCGTTCGCCGGCGCCGCCGGGGCCAGCCTGGTCGGTATCAACACGCTGGTCGGCCTGGCCGTATTCGCGCTCGCCGGCTCACTTGGCATCGGCTGGCTGAGCAGAAAAGGCAGGCGTGACGTCGCCACCGCGCTGATCCTGGTCATGATGCTGGGGCTGGGCGCGCTGTTCCTGAGCTTCACCGTCGAGTACTCGTCGGAGATCTTCTCGCTGCTGTTCGGCGAGGTGCTCGGCGTCAGCACGAGCGAGATCCTGCCGATCGCCCTGCTCGGCATCGCGTGCCTGCTGGCGATCGGGGTGCTCTACCGGCCGCTGCTGCTGAGCTCACTCGCGCCCGAGTCGGCCGCGGCCCGCGGCATCCGCCTGGGCTGGGTCGAGCTGGCCTTCCTGGTCATCGTGGGCGTCGCCGCCAGCATGACGCTGCCGGTGGTCGGCGCGCTGCTGATCTTCAGCCTCATGATCGGCCCTCCGGCCGCAGCAAGGTCGCTGACCAGCAACCCGGCAGTCGCGATCGGCTTGTCGGTGGTGCTGGCGCTGGCTACCGTCTGGATCGCGATCGCGGCCGCGTACGAGACCAACTGGCCGATCGGCTTCTTCGTCGGAGTCGGCGGGGCGGTGTGCTACGCGGCCGGCCGGCTGATCGCGGCCCTGCGCGGCTCGCGCGCGGTCCGCGCCCGTGGCGTCACAGTGCCCGAGGCGGTCGCGATCAGCGAGGGCTGACCGCTCCGGCGGAAGCCGAGGGCTCCCGCCGCAGCGATCAATCGGCCGCATCGCCCTGGCGCAGCGACCTGCTTCTTCACCCCTTCACCCGCCGGAAGTCGGCCGGGATCGGCGCGTTGAGCAGAGCGAGGTTGCGCCGCGTCGCCGGCAGCCAGCGATACTCTTCCATCGCGAACCCGGGCAGGAGGGCCTGGATCGGCAGATAGGTAGTCGGGCTGACCCAGATGACCTCGGCGCCTTGCGCGGCTCCGGAAACGATCTTGATCGCGTCGACTCCGGCCACGTGCTGACGGCCCGCCAGCCGGAACAAGCCGCACCGCAAGGCGTAACGCAGCCACCGGACCGATGGCGCCCAGTCCCCGATCGGAATCGCGTACACCGGCCCCGACTTCGGATGGCAGGTGGCGGGTACAGGAAGAGAGGCGAAGTCGCTGTTCACCCCCGGCGGCGGGATAGTGGTGCGTGAGAAGGAGCCGGCGACGTAGTCGACAGTGGTCTCTGTGCCAGCTCCTTCCCTTTCTCCCGACGGCGCGGGAAACACATAGCTGCTGTCAAGGATCGGGCGGGCGTTGGCCGCATAGAACTCCACTCTGTACGAACTGCCGTAAGTCCACGTCGTCGTGGCGCGAGCGGCGAACCTGCTCATGTTAGGCAAGGCAAAACCAAACCCAGGGGCCGGATAGGTGTCCCGCGCAACCTGAACATCCGTCGCGCCAACGGCCGTGATGCTGCGCTCGGCACGGTGCACGACGTAGGCAAGAGTCTGCGCCGACGACGTACTCGACCTGGCGGGCGGCCCGGTCTGGGCGGCCAGCGGCACGACCACGGCCAGGCCGGCGGCGGTCACGGCCGTCAGCCCAGTGCGCACCAGGTACTGGCGCCGCCGATGCTGCCTGCGTGCGCCGCGGGCCGAGTCGGCTAGGCCGGCGGGGATCCGGACGGCTGCGGCTCGCCGCCGCAGGCTGTCCGTCACGAGATCTTCAAAGTTTGTGCCCATGGTCCATCTCCACCCGTTCAGTGCTCTTGCCCGGCCAGCTCGGCGTCATTGGTCAGCCATGACCCGGCTAGTTCGCGCATGCGCTTGAGGCCGCGTGACGCGGCGGTCTTGACCGTGCCTTCTGTGCAGCCGAGGACCTCGGCGGTCTCG
>JASHOL010000050.1 GCA_030041135.1 Streptosporangiaceae bacterium | reverse complement strand
GGCCCGGCGCGGGGCGGCGCGGCCCGCCGGGGCTGGCGCCCGCCGCAGCCCGGACGCCGGTAGGCCGCAGGGTCAAACTGGCCCACTACCTGCGGGTCAGGTAACGTCCAGATCATGCCGGCGGCCTTCCTGCCGAGCCCGGCCAGTTCCGTCTGGCACCTCGGCCCGATTCCCCTCCGCGCCTTCTCGCTGTGCATGGTGGCGGGCGTGGTGGCCGGGCTGTGGCTGACCGACTGGCGTTACCGCAGGGCCGGAGGCCATGAGGGCGTGGTCCTCGCTGTCGCCACCGTTGCCGTTCCGGTCGGCATCGTGGGCGCCCGCATCTACAGCGTGGTCAGCAATGCTGACCTGTATTTCGGCCACGGCCGAGACTGGGTAAACATCCTGCGGTTCTGGAATGGCGGCCTCGGGGTGGCAGGGGCGGTGGCGGCCGGAGCGCTGGCCGCGTGGGCCTACTGTCGCTACGCCGGCATCGAGATCGGCCCGCTTGCCCTGGCCGCGGCTCCGGCGCTGCCCGTCGGGCAGGCGATCGCCGTGTGGGGCAACTGGTTCAACCAGAGCCTGTATGGTCGGCCCTCCGGCCTGCCCTGGGCGGTGGCGATATCCCCTGTGCACCGCGCGGTCGGGTACCAGACGTTCACCACCTTCCAGCCGATCTTCGTCTATGAGTCAGCGCTGTACCTGCTGGTGGCCGCGGCGGTCGCGTACGGCATTCACCGGTTCCGCCTGAGGGGAGACCTGGCCTTCGCGCTGTACGCCGGGCTTTACGCCACGGCCAGGTTCTGCGCTGAGGCTCAGCGAGTCGACTACTCGCCGCGGATGTTCGGCATCCGCACCGACGAGGCGGCCATGCTCGCGATCCTGATCGTGGCCTGGTCGTACCTGCTGTTCATGCGCAGCCGCCGCTACCGCCGCCCGCTGGTCCTGTTCGCCGGGACTACGCCAGGCCGCTTGGCCATGGTGCTTCGGCCACGTCCGGACAGCGGCTTCGCCGACCAGCGTGCGCAGCTGGCCAGGTTCGCGGAGTCGATCAGGCCTGCCAGGTCCAGGTCTGGTCGCGCGCCCGCCGCGCCGGTCGCGCCTGGGGAGGCCGCCGGGACCAGCGATCCGGCCAAGGCGGTGACACCCGAGGAATACGGCAGCCGCTGGCAGGTTCCCGAGCGGTCCGCAGTGGCCGGGACGACAACCGTGCAGTCCGCCAGCGAGCAGCCCTTGCCGGATAGGCCTGCAGTCGACGAGCCGGTCACGCTCGGCGCCGCCGACCCTTGTCGGGCGCTCGGCCGCCGCGGTCAACCGCCGAGTAAGGTCAGGTTCGCGTCGGCCTGGGCTTCGCGCCCGCACTTCCGCGCCCGTAAGTCAGCCTCCGGTTCCCCGGGCGGCCGACCCGAGTAGAGACAAAGACCTGTGCAGAGCCTGCGGGCGGGCTGTGAGCGCTGGCGCCAGGAGTCGGCGGGGTGACTGCCTGACGTAACGGAACGAGGTGGCTCCCGGCGGGCTGTCGCCCGTCAGCCGATGCGGTCCGGAGCTTTCAGCCCGGCGGCGTGACGTCGGTGAGGAAAGCGATCGCCGCCGCGGCGCTGGCTCGCCGCCAGGCCAGTAGCGTGGCCTCGAAGCCCGTCGCCGACGGGCGCTCGTCCGCGATGGCCTGGGCTATCGGTGCGAGCACTTCGCGCTGGCGGCGGAGCAGATCCGCGGAGTCGGCTCCGCAGCGGTGCAGCAGCGCGAGCTTCATCAGCAGGTGCGAGCGCACATCACGTACATGCTCGACCGGCCGGCGCAGCCATGCCTGGACAGCTTCCCGGCCGGCCGGCGTGATCGCGTAGATGGTTCGCTGGGGCCCGCGGCCGGCTTCGAGGCCGTCCTCGCTGATCAGCCCGGCCTCGGCCAGCCTGGTCATCGACCGGTAGACCACCGGCCGGGGGATGTGCCAGATCCGGCCAAGTTCGCCGCTGCTCGCGGTCAGTTGCGCAATCGGGAAGCCGTGGGTCGGCTGCTCGGCGATGACCGCTAGGACGACCCATTCCGCCAGCGATAGCGGCGGGCTCGCAGTCATGATCACAGCTTAACGGCCTGGCCGAGCCCTGGGAGTGCGCCGATGATCGCGGTCGGCCCGGCGCTAGCGATGGCCGCCGGGGCCCAGGGCTGGCTGGCCGTTTGCGGCCGTGCCGCCTTGCGGTAGTGACGTCCGGCGAGAGCGTTAGTAGTCTCGTTGTTACTAGTCGAGTCGGCAGCCGGGAGAGCAGCAATGGCTGGCACCACCGCCGATGGCCGTCCTGGCCGCCAGGGACATCCCGAGCAGCGAGCTATACGCACTGCCGGCCCTGCCCCGCCCGGCCTCCGCGGCGATCCTGAGCGACGGCCTCTCGGCACCGCCGCCGATGGCACGGCTTACTTCGCGCCGGTTGGTGAAATCGTGGCCGAGGGCGACTTTGTCATGTGCCATCTGTGCGGAAGATGGCTGCGCTCGGTTACCACGCACCTGCGCTCGCATGGCTGGACCAAGGTCGGTTACTGCGAAGCGTTCGGGCTTGAGCGAGGTCAGTCGCTGGAGGGTACGGCGACCAGGAAGCTGCGGGCGGCGGCCTTCTCCGCCCGGCTCATCTTCGACCCGGCGGTCCGCGCGGGCAGTGAGCGGGGACAGGCCAGGGCGCGGTCGGGTGCGCTGGCTCAGGCTGCGGCGGCTGCCGCGCGGGGCAGGGCGCTGCCGGAGCAGCGGCGCCGCAAGGCTCGCGTTGCGCAGGCT
>JASHOL010000049.1 GCA_030041135.1 Streptosporangiaceae bacterium | reverse complement strand
CTTCGCTGATGCGGCGCTTGGCTAGCTCGTCCTGGCCCACGACGCATTTGGCGTAGATCCGCAGCAGCACGTCCACGCTGTGGCCCGCCCATTCGGCTACCTGGGTTGGGTAGACGCCGCCATTCAGCCACGTGGACAGGCAGGCGTGCCTCTTATGCGGAATTCCGCATAAGCGCCATTATGCGGACCGGCGGATTATGTGCCCCGCAGCGGTGTTCCCGCTGGCGGGAACGGCGGAGCCCTGGTTTTTGTCCGCATAATCAGCGGCTGAGCGAGTCGAGCCAGCCGATCAGGGCTGCATCGTGGGACCAGTCAGGCATGGTGTCGGGAGTAAGCGGCTCGTAGGCGTTCTCGATGGCCTTGCGCCGGGCTTCAGCGTCGGCACGGGCGTAGATCTCGGTGGTGGACACGTCGGCGTGGCCGAGCAGGTCGCGGATGTAGATGAGGTTGACGCCGGCCTGGACCAGGTGCATGGCCCGGGACCTGCGCAGGACATGAGGCGTGATCGCAAGGCCGGAGGCCCAGTCCGGGTCGCGGGCGCGGACGGCCCGCACGTGCCGGTCCAGGATCTTGGTGATCCCCGACCGGGTCAGCCGGGAATGGTGCGGCCCGCAGAACAGCGGGTCCGCGTCCGCGCCCAGGCCGGGATGCCGGCCGCGGTGCTCAAGGTAGTCCTCGACCAGGTCGGCGGTCGGGTTCATGACGGGCACGTACCGGACCTTGGTTCCTTTGCCGTGGATCACCACGGTCATCGGGCGGCCGCGGCGGATGTCGGCTTCGTCGAGGTCGCACAGTTCCTGGACGCGGGCGGCGGTGTCGTAGGCCAGGGCGAGCAGCACGGTGTCGCGGACCGCGCGGGTGGTGGCGGTGCCGGGCTGGGCCAGGAGGATCTTGACCTGGTCGCCGGTCAGGTGCCCGAGTTCGTGGCCGGGGGTTTTCTTCTGCCGGATCGCCAGGATCTGGGTGATCTGGTCGAGCCGTTCGGGCTGCTCGGCGGCGAGGTAACGGCACAGCGACCTGATCACTGCCAGCCGCTGGTTGCGAGTGGACGCCGAGCAGCCCCGCTGTGCTTGCAGCCAGTCCAGGAATCCCAGCACCGCGGCCCGGTCGATGTCGGCCAGCCGAAGTTTCTCCGGCGGGATGTGCTGGACGTCTTTGAACCAGGTGAGCAGCAGTTTCACCGCGTCCCGGTAGGACGCCATCGTCGGCGGCGACACAGCGCGCTCGCCGGCCAGGTGGTGGGTGAAGAACTTGCTGATCCACCGGCCGGCCAGGTCGGCGCGCGGCACCGGCCGCGCCGTCACTGCTGGTCCTTGACCGGGGCGGGGATGACGTAGCCGAACCGGATCTGGGCTCTGGCGATGACCTCGGGGTAGGCATCTGCGGTCAGCCTCAGGTAGTACTGCGTGCCGCGCAGGTCCGTATGGCCCATGTAACAGGCCAGGTAGGGCATCATCACGGCCAGGTCCGCGCCTTGCGCGGCCCACCGCCGCAGGCTGGCGACCGCGAAGCCGTGCCGTAGTGAGTGCGGGTGCGGGCCGCCGGCGAAATGCGGGATGCCGGCGTCGGCGAGATAGCCGCGGAACCGCACGTAGATGACCGCCTGGCTGATCGGGTTGCCCGGCGTCCGGGTATAGAACAGGTAGCTGCCAGGCTGCCGGTCCGGGTGGGCTGCGGTGATGTAGCCCTTCAGGGTCGCGGTCAGCCGGGCGGTCACCGGCACGGTCCGGCTCACGCCATTCTTCGACTCGCGGATCGCCAGCGTCCCGCCGCGGGTGTCCGCGTCGGCCAGGGTCAGGTGCAGTGCCTCGGAAATCCTCAGCCCGGTGCCATACAGCACCCGGAACAGCACCGGGTCGACCAGCGCCTTGTTCGAGAAGCTGGACATCGGCTGGGCGTCGATCACGGTGAACAGGCGGCGGATCTCCTCGTCGGTAAACACATACGGCGGCGCGTGGCGCACCCGGACGGTGGTGACCGCGGGCGGGATGTACGCAGCCCAGCCATGCGCCCGGGCGTACTCGCCCAGCTGCCGCAGGACCAGTTCGTTGCGCCGCACGGTGGAGGCCCGCAGATGCCGGCCGTAAAGGAACCCCTCGACTGCTTCCCTGATGATCGACCCGTCGCCGTAGCCTTCCCGCGCGCAGTAGTCAGTGAACTGGCCCAGCACCCGTTCGGGGACTTTGAACCGGTAGCCGCCGGCGTGGCGCACCGCGACAAGGCTGGCGGCCAGGCCCGCCAGCGTCGCCTCACCCATGACGCTCACCTGAGCGTGCCGCCTCCAGGACGTCTTCGACGTCCAGCGCGCAGTGCCGCAGCCGTACGGTGTCAAACCGCAGGTAATGCGCCTGTGTCGTGTCGGTCGAGGCATGGCCGAGGACAGCTGAGACCACCGGCATCGGGGTGTCGTTCCCGATCATCGCGACCGCCAGCGCGCCGCGCAGCGAATGCATCCCGCTGGCCTTGCCCGGCGTGAACTCGATGCCGGCGCGGGCCGCGTGGCAGGACAGCCGGCCGCTGACCGACGAAGCGGTCCCGAAGGTGTCGAAGGGATAGCGGTGCTTGACGAACACCTTCGGGCAGCTGGTGTCGGGGCGGCCGTGGCGGATGTAGTCGATGATCGCCCAGCCGACGTCATCTAGCAGCGGCAGGCAAAGCGTCCTGCCTGTCTTGTGCTGGATGATCGCGATCGTCTTGGCCCGCCAGTCCAGGTCGCCCAGTTCCAGGTGACGCAGATCGGAGATCCGCAGGCCCAGCCGGGCGACCGTCAGGATCATTGCGTAGTCCCGCTTGCCGGTCGCGGACTGCCGGTCGATCACCGCCAGCACCCGCCGGATCTCCTCCGCGGTCCACAAGTGCGGCTCGGACTGGTTGCGGACGTGCCGCTGCGGCGGCAGCCGGCCGGCCAGGCCCTGGGGTGCCTGGCCCGCCGCGGCGGCGAAATCCAGGAAATCGCCCAGCAGCGACCGCAACGACGCCAGCGTCTTGCGCCCCAGATGACGCTGGTGCACGAAAAACCCCGACAGCTCCCGCACGCCGAGCCCGGACAGGTCCGGCGCCCCGGTGTCGTCCAGGTAAGCCAGGAACACGCTGGCCGCCCTGTCCTTCGTCGCCACCGTTGCCCCGGCGTTGCCGCGTGCCCGGCACGAGATCAGGTACTCATCCCGCAACCCGCGGAACCGCCCGGGACAGCCGTCATGCGGCGGGACCACCAGCCGGCCGGCCTCGACCGCCCGCCCGGCCAGCGCATCTGCAACCAGGACCAGCGGCCGGC
Source organism: Streptosporangiaceae bacterium (assembly GCA_030041135.1). GTDB lineage: Bacteria > Actinomycetota > Actinomycetes > Streptosporangiales > Streptosporangiaceae > JAJYUU01. Next base: position 672 of record JASHOL010000049.1, on the reverse strand, counting down.
GAACCGCCTGGACCGCCTTCTCCCCGACAACCGGATCCGACAGCGACGCCAGCCTGACACCGGTCTGCTCCGCGAGGAAGTCCAGGCACACCTGCTCGTTCACCGCGGCAAGACCACGCCCGGCCACGAACACCGCGAACCGCTCCATCACCACCCGGTAGCAGCGGATAGTCTCCCCGGACCTGCCCGCCGCTGCCAGCGCCGCCACCACTATCTCGGCTGACGACCTGACATCTGCTTCACCCACGAGATCACTCCTTCTATCCGGAACTGCACCGACAGACAGGAGAGATTCTTCGTGGACACGAACATAACCGGCTAATCAGTCAACCAGCCCTCGGGCTTCGATGCCACACGAGAGCGCTCGGCTGGCTCGACTCGTTCAGCCGCTGATTATGCGGACAAAAACCAGGGCTCCGCCGCTCCCGCCAGCGGGAACACCGCTGCGGGGCACATAATCCGCCGGTCCGCATAATGCCTCAGGTCATGGAAACGCAGCTGGTTCGGGACGCTGTCCAGAGCCCGCACGGCCGGCTTCCAGACCCGGTTACGGAAGTTCGCAACATTCAGCGCAGCCCCGGCCGGTGTGGTGAACAGCAGCCCGCACGGCGCCGGCACGCATACCCTCAGGTGCGCCTCGACCGCTGACGCGATCAAGGCGGGCACCGGCTG
>JASHOL010000528.1 GCA_030041135.1 Streptosporangiaceae bacterium | reverse complement strand
CACGACGTAGGAGCGCCCGGACTCCGAGCGTGGGAAGGCGCCGCCGACGAACAGCTTGTAGGTCTTGCGGACGTCCGCGCGCGCGAGCGCGTGGGCCTTTGCGCGGCCGTCCGGGGGGGCGGCGGGGTCAGACATCGAGGTACGCCTCCAACCCGTGCCGGCCGCCTTCACGACCGAAGCCGGACTCCTGGTACCCGCCGAACGGGCTCGCCGGGTCGAAGCGGTTGTAGGTGTTGGCCCACACCACTCCGGCCCGCATGCGCTGGGCCATCCACAGGATCCGGCTGCCCTTGTCGGTCCAGATGCCGGCCGACAGCCCGTAGGGAGTGTTGTTCGCCTTGGCCACCGCTTCCTCCGGCGTCCGGAACGTGAGGACTGACAGCACCGGGCCGAAGATTTCCTCCCGCGCGATGCGATAAGACTGGCTCACGCCGGTGAACAGCGTCGGCGGGAACCAGTACCCCCGCTCAGGCAGCGGGCACGGAGGCGACCAGCGCCGCGCACCCTCGGCGTCGCCGGCCGCCGACAGCTCGTTGATCTTGTCGAGCTGCTGGCGCGAGTTGATCGCGCCGATATCGGTGTTCTTGTCCAGCGGATCTCCGAGCCGCAGGGTCGTGAGCCTGCGCTGCAGCCGTTCGACGACGATGTCGGCGACCGACTCCTGCACCAGCAGCCGCGACCCGGCGCAGCAGACGTGCCCCTGGTTGAAGAAGATGCCGTTGACGATGCCCTCGATGGCCTGCTCGACCGGCGCGTCGTCGAAAACGATGTTGGCCGCCTTGCCGCCCAGTTCCAGGGTGAGCTTCTTGCGGGTGCCGGCCGCGGCCTCGGCGATCTGCTTGCCGACCTCGGTGGACCCGGTGAAGGCGACCTTGTCCACGTCCGGGTGGCCGACCAGTGCGGCCCCAGTCTCGCCCGCGCCGGTCAGCACGTTGACGACGCCGGCCGGCAGGCCGATCTGCTGGCAGACCTCGGCGAGCAGCAACGCGGTCAGCGGCGTTGTCTCGGCCGGCTTGAGCACGCAGGTGTTTCCGGCGGCCAGCGCCGGGGCGAGCTTCCACGCGGCCATCAGCAGCGGGAAGTTCCACGGGATTACCTGGCCCGCGACGCCGAGCGGCCGCGGGTCGGGGCCGAACCCGGCGTATTCCAGCTTGTCCGCCCAGCCGGCGTGGTAGAAGAAGTGCGCGGCGGCCAGCGGGATGTCGACGTCCCGTGATTCGCGGATCGGCTTGCCGTTGTCGAGGCTCTCCAGCACGGCGAACTCTCGGGCGCGCTCCTGCAGCACGCGCGCGATCCGGTACAGGTACTTGGCCCGCTCGGCGCCCGGCATCGGTCCCCAGATCCGGTCGTACGCGCGGCGGGCGGCCGCGACGGCAGCGTCGACATCCGCCGGCCCGGCCTCGGCCACCTCGGCCAGCCTCTCCTCGCTGGCCGGGTTGACGGTCGCGAACGTCGCGCCGCCCGCGGCCGGCCGGAATTCTCCGTCGATGAACAGGCCGTACTCGGGTGCGATCGTGACGATGTCCCGCGACTCCGGTGCGGGCGCGTACTCCCACGGCAGCGCATCGGGTTCGGCCGGGGCCGCCCGCGTCGGCTCGATGGCGCTCACGTCAGTCCACCGTGAAATAGTCGGGGCCGGAGTAGCGGCCGGTCCGCTGCTTGGCGCGCTGCATGAGCAGGTCGTTGAGCAAGGTGGACGCTCCGATTCTGAACAGCCGTGGCGTGAGCCACGCCGAGCCCACGGTCTCGTTCACCAGCACGAGGTAGCGGATGGCGTCCTTCGCCGTGCGGATGCCGCCCGCTACCTTGACGCCGACCCGACGTCCGGCGGTCAGCTCGAAGTCCCTGACCGACGTCAGCATCACCAGCGCGACCGCGGGCGTGGCGGCCGGAGTGACCTTCCCGGTGGAGGTCTTGATGAAGTCCGCGCCGGCCATCATGGCCAGCCAGGACGCCCGCGACACGTTGTCGAGCGTGGCGAGTTCGCCGGTCTCCAGTATCACCTTCAGATGAGCGGGGCCGCAGGCTTCCCGCACCGCCCTGATCTCCGCGTATACCTGGCCGTACCGGCCGGCCAGGAAGGCGCCGCGGTCGATCACCATGTCGACCTCGTCGGCTCCGGCGGCCACCGCGTCCCTGACGTCCGCGAGTTTCACCGCCAGCGACGCGCGGCCGGAGGGGAACGCGGTCGCCACCGACGCGACCGCGACATCGCTGCCGGCCACCCCGGCGCGGGCGACGGGCACCAGGTCCGGGTAGACGCATACCGCGGCCACGGGCGGCGCGGGCGGGTCGGCCAGATCGGGCTGCCGGGCTTTCGCGCACAGCGCGGTCACCTTGCCCGGCGTGTCGGCTCCCTCGAGCGTGGTTAGGTCAACCATCCTGATCGCCAGGTCAAGCGCCCTCAGTTTGGAATCCTTTTTGACGGAACGAGTGGCCAGCCCGGCGACTCGTTCCTGCACGCCAACCTGGTCCACGCCAGGGAGACCGTGCAGGACCTGGCGTAGCCCCGCATCGGATGTCGCGACCTCGGCGACGTCGAATTCGGCGCGGCCTGGCGCAAGCCGGTCAAGCGACTCGATCCCCATTGTCCCGACGTTACCTTGCGCTAACTGGGCAGCTCTAGCCCAGGCGGGCCGGCCGGGACACGCTCAAGGATCGGGTCGGCGGGCTCCGGCGGCTGCGGCCCGATCCCGATGGCTCCGGCCAGTGCAGCCCGCGCCCGCTCGAACCTGGCGGGGTCGTCGGCGCGCAGTTCGAGCACCGGCTGGCCCGCCTTGACCGGCTCGCCCGGCTTGACCAGGCAGAGGACACCGGCGGAGGCTGATACCGGGTCTTCCTTCCTGGCCCGCCCGGCACCGAGCCGCCAGGCCGCGACGCCGACCGCCCTGGCGTCCAGCACTGTCATCCAGCCGTCCTGCTCGGCCGTCATCACCTCGGTATGCAGGGCAGCGGGAAGCGGCGCGTCGGGGTCACCTCCCTGTGCTCTGATCATGGCGCGGTATGTGCCCAGTGCTCGGCCATCGGCGAGCGCGGCGGCCGGATCGGCGGCGATCCCGGCCATCCGCAGCATCTCGGTCGCCAGCGCCAGCGTGACCGCAATGAGGTCCGCGGGGCCGTGGCCGCGCAGCGTGGCCACCGCCTCCTCGACCTCGACGGCGTTGCCGACCGCGCGGCCGAGCGGCGTGTCCATCCGGGTGAGCAGCGCGCTGGTCCGCACGGCGTGTCCGTTCCCGAGCTTCACCATCGTTTCGGCCAGCGCGCGGGCGGAAGCAAGGTCGGGCATGAACGCGCCGCTGCCGACCTTGACGTCGAGCACCAGCGAGCTCGTGCCCTCGGCGATTTTCTTGGACATGATCGAGCTAGCGATCAGCGGGATCGACTCCACCGTGCCGGTGACATCCCGCAGGGCGTAGAGCTTGCGGTCTGCGGGCGCCAGGCCGTCTCCGGCGGCGCAGATCACGCAGCCGGCCGTGCGCAGCACCGTCACGATCTCGTCGTTCGATAGCCGCGCGCGCCAGCCGGGTATCGACTCCAGCTTGTCCAGCGTCCCGCCGGTGTGGCCGAGGCCCCGGCCCGACAGCTGCGGCACCGCAGCCCCGCAGCTGGCCACCAGCGGGGCCAGCACGAGCGAAACCTTGTCGCCGACTCCGCCGGTCGAGTGCTTGTCGGTCGTGGGCGCGCTGAGCCCGGCCAGGTCAAGCCGTTCGCCGCTGCTGATCATCGCGTCGGTCCACGCCTGCAGTTCGCCTGGATCCAGACCCCTGAAGTAGATCGCCATCAGCAGCGCCGACATCTGCTCGTCAGCGATCTCCCCGCCCGTGTAGGCGGCGATCAGCCAGCCGATATCACTGTCTGAGAGCCGCCCGCCATCCCGCTTGGCCCGGATCAGCTCGACTGCGTCAGGCACGCGGGCCGTCCGTGCTTTCTCGGGGGGACGACCCCCCGAGACCCCCCGCCGACCGGGCCGCCAGGTCATCGGCGGTGAACGCACCGGGCAGCAGGTCGCCGAGGCGGACCGGGCCGCCGTCGGCGTCCAGCAGCAGCCCGGGCCCGCCCGCCTCGAGCAGCAGCTGACGGCAGCGCCCGCAGGGGACGATGGGCGCGCCATCACCGGCCACCACGCTCACCGCGACCAGCGGGCCGAGGCCGGCCGCGCGCTGGGCGCTGACGAGCCCGCACTCCGCGCACAGGGTCAGTCCGTAGGAGGCGTTCTCGACGTTGCAGCCGGTCACAACCTTCCCCTCGCTGTCTTGTCCGGCCGCGCCGACGCTCAGGCCCGAGTACGGCGCGTGTGCGCGGGCGGCCACTGCCGTCGCCGCGGCCCGCAGGGACGCCCAGTCGAAGTCCATCACGCGGCCCCCGGTCACGCCTTGACGTACGCCTGGCCGTCGGCCTTGGGTGCGCGGACCTTACCGACCAGGCCGGCCACCGCGATGATCGTGGCCACGTACGGGGCCATGTTCATGATCGGCGCCGGGAGCACAGGGTTCACCGTAGGCAGCACCAGCGACAGTTCAAGGGCAAAGCCGAACAGCAGCGCGGCGGCGAGCGAGCCAAGCGGCGTCCATCGGCCGAAGATAAGCGCCGCCAGCGCGATGTAGCCGAATCCCGAGCTCATATCCGGGCTGAAGCTGCCGACCGAGCCGACCGTCAGAAAGGCGCCGCCGATGCCGGCGACCAGCCCGCCGATGATCACGTTGCGGTAGCGGGTCCACAGCACCGGGATACCGACCGTGTCGGCGGCGGTCGGGTGCTCGCCGACCGCCCGCACCCGCAGTCCCCACCGGCTACTGAACAGCGCGATCTGGATCACGATGATCGCGGCGTAGGTGATGTACAGGAAGACGTTCGAATCGAAGAAGATCGGCCCGATCACCGGGATCTCGGCCAGCCCGGGGATCTTGAGAGTGCCGAACGTGTTCCCGGTGTTGTAGTTCGGGTTCGTCGACATCAGCCGGTCGAAGAAATAGTCGGTCATCCCGAGCGCGAGCACGTTGAGCACGACTCCCAGGATGATCTGGTCCATCAGGAACGTGATCGCGAACACCGCGAGCAGCAGGCCGACCAGGCCGCCGGTCAGCGACCCGGCAACCAGGCCCGCCCACACGCCGCCGAACGCGCTGGCCACGATCGCGGCGCTGAACGCGCCGAACAGCAACTGGCCCTCGATCGCGATGTTGATTACGCCGGACCGCTCGCACAGGCAGCCAGACAGCGCGCCCAGGATCAGCGGGATGGAGGCGACCCAGGTGCCCTGCGCGATGATGATCACGTTGAGCGGTATAGCGCCGGCATCGGCCCAGCACAGCAGCGCCAGCAGGAAGCACAGCAGCACGACGGCGATCGCGATGCGCTTGCCGCGAACGCTGAACGGCACCGTGGCCCGGCCAACCCCGAGGCCGAGGCATACCGCGCCGAGCACATAGCAGGCCGGCGCCGCCGGCACCCGGATGACCGGGATCTTGATCCCGAGTCCTGACTGCGAAAGTTCGAAGCCCGCATCGCCGTGGTGCGCGAGCAGGCCGAATACCAGGATGTTGATAAGCCCGAGCGCGACGAAGGTGACCGCTGCGACATGCCGGCGTTCGGTGGTCAGCGGCGCGCGTACCGCGGCAGCCAGCGTGGTGGTCACCCGTTCCATCCCTTCGCGACGGCCTCCATGCCGGTACCCGACGTGGACCGCAGCCGGAACACGGCCCGGATCAGCGCGGGCGCGGCCACGAACAGGACGATTAGTCCCTCGAGCACCTGGACGATGTCGGCCGGGACGTTACCAAGCGTGGCCGCCTCGACGTAGGTCCCGCCGACGTGCAGGGCGCCAAACAGCAGCCCGGCCCAGACCACGCCGATCGGCCTGGCCCGGCCGAGCAGCGCGACCGTGATGCCGTCGGAGCCATAGGTGCCGTAGCTGTTGTACGTCAGCTGCGTGTTGGTCCCGAGGACGATGGCCGCCGCCGACAGCCCGGCCAAGCCTCCGGCCAGCAGCATCACCAGGATCCAGGACCGCTCGACGCTGATGCCCGCGGTGCGGGCGGCACTCGGGCTGGCGCCGACCGTGCGGAACTGGAAGCCCGTGGTCGTCCGCGATAGCAGCCACGCGACCGCGATCGCGGCCGCCACGCCAATCAGGAAGCCGACTCCGACCTGCGGCGGCGGCCCGCCGACGTGGGGCAGGTTGGCGTTGTTGTCGACGAACGGCGCGATCTCGTTGGTCTGCCCCGGCTGCTGGAGCATCGCCGGATGCGACAGCAGGTAGGAGAGCAAGTCATACATGACGTAGTTCAGCATGATCGTGACGATGACCTCGTGCGCGCCCGTCTTGGCCTTGAGCAGGCCGACAAACCAGCCGATCACCGCGCCGCCGACGAAGCCTCCGGCCACGCAGACGATGACGTGGATCACGGGCGGCAGGCTCACGCCGAAGCCAAGCCAGGTCGCCACGACCGCGCCGCCCACCCACTGGCCGGCGGCGCCGATGTTGAACAGCCCGCACCTGAACGCGATCGCGACCGAAAGGCCGGTGAGGATGAGCGGCGTGGCCTGGGCACAGGTCGACGACAGCGGATAAAAGATCGCCGCGATCGAGCCGCCGTGAAACGCTGCGCTCACCGTGGACGGGTTCAGGATCGCGCCCTCGAACATCTGTGAGTACGCGAAGGACAACGAGTCCCAGGTCTGTCCGAACGTGTATCCGGGATCAACGAAAAGCGAGCTCCAGGCGCGGGTGACGACTGGATCGCTGAAGACGATCAGCACGCCGCCAACTACGAGCGCCAGGAAGATGGCGAGGATCGTGACCACGGCGGAGCTGCCCTGCGTAATGGCCTGGATGAGCACGCCCACGGTCAGCCAGCCCCGCGGCCGGCGCGGGCCGGCCGACTCGCCCGGTGCCCCTGGCTCGGCGGCGACCGCCCCGGTCGTGGCGGCAGCCGGGTCGGGCCCGGTGGCCGGGATCTCGCTCACGCCTCACTCTCCTTGGTAAGCGGATCGGCCTGGCCGGCCGTCGCCTGGGGCAGCTCCAGAGCCTGGTCGGCGTCGAGCGGGCCGGACATGGCGCCGACTGCCGCCTGCCCATCGCCCGCCTGGCGGCCGTCTCCGGCGGCACCGGCCATCAGCAGGCCGAGTTCCTGCTCCGGGACGTCCGGCGCGCGGATGCCGACGATCTTGCCTTCGTACATGACCGCGATCCGGTCAGACAGGGCGTAGATCTCGTCCAGCTCGGAGGAGACAATGACTACCGCGACACCCTGGTCGCGCTGCTGAACGATCTCGGAGTGCACGAACTCGATCGAGCCGACGTCCAGGCCGCGAGTTGGCTGACTGCCCAGCAGCAGCTTGTTCGGCCTGCTTAGCTCCCTGGCGACGACAACTTTCTGCTGGTTGCCGCCGGACAGCGTCCCCGCCCTCGTCATCACCGAAGACGTACGCACGTCATATTCCTCGACCAGGTGCTGCGCGGACTTCCTGATCGCGTCCGGATCCATGGCGAGGCGGCGTGCGTAAGGCGGCCGGTCGTAAACGTCCAGGATCAGGTTGTCCGCCACCGGGAAGGCACCGACCAGGCCGTCTTCCTGCCGGTCCTCCGGGATGTAGCCGATGCCTGCGCTAAGCCGCTCGTGGGTGCTTGCGCCGCCGATGTCCTCGCCGTCCAGCACCACCGACCCGGTAGACGGGCGCAGTCCCATCAGCGCCTCGCACAGCTCGGTCTGCCCGTTGCCCTGTACCCCCGCGATCCCGAGGATCTCGCCGCCGCGCACGTCGAAGGAAACCGAGTCGACCGCCAGGCCGCCGTGCTCGGCCGGCACGCTGAGGTCGCGCACGTCGAGCACGACGCCGGCCGGCCTGGCCGCCTCCTTGCTCACCCGCAGCTGCACCGACCGGCCGACCATGAGCGCCGCCAGCTCCGCATCGCTGGTGGACGGCGGGCGCTCGGCCACGACCTTGCCGCGGCGGATGACGGTGATGTTGTCGGCGATGGCCTGGACCTCGCGCAGCTTGTGCGAGATGAAGATGATCGACCGTCCGCTCTCGCGAAGCTGGCGCATGATCTGGAACAGGTCCTCGGTTTCGCCTGGGGTTAGCACCGCCGTCGGCTCGTCCAGGACCAGGACGCTGGCATCCCGGAGGAGGGCCTTGATGATCTCGACGCGCTGCTGCACGCCGACCGGCAGGTCCTCGACGCGGGCGTCGGGATCGACCCTCAGCCCGAAGCGCTCTGATAGCTCGCGAACGGAGGCGCGGGCTCGGCGCCGGTCGAGCAGCCCGAACGACGGCACGCTGAGCCGCGGGATGTGCAGTGCGCCGATGTTCAGCGCGGGGAGAGTGAGCCGCCGCACCGGCTCGGCCCCGAGCGTCACGTTCTCGGCCACGGTGAACACCGGGACCAGCATGAAGTGCTGATGCACCATGCCGATTCCGGCGCTGATCGCGTCCTTCGGCGACCGGATCCGCACCGGCTGGTCGTCGATGAGAATCTCGCCGTCGTCCGGCTGGTACAGCCCGTACAGGACGTTCATCAGCGTCGTCTTGCCGGCGCCGTTCTCACCAAGCAGCGCCCGGATCTCGCCCGGCTGCACGACCAGGTCGATGTGGTCGTTGGCGACGAGACTGCCGAATCGCTTGGTGATACCGCGCAGTTCAAGCTTCACCGGCCGTCTCCATATACGCCCGGCCGTCCGGCTGCCCGGTCAGGACCGGGCAGCCGGACGGCTTTTTCCTGACTTCTACGGACTCTAGATCAGGATCAGACCGGGCTCTTCGTGGCCGGGCTGATCTTCCCGCTTTCGATCTCCGACTCCAGCGTCAAGATCTCTGCCTTCAGCGCAGCCGGGACCTGCGACGCGAGGTCGTGGTACGGGGACATCACGGCGCCACCGTTGGCCAGGGTCCCGATGTAGGTGTTACCGGCGACCCAGGTGTTGTTCGCGGCCGACAGGACCGCGTTCTTCACGGCCGCGACAATGCCCTTGGTCACGCTGGTGAGCATGTACTTGCAGTACTGCGCGGCGCTGATGCAGCCGTCGGTGTCGACCCACTCCATCAGCACGTGCTTGCCGGACGAGTCCGCGATCTGGATCGCCTTCGCGGTGCCCAGGCCGACGCCGCCGGCGACCGGGAAGATGATGTCAGCGCCCTCGCCGATGAACGTGTTGGTGAGAGCCTGGCCGGCCGCGAGGTCGGTGAAGTTTCCGATGAAGCTGCCCCTCTGGGACTTCTCGCTCCAGCCGAGCACCTTCACGTTGGTGTGGTGGTGGGCGTTGTAGTACTCGACGCCGTCCCAGAAGCCGTCCTCGTAGATGGTGACCGTTCCGAAGTCCTCACCCCCGTAGGTGGCGACGATGCCGGTCCTGGTCATGCCGGCCGCGAGGTAGCCGCCGAGGAAACCGTCCTGGACTGTATTGAAGACCAGCTGGTCGATGTTGCCTAGCTTCGGGGAGGGCAGGCATTCAGAGGCGTAGGAGCAGTCGACGATCGCGAACTTCTGGTTCGGGTTCGCCTTGGCGGCGGCTTCGGTGGCGTCCGCCATCAGGTAGCCGACGGTGACGATGATTCCGCACTTGCGGCCGATGAACGTGCTGATGTTGGAGGCGTAGTCCGCCGAGGTCGTGGACGGCAGGTAAGTGATCTGGATCTTGGACGGCTCGGCGGCCTGGGCGGCATGCATGCCCTCCCACGACGACTGGTTAAACGACTTGTCATCGATGCCGCCGGTGTCGGTGACCATGCAGCCAAGGAACTTAGCGCTGGCGGTCGACGTCTTCGTCGAACTGCCCGACGGGCTCTTCGGCGCGCTACTACATGCCGCCGCCAGCAGAGCGACCGCGCTCACTGCGACGACGGCCCTCAATATGCCTCTCACGGATACCTCCTCTGCGGGGGCGGCCTGGGCCGCCCGAAGGACCGCCGGCCTATTTGCGCATGCCCCGCCGGCTGGGGCTCAGGCTGTCCCGGATGTCCCCCCCGGGATTGCCCGAAGGGTAGTCCCGGCTTTCCCTAAAGGGGAAGCATCAACAAGAAGTCAGAACGTGAATTTGCCGAATCGAGACCGTCTGGCACTGTTGCTCCCGGTCAGCGTGCCGATGGGGCTTCGTCTACCGCCCGCGTGGCGCTTTGGCGAGACTGGACGCGGTATGGCGCGGCATCTACGTTGGGGCGGTGAGCCAGCCCACGGCACAACCCGCGGTCACGATCGGGTTGTTCGACTGGATCGACGCGGACGGCGTCCGTGATCCTGCCCAGCTGTACCGGGAGCGGCTTAACCTGCTCGCCGACGCCGAAGACCAGGGGTTCGATATCTACCATCTGGCCGAGCACCACGGCACTCCGCTGGGCCTGGCTCCGTCGCCGAGCGTTTTCCTGGCCGCGGCGGCGATGCAGACCACGCGAATCCGGCTGTGCCCGCTGGTGTACGTGCTTCCCCTCTACCAGCCGACGCGGCTGGCCGAGGAGATCGCCATGCTCGATCAGCTCAGCGGCGGCCGCCTCGAAATCGGGTTCGGCAAGGGCGGCAACCCGTATGAGCTGCTCGCCTACGGGATCGAGCGGGCGGACGCCCAGCGCCTGTACGACGAGAACTTCGACGCGGTCATGTGCACGCTGACCAGCGGGGTGGTGGCCCGCGGCGCCGATGTCACCGCCGAGATCCCGGTCAGGGTGATTCAGACCCCGCATCCGCCGGTCTGGTATCCGAGCAGCAATCCCGAGAGCATCCCGCAGCTTGGCAAGAAGGGGATCAACACGATCCTCGGCTTCAGCTTCAGGTCTCCCACCGTGGAGGAGACCCGGCGCCGGAGGGACGAGTACTTCGCGGGCGTGGTCGACATTCCGCCAGGAGCTCCGGCGGGAGGCGCTGGCGCGTCCACCCCGCGCTTCGGGATCATGCGCAACATCTACGTGGGAGAGTCGGACGCCACGGCCCGCGAGCGCGCGCTCGAGGCCATGGAGGTCTTCTACCAGCAGTTCACCGCGGTGTGGCGCCGTCACGGCGATGACCGGTTCGGTACGCCTCAGGATTTCGCCCGCGCCATCGACCAGGGCCTGGTTATCGCGGGCTCGGCCGGCACAGTGCGGGCGCAGCTGACCGAGATGCTGCGGACCTCCGGCGCGAACCACTTCGCCGGTGCGTTCGCCTTCGGCTCGCTCAGCTACGCCGAGGCCCGCTCGTCGCTATCCAGGTTCGGCGCGGAGGTGGCTCCGGCCGTCCGGGCCATTGGCTGACGCGCGCTGCTGACACTGCTCGTTGCGCTTCGTTACGCGACATCTACAGGCTGCGCGGTAGCCCGCCGGCGGCCGTGACTGGCTGGATGACCACGATGCCGGAAGTTCGCTTGGCCGGTGGCATTGAGCATCTCCTCCAGCCTGGGCGCGAAACGACTCCCAGCACCCAGGTTGCGCTGGCACCCCCGCGGTCGCCGATATTGCGGTTGCCTGGGCGGCGGTGCCGTTAGCACTTAGAGTCTGCAGTATTGAGCGCTAATTGCCTGGGATTGGCAGCCATTGCCCGCCATCCCCGCAGGAAAGGGCACGCCAGTGACAACGGACGAGACGTCGGCAACGGCCCAGCACTCGACTAGCAAGGGCGTCCAGGAGGAAAGACCGACCTTCGACACGAGCGTGGCCCACATCGCCAGGGTGTACGACTACTGGCTAGGCGGCAAGGACAACTACGCCGCCGATCGCAAGGCTGGCGACGCGGCACTCCAGGCTTATCCCTACATCGCCGCTGGCGTCCGGGCCAACCGGGCGTTCCTGGCCCGAGTCGTGCGGTACCTGGCCGGTGAGGCGGGCATACGGCAGTTCCTGGACATCGGCACCGGCATCCCGACGGCCAATAACACCCACGAGGTCGCTCAGGCCATTGCGCCCGATTGCCGAGTCGTCTATGTCGACAACGACCCGATCGTGCTCGCCCATGCACGTGCCCTGCTAACCACCAGCCCCGAGGGCGCCACGGCCTACCTCGACGCTGACTTCCGCGCTGCCGACGACATCCTCGCGGGTGCCGGCCAGACCCTGGACTTCTCCCAACCCGTAGCGATCATGCTGATAGCGATCCTGCACCTGGTCGGCGACGACGCCGATCCGCACCGTGCGGTAACGACGCTGGTCGACGCCGTCCCGCCGGGCAGCTGCCTGGCTATTTCTCACCTGTCCTCCGACATCGAGGCGTCTGCTGCCCGGTCCGAGGCACACGACCGGCTCCGGCATCTCATGCACGAGAAGCAGACGCTGCGGAGCCGTGACGAAGTCGCGTCGTTCTTCACCGGTCTGGAGATGGTCGAGCCTGGGCTCGTGCGGATACCCGAGTGGCGGCCGGATACCCAGGCCGAGGCCAAGAGCCGCTCAGCCCTCTGGGGCGGAGTAGGCCGCAAGCGCTGACTGATCCTCGCTCACAGGATGGATCAGCCGCTAACGGCAGCTCACGGGCGGATGACTGTGGAGGCAGAGCGTAACAGCAAGACCCCCTTGCGTCGCTTAGGGAGAGGTGAGAGCCCTTCGCGCTCCAGCAGCGTGCGCGGGATACTTGCCGCTGTCGGATGACCTCGGAAAGGTAGTCACGTCGATGGTGCTATCAGCGCCGGAGAGCCCGCACCTTGCCGCCGTCAAGGCGCGGACAGTGGTGCTCGTCGAGGGGATGAGCGACCGGACTGCGCTTGAGACGCTGGCGGACCGCCTCGGCCGGCCGCTGACCGAGGAAGGCGTCTCGATTGTCGCGATGGGCGGGGCGACGAACGCGGCCAGGTTCGTGGACAGGCTCGGACCGCACGGGCTAGGAGTCCGGCTCGCGGGGCTCTACGACGCGGCCGAGGAGCGACACTTCCGGCGCGCGCTCGAGCGCGGCGGATTCGGCTCTGGCCTATCCGGCCCGGCGATGGAATCGCTCGGGTTCTACGCCTGCCACGTTGACCTTGAGGACGAGCTCATCCGGGCGCTCGGCGTCCCGTCGGTCGAGCAGGTGGTCAAGGCCGCAGGCGACCTCGGGTCACTGCGCACATTCCAGCTGCAGCCGGCGCAGCAGGGCCGGGATCCTGAGCGCCAGCTCCGCCGCTTCGTCGGCGCGCGCTCGGGCGGCAAGAGCCGGTACGCCCGGCTGCTTGTCAGCGCGCTCGACCTGAGCCGGATGCCCGCTCCGCTGCTGGGAGTGCTCAGCCAGCTGTAAAGCCGCGAGCCCGGCGGCCTGGCTCACACCGACATCGCCGGCGGTGCGGTCGCCGGAACGCGGGGCGGCCAGTAGGAGCGCCAGGCGTCGGCAAGCCGCCGGACGGCCTCGGTCAGGACTTCCGGCGGGGCGAGGAAGTGCAACCGCACGCAGGCCTGGCTCGCCCCGGAGATATCCAGCCCGCTTCCCGGCAGCACGGCAACGCCGTGGCGCAGAGCCGCCTGCGCGAACGAAGTTCCATCTCCACGCGGCAGCCGCACCCACAGGGTCTGCCCGCCGGGAACCGGCGGAACATCCCAGTCAGGCAGGTAACGAGCCAGGTCCCGGCGCAGGTGGTCGTGTCGCGCCTGCCTGGTTCCGGCCTGACGACTAACGATGTCGCCAAGCCGCGGCAGCAGGTCAGCCGCCGCCATCTGGGCGACAGCGTTGCCGCCAAGATCATGCACGGCCAGCAGCCGGGCCAGCCGGGCGATCAGCGGCTCGGGGCCCCGCACCCAGCCGATTCGCCAGCCGCCCCAGACGCTCTTGCTCAGTGAGCCGACTGAAATCACGTCGCTCGAGTAGGCGGCAATCGGCGGCGGCACCGCCACGTCAGGGAACGCGAGGTCGCTCGGCACCTCGTCGTCGATGAGCGGGACGCCGGCCGCCGAAGCGGCCTGCGCCAGCTCGCGGCGCGCGACCGCGGGGAGCACGGCGCCGGTCGGATTGTGGAACGTTGAGACCACGTAGGCCAGCGCGATCCGGTGCCTGCGGGCGGCCGCGGCCAGGCCGGGAAGCCCGACCGGCAGGCAGCGGAGCATTGCCGCCTGCTCCCGGAAGACCTCCAGCGCACCCGGATACGTTGGCCCTTCTACGATCACCTGGTCGCCGGGCGCCAGTAGGGCACTGGCGAGTACCGACAGTGCTTGCTGGCCGCCGTTGGTGACAAGGAGCTGCTCTGGCCGGGTGCGAATGCCTCGGTGCTCATAGTGGTCGGCGATCGCGCCGAGCAGAGCGGGGTGGCCGGCCGGGTAGTAGCCGATGTCGCCCGTAGTGGCAGCGAGCACGGGAACGATGCCGGCGAATGCCTCGGCGAGCTCGGGCGGCGGCGTATCCGGGGCCGCACACGCGAGCGGGATCACTCCGTCTTGCGGCTCGAGCAGGTGCAGGAAGAGCGGGGCGCTGGTCGTCGGCCGCGGCCCGGCCGATTCGGGCCCGGCGACGCGCGTCCCGCTGCCTTGCCGGCGCACAAGCCGGCCATCCTGGCGCAGCAGGTCATAGGCAGCCACGACGGTCGTCCGCCCGACCGCCAGGGCCGAGGCGAGCGCGCGGTCGGGCGGTAGCACTTCGCCGGGCGGCAACTCGCCCTCGTCAATGAGACGCCGCAGTCGGGCCGCGAGCAGCGCAGGCAGCGGACCCCGGCCCGACGACCAGCGGCCCAGGCGGTCGCTCAGCTCAATTGGATTCATCTGCAAACCAATTCTGCCGCATTGGCTCTGGGATCGCCACCTTTAGCCGGTGAGCATGGCCAGGTAACCGTTCGTCACCAGAAGGGGGATCGCGCCGATGCGGGAGTTCCCGGCCAGCCCGATCACGGCCGTGATCGACGAGAAGCCGATGTACAACCTGGGCGAGAGCGTGGGCCCGGACCTCACCGTGGCCGATGTCCTTGATCCCGAGACGCTCGCGGAGCTGGGCCGGCTGGCCCTGGGCTACGGCCCGTCCGCCGGCCAGGAGCGGCTGCGCTTGCTGGTCGCCGCGCGGCACGGGGTCCCGGCCGATCAGGTGCTGGTCACCAGCGGCGCCGCGGGCGCCCTGTTCCTTCTCGGGCTGGTCTACGGCGACGGCGAGATCGTCGTCGGGGTGCCCTGCTTCCCGCCCGTGCTCGACGCGCTGCGCGGAATGGGCACCCGCGTCGAGACCGTACGCTCGAGGTTCGAGGACGGATATCGCCTCGACCTGGAGGCATTCAGGGCCAAGCTGACCGCCCGGACCCGGCTGGCCATGTTCGCGTCGCCGCAGAATCCCTCCGCCGTCTCGCTGACCGAGGCCGAGGTCGAGCAGATGCTCGCCGCGATGTCGCGCACGTGCCCCGAGGCCGTGCTGCTTATTGACGAGACGTTCAGGGAGGCCAGCTACGGCGATGCTCGCCCGGCCGCCAGCTTCGGCGGCCGCGATCCGCGGCTGGTCACCTGCGCCTCGCTGTCCAAGGCCTACGGCGTGCCCGGACTGCGCATCGGCTGGCTGACCGCTTCCGATCCCTGGGTTCATGACCAGCTCCGGCTGGCGAAGTTCAACTCCTCAGTCGCCTGCGGATCCGTTGACGAATTCGTGGCCGCCAGGGTGCTGGAACGGGCCGACCAGGTGCTCGCGGCCCGCGGCGCGATCATGGCCGCAGCCAGGGACATCACCGCTCGCTGGGCGCGGGCACACGGGGCCATGCTCCGCTGGCTACGGCCGGAGGCCGGAGCTTTCTGCAGCGTTCGGCTCGATCCGGGCCTCTTCGGGCCGGCCGAGCTTGACCGCTTCTACGGCCGCCTCGCGCAGGAGCGGATACTCGTCGCCCAGGGCCCGTGGTTCGCGGACGCGGCGAGCATCGTCCGGCTCGGCATCGCCTACGAACCGCCGGACGTGCTGGAGAAGGCACTGGCGGTGATCGGCACCGCGCTGCAGGACAGTGCCGACGGGGCCGGAGGGGAAAGAACTGAAAGGACGTATCGACGATGACGCGAGCCGCTCTCAGCAGTGACACGCTGGCACCACCGGTCGGGCCGTTCTCGCCGGGCGTGCGAGGCGGAGCGCTGCTGTTCCTCAGCGGGCAGGTAGCACAGGACCCGGCGACCGGGAAGCTGATCGACGGAGACATCACCAGCCAGACTCACCAGGTCCTGCGCAACCTGGCCACGGTCCTCGAGGCGGCCGGCAAGGACCTGGGCGACGTGGTCCGCGTTGGCGTCTACTTGACGGACATGGCCGACTTCGGTCCGATGAACGAGGCGTACCGCCAGCACTTCAGCGAACCGTTCCCGGCCAGGACTGCGCTCGGCGTCGCCGCCCTGCCGCTAGGCGCCTCGGTCGAGATGGACGTGGTGGTGGCCTGAGCCATGAGCCTTGACTTCACCCTGGCCGACGTGTTCAGCGACAAGCCCTTCGGCGGCAATCAGCTGGCGGTGTTCCCCGAGGCGGCCGGCATCGCAGACGCCGACATGCAGCGGCTGGCGCGCGAGTTCAACTTCTCCGAGACCACGTTCGTCCTCCCGGCGGACGATCCCGCTTGTACCCACCGGGTCCGGATCTTCACGCCGAGCCAGGAACTGCCGTTCGCCGGTCATCCCACCATCGGCACTGCAGCCGTCCTGGCCAGCGCCGATGGCGCCCGACCCGGCGTAGGCCGGTTCATCTTCGAGGAGGGAATCGGGCCCGTAGCGGTCACGGTCGACGGCCCGGCCATTCGGTTCCGGCTCCGCCCGCCCCAGTTCGAGACCACCGATGAGATACCGCCCGCCGCCGCGATCGCCAGGGTCCTGGCGCTGCCAACGGACGCGATCGCCGACACCTGGTACGCCGGCGTCGGGCTGAGGTTCTGCTTCGTCCGTCTGCTCAGCCCTGAGCTGGTCGACCGGATTGCGCTGGACAAGACCGCATGGGCGGCCGATGTCGCCGCCGGCTGGTCATCGCAGCTGTACTGCTTCGCCGGTGACTGTTCTGCCGCTCAATCGCGTGACGGCGCGCGACTCTATGCCCGGTTCTTCGCGCCCGCGGCCGGTGTCGACGAGGATCCCGCGACCGGCTCGGCCAGCGCCGCGCTCGCCGCCAGCCTG
Organism: Streptosporangiaceae bacterium; assembly: GCA_030041135.1. Taxonomy (GTDB): domain Bacteria; phylum Actinomycetota; class Actinomycetes; order Streptosporangiales; family Streptosporangiaceae; genus JAJYUU01. The sequence goes on along the minus strand of JASHOL010000528.1, from coordinate 56,189 downwards.
GCCTACCGGTCCGGGGAACTTGACGGTACCTACCAGATCCAGGTCGATCAGGGCGTGCTGATGGGCCGCCCCAGCGAGCTGGCGGCGACGGCGCGCAAGGAAGGCGGCGAGGTCACCGAGGTCGCCGTGAGCGGAAGCGCGGCGATCGTCGGCACCGGCACCATGAGGCTTTTCGCGTCGGCCGCGTGACAGACCGGCCCACGACAAGTGCCGATTCTGGCTCCACGCCCTGCGCCGCTCCAGCGCCGCGAGCTCGAAGCCATGCTCGACCTAAACAGGTAATGCGCGCCGCGCCGGTGCAGATAGGTGCGTGGCCACGCTAGGCATGTAACGCGTCGGCGGCGGAGGAGCAGTTCCCGGACCTGGGCGAAGCGGTTGCCGCGTTCCTCACCGGCGCGGCAGTAGAGATGTCCACCCTCCACCGGGAGATCACCCAGGTCCTCACCCTGCAGTCCGCGCACGGCGACGCCGCACTAGTCGCCGCAGAGTAGGCAGGTCATGAGCGTCACTCTTGCGTAAGTTTCCCGGCAATTTCCTGCAACACCTCCGGCTTAGGCTCTGACCGACGCTGGGCAGGCGCGCCCTGCCATCTTCGGAGGTTAGGAATGAAGCTCAATCCCGCACAGCAAGTGAGGCTGTGGTTCATGGCAGGCCTCGCCATTCTCGGCATTGTCCTGGCCGTTTCCGGCATGTCGGCGACCAACATCTTCGGCGTGGTGCCGTCCTACGTACAGGGATTGCTGACGTTTGAGTTCGTGATCTTGCTAGCCGAGTGCGTCCTCGGCGGCGTGTCGTTCTACCGGTTCCTGCACCCGCTGCCGCAGATGCAGACCCACGAGCAACGGCAGCCACACCAGGCCGGCTAGCGGCAGGGCTCAGCGGTCCAGGCCGCCGCGCGAGACCAGCTGCGCCGCGATGACGTTCCGCTGGATCTCGTTTGTGCCCTCGCCCACGATCATCAGCGGCGCGTCCCTGAAGTAGCGCTCGACGTCAAACTCGGTCGAGTAGCCGTAGCCGCCGTGGATCCTGACCGCGTTCAGCGCGATCTCCATCGCCGCCTCGGACGCGAACAGCTTCGCCATTCCCGCCTCCATGTCGCAGCGCTCGCCCGCGTCGTACCGCTCGGCCGCGAACCGGACCAGCTGGCGCGCGGCGGTGAGCTTCGTGGCCATGTCGGCCAGGTAACCGCCGATCTGCTGGTGCTTCCAGATTGGGACGCCGAAGGTCTCGCGCTGCTGGGCGTACCTAAGCGCGTCGTCGAAGGCCGCTTGCGCGACTCCGACCGCACGTGAGGCCACCTGGATGCGTCCGATCTCCAGGCCCTTCATCATCTGGGCGAACCCGCGGCCCGGCACGCCGCCGAGCAGCGATTCCGGCGGCGCGACGTAGTCGGTGAAGGACAGCTCGCAGCTTTCCACGCCCTTGTAGCCGAGCTTCGGCAGGTCACGCGAGACCACCAGCCCATCACCCGGCTCGATCAGCAGGATGCTGATGCCCCGGTGCCGGGGCCTGGCATCAGGGTCGGTCTTGCACAGCAGCGCTATCAGCTGGGAGCGGCGGGCGTTGGTGATCCACATCTTCGCGCCGTTCACCAGATAGCCGCCGTCCGGCCGGGGCCGCGCGGTCGTGGTCATCGCCTGCAGGTCAGATCCGCCGGCCGGCTCGGTCAGCGCCATCGTCGCCCGGATCTCGCCCGTCGCCATCCGCGGCAGGTACAGCTGCTTCTGCTCGCCGGTGCCGAACTGGAGTAGCAGCTTGGATACCACGGTGTGGCCGCCCATGGCCCCGGCCAGGCTCATCCAGCCGCGGGCGAGCTCGGCCGTGACCTCCGCATAGCACGGCGTCGAGACCGGCGCCTCGCCGTAGGGCGCCGGAATCGCCAGCCCGAATATTCCCAGGGCCTTCATCTGGGCGACCAGCTTCTCCGGATACTCGTTGGCGTGCTCGAGCTCCCGTGCCACGGGCCGGACGTCTCGGTCGACAAAGTCCGCGACCGTGGCGACGACGTCCTGCTCCTCGGCCGAAAGACCCGTCACGACGTTGCTCCTTCCGGCGGGACACAGCCCGTTCCGGTTTAATGTTAGTTAAAACGCGCTGACCTGGAACTCTTCGGCCGCAGGAGGGCCGCCGGTGCCGTCTCCCGCAGTTGAGGGCCCCTTCTTCGACGACCTGGCCGTCGGGCAGGAGTTCGCGGGTGCGCCCGGCGTCACGCTCTGGCCGGGGCTGGCCGCCGCGCACCAGTCGATCACGGGGGAGCGGCTGGCGCTAACCCTGGACGGCCCGCTCTGCCGGCAGGTGACCGGCGGCGCGGCGCTGGCCTCTCCCAGCCTGGTCTGGGACATTGCGATCGGGCAGTCCACCGTCGTGACCCAGCACGCCAAGGCCAACCTGTTCTACCGCGGCCTCGCGTTCCGCCGGACCCCGCGTTACATGGACACCCTGCACACCCGCACCCGGATCGAGGCGCTGCGGCAGAACCGGCCGCGCGAGGGGCGCTGGCCGACCGGCCTCGCCGTGCTTCGGATCACGACGACCGACCAGGACGACCGGCCGGTGCTGGACTTCTGGCGGTGCGCGATGCTGCCGCTGCGCGATCCCGAGGCACAGACCGGGCATGCCGATGACCTGGCCGTAGTCGGCGAGCCGATCCGGGCCCAGGACCTCGGCCAGCTGGTCGGCGACTGGCGGCTGTATACCTTCGCCCGGCAGGTGGCCGGACCGCGGCTGGCGGACCTGCGGGTCGGGCAGACCTGGCCGGTTGCGGGCGGCGATGTCGTCACCAGCGCGCCCGAACTGGCCCGACTCACCCTCAACATCGCCGCGGTTCACCACGATGCCGAGGCGGCCGGCGGCGAGCGGCTGGTCTATGGCGGGCACGTCATCGGCCTGGCCCTGGCTCAGGCGACCCGGACCCTGCCGTCGATTGCCACCGTGGCGGGCTGGCACGGCTGCGACCATCTCGGTCCTGTCCATGAGGGCAACATCCTGCGCAGCACGATCACGGTGGAGCAGGTCGACTCGCTGGGGAACGGCGGTGGCCTGGTTCATCTGCGCTCGCAGGTCCAGGCCGACGCCCCCGAGCCGCGGGAGGTGCTCGACTGGCGGTACGTGGCCGTCATCGCGTGACGATCCAGGATGCCGGGCGGCGCAGCCTGCCTCGTTACGGGCGGGTACTCGGCCGTGACGCGGGCGGTTAGAGTCGGGAATCGCCAGGTTCTCACCGGAGGAGCACGCCATGACCACCACTCGCAGGGCCGCCATCGTCGCGCCCGTACGCACCCCCGTCGGTACCTTCGGGGGCAGCTTGCGCGACGCGCCGGTCGAGGAGCTCGCGGCGGTCGTGATCAAGGAGGTCGTGGCCCGTTCCGGTATTGATCCGCAGCGGATAGATGACGTCGCCTTCGCGCAGTCTTATGTGAACGGGGAGACGCCGTGCGTGGGCCGGTGGGCGGCGCTGCAGGCCGGACTGCCAGTCGAGGTACCGGGCTTCCAGCTGGACCGGCGCTGTGGCGGCGGGCTCCAGGCGATCGTGACCGCGGCGATGATGGTGCAGACCGGTGCGGCAGACGCGGTGGTGGCCGGTGGCGTTGAGAGCATGAGCAACGCCGAGCACTACACGACGTCGATGCGCTGGGGCGCGAGGTCGGGGAGTCAGTTCCTGTACGACCGGATCGACCGCGGCCGGGAGCGGTCGCAGCCGGAATGGCGGTTCGGCAAGATCTCCGGGATGATCGAGACGGCCGAGAACCTGGCCAGGGAGTACGGCATCACCAGAGACGAGGCCGACGCGTACGCTGCCCGCAGTCACCAGCGCGCGGCCGCGGCGTGGGATGGGGGGAAGTTCGACGACGAGGTCGTTGCGGTCGAGGTCCCGCAGCGCCGGGGCGAGCCCATCGTGGTCAGCCGGGACGAAGGAGTGCGGCCGGACTCCACGCCCGAGTCGCTGGGCAAGCTGCGCACGATCATGCCGGGAGGCACGGTCACGGCCGGGAACGCGAGCCAGCAGAACGACGCGGCCGCCGCGTGCCTGGTCGTGGCCGAGGACCGGCTCGAGGCGCTCGGCCTCGAGCCGCTCGGATACCTGGCCGGCTGGGCGGCGGCCGGCTGCGAGCCAGCCACGATGGGAATCGGGCCGGTACCCGCGGTAGCCAAGGTCTTCGCCCGCACCGGGCTCGGCTGGGACGAGATGGACCTGGTGGAGCTGAACGAGGCGTTCGCGGCGCAGGTGCTCGCCGTGCTGGCGGGCTGGGGCTGGAACGACCCCGACAAGCTCAACGTGAACGGTTCCGGCATCTCGCTCGGCCACCCCATCGGGGCCACCGGGGCCCGCATGCTCGCCACCGGGCTGCGCGAACTGAGGCGCCGCGAGGGACGTTACCTCCTTGAGACGATGTGCGTCGGTGGCGGCCAGGGCGTCGCGGCAGTCTTTGAGGCCGCCTGACGCGGGGCTGCCTGCGCGTCAGGTGAGGAGGCGCTCGATCGTGCCCAAAGGGGCGAACCGCGGGACCGCCCCGGCGACGGAGGTCGGCGCGTCCGACGAGGTGCTCGCCTGAGTCGAGGTACTCGCCTGGGGCGAGGAGGTGGACGTCGCAGTCGGAGAGGTCGACCCGGTTGAGGTGGGCGTCGGCGACGGGGCTGACACCGTCGGCGTCGGCGACGCGCTACTCGGCGAAGGGGTTGGTTTGGCCGACTTCGACGGCGGCGGCTGCGAGATCGAACTCGGCTGCGATGACGACGGGGCCGGGGCGGACGTGCTCGGCACCGGAGTAAAACCGTTAGTGCCGGTGGGGCTGGGCGTTGGCACCGGCAGAATCCCCTGGGTGACGTGGCCGGGGAACAAGGACGCGACCGGCAGCGCACCGTGGCGGGCCGTTGCCCGGCCGTGCCCAGAGCCTGCCGGGCTATGCGCTCCAGCCGCCGAGTGGCCGTCTGGCGCCAGCGCGAGCTGACCGCTCGGTGAGCCCGACGACGACCCGGCAAGGTACACGAGCAGAGCAAGGCCGACCGCAGCCGGCACCAGCACGGCGGCGCTTACCTTCAACGTCTGCGCGCGGGCGGCCGGCTGGGCCGGGAAGCCGTCGGGCCTGAGCCGACCGGCGTGAGCGACGACAGCGCTACGGTAAGCGCGCAGTTCCGGGTCGAACGCGGCCCTGGACGCGCGGCGCCACACCGCCGCGGGCATTCTCGCGAGCGGCATTGCGGCGGCCAGCTTATCCGCGGATCCCTCGGCCTCCTGGCCCGGCTCCCCGGCGGCCTGGACGTCCTCAGCCGCGTCCCTGAACCGGCGCGCTGCCGCGGCGAGGAGGGTCTGGGCCCGCTGCGGCGGGATGTCGAGGATCGCGGGCAGTTCCACGGCCGACAGCCCGTGCCAGTACACGAGGTCGAGCACCTCGCGGTCACGCGGTGACAGTGCGCTGAACGCCGCCAGTACCTCGCGGTCTTCCTCGGGCAGGCGGCTGAACGCCGACAGCGCCTGACGCGCGGCCATCCTCCTCGCGGATCCGCGAGTGATCGCGTGCATCTGGTCGGTGTCCTCGTCCACGGCGCTCCGGCCCTGGGCGTCGCTCCGGCCATCGCCGCGGTCGTCGCTGCCTTGGTCGTCGCGGTCGTCGCTGCGGTGGTCGCTGCGGTCGTCGTTCCGCGCCAACGGACTTGCCGCGGCCCCGCTGCCGTCGTCTGCAGGCTGCGCTTGGGCCGTCCCGGCGCTGGCACCGTCGCCGCCGGCGCCTTCCGGCAGCTTCTCCCACCGCGCCGGATGCTTGCTGGTGCACTCCCGCCGGGCGAGCGCGTACAGCCACGCCTCAAGCCGGTCGTGTTCCTCCAGGTAGCCAAGCAGGGCCTGAGCGGTAATGAACGTGACGGTGGTGGCGCCCGCAGCCTCCCTCTCATCGCTCAGCAGGCTGGTGCAGTACTCGAAGACGTATTCCGCGTACTCCCTGAAGATGGCGGTGAACGTGGACCAGTCAGCCGACACCTGTTCCTCAGCGCCCCCGGCCGGCGCGTCACTCCACCGGAACTGAAGAGCCATGGCCCCCCTCCTCCACGTGCAGTCTTGGGCATAACCACATGCCGTGTCCAGGTTCTGGGCAGGCCTGTCAGAGTCCAGCCCAAGGCGGCCAACGGAACCGGGTGCAGGCCGAAGGCCGGGCGGGCCGCGCGTGGGGCCCGGCGGCAGGCCTGACCCCGACTTTCCCGCAGATGACCCCGCGAAGTCCGGGCGATTTGCATGTCGGCGCGCCAAGATGGTCGGATGGCAAGGAAGTTGTCTGCCGGAGGCCACCCGAGCGCACCGCCGGGATGGCGACTCCGGCCGGACGCCGGAGGCAGATTACCCCTGCCGCCGACTCAGGCCTCTTAGGGCAGCCAGGCGGATGACAGCGCTGCCCGGCCGGCCGCCACCCCGGCGCCGGGCCCGGAGGCCGGCATCGGCGCACCTGCTGATGGCCGCTAACAGGTAGCACAGCGCAAGGAGAAGCATGCCCTTCGATGTAGCCCGCGCGTTCGCAGAACGTTCCGGGGAGAACTTCGCCCTGCACGAGCAGTACATGAACCGTCAGCTCGCCAGGACGCTGAAGACTCTGGGGTTCGATCGCACCTACGTCAGGGGAGAGGGCTGCTACCTCTACGACGACGCCGGGAACAAGTACCTCGACTTCCTGTCCGGATTCGGGGTCTACGCGCTGGGCCGCAGCCACCCCGGCGTGAAGGCTGCCCTCCACCAGGCGCTGGACCTGGACCTGCCCAACATGATCCAGCTCGACTGCGCGTTGCTGCCAGGACTGCTCGCCGAGCAGCTGGTCGCCAGGTCCCACGCCGGCATCAACCGGGTCTTCTTTTGCAACTCCGGGGCCGAGTCGATCGAGGCGGCGATCAAGTTCGCCCGGCACTCCACGCAACGGCCCAAGGTCCTCTATGCCGAGCATGCCTTCCACGGGCTGACCACCGGGAGCCTGGCCCTGAACGGAGGCAAGGAGTTCCGGTCAGGGTTCGGGGCGCTGCTTCCCGAGACCGCTCCCGTTCCGTTCGGGGACCTTGGCGCCCTCGAGCGCCAGCTGGCCGGAAGGGACGCGGCGGCCTTCATCGTCGAGCCGATCCAGGGCAAGGGGGTCTACTGCGCGACGCCTGAGTACTGGCGGGCCGTCCAGGAACTGTGCCGACGACATGGAACCCTGCTGGTCATCGACGAGGTGCAGACCGGGCTCGGCCGGACGGGACGGTTCTTCTGTCACGAGCACTGGGGCCTCGAGCCGGACATCATCACGATCTCCAAGGCCCTCTCCGGGGGCTATGTGCCGGTCGGCGCCATGCTGACCACCGAGAAAATCTTCGCGAGCGTGTACGACTCCATGGAAGACGCGCTTAAGCACTCGACCACGTTCGGCCGCAACCAGCTGGCGATGGTGGCCGGTCTCGCGACACTGGCGGCCTTCGACGACGAGGACATCATCGCCAGGGCGCAGGCTACCGGCCTGGCCCTCCAGTCCGGGCTTCGCGCCCTCGCCGAGCGGTACGAGCTGATCCACGACGTGCGCGGGCTCGGCCTGATGGTCGGAATCGAGTTCGGCGAGCCGCAGGGGAAGGCGGCCGGCCGCCGGTTCCGGGCGGTCGAGCGGCTGCGGACCGCACTGTTCTCGCAGATGGTGGTCGTCCCGCTGTTCCACCGGCACCGGATCTTGACCCAGGTGGCCGCGGACAATGTCAACATCGTGAAGCTGCTGCCGCCGCTGATCAGCGGGCAGGAGGAGGTCGACTACTTCATCGCCGCGCTGGACGATGTCATGGCAGACGCGCACCGCGGCTCAGGGCTTGCGATCGAGTTCGGCCGCACTATGGCGCGCGGCGCCTTGGGCCGTAAGTCGCAGCACCGCACGGCGGGCTCCGGCGTCGCGGCCGGGTCCGGCGACACGGAGGAGCCCGCCGCCGCCACCGCCGCCACCGCCACCGCCGCCACCGCGGCCAGTTCGGCAGGCACGGCCGTCGCGGCCTCCGAGGCCAGTTCGGTCGGCGCGGCCAGCTGGGCCAGCCATCCCAGCGCCGTCAGCGCGGTGCCGGAGGCGGCGTCGATCGATCCCGGCGACCGGGTCGTGATCACCGGTGCGTCCGGCTTCATCGGATCGGCCGTCGTGCGGGCCGTGCTGGCCAAGGGCGCGAAGGTCGTCGCGGTCATCGAACCGGGCGCGGACGCCGCGAACCTGGCCGGCCTCGACGTCGAGCAGGTCACCGCCGACATCCGCCATGCGACGGCGCTGCGGTCGATCTGCGTCGGCGCCAGGTATGTCTTCCATTTGGCGGCGATCTACCGCTTCTGGGCCAAGGATCCGCGTATCTTCCACGAGGTCAACGTCGGCGGCACGCTCAACGTGATGGAGGCAGTCCAGGCCGCCGGCTGCCAGCGGATGGTCTACACCTCTACCGTCGGGGTGCTCGGACTGCGCGGCACGCGGGACGGACGGCCTGCCGACGAGACGTCGTACGCTGACGTGGCGCACCTGTTCGGCCACTACAAACGGACGAAGTTCGCCGCCGAGCATGAGGTGCTGCGGGCAGCGGCGGAAGGGCTCGACGTCAGCCTCGCGCTGCCGACGTTCCCGCTCGGTCCCGGCGACCGGGCGCCGACGCCGTCAGGCAAGCTCGTGCTCGACTTCCTCAACGGGAGGATGCCGGCCTACGTGGACACCGCCCTGAACGTCTGCCACGTCGACGACCTCGCGCTCGGGCACGTCGCGGCGCTGGAGCACGGCCGGCAAGGCCGCAGCTACATCCTGGGCGGTGAGAACCTGTCCATGCGCGAGATCTTGAAAACACTGGCCGACTGCTCGGGCCTGCCGGTGCCACGGCTGGAGGTTCCGCGCGCCGTGGTGCTGCCGACCGCCCTCGCATCGGGGTTGGTGGAAGGCCGCCTGCTGCGCCGGGAGCCGCACGTGCCGCTGGAGGCCGCGCGGATGTCCACCACGAAGATGATCTTCAATGACAACCGGGCACGCGCGGAGATCGGGCACAAGTCCCGGCCGGCCCGGCTGGCCATCGAGGACTCGGCCCGGTGGTTCGCCGACAACGGGTACGTGACAACAAAGCGCCTGGCGGCGATCCGCTGGCAAAGGTGAGCCGCGCAGGGCCAGGCGCAGCCGGGCACGGACGTGGCGGCCAGGCCGGGCGGAGTCCGGCATAGGCCGGGCGGAGTCCGGCATAGGCCGCCATGGTCATTCGGTGAAGGCGCAGAACTCGTTGCCCTCCGGGTCGGCCAGGACATGCCAGGAGATGTCGCCCCCTGGCTCGCGCAGGTGCGTGGCCCCGGCTTCCACGAGCGGGATCACGCTGTCTACGGTGACGTCCCAGTGCACGCGATTCTTCACGGTCTTGGGCTCGGGCACCGCGACGAAGTCCATCGTGAGCATCGGCATGCCGGGGACGACGCTCTCAAGCGCGAACCAGCCGTCGTTCTTGGTGACACCGACCCCGTACACGCCGGCCCACCACTGGGCCTGCGCCCCGGCGTCGGCGCTGTCCACGACCAGGCCGTGCAGCCTCTCGGCCGGGAGTTCGGCGCGCAGGAACGCGCAGAACTCGCTGCCTTCGGGATCGGCCATGACCGTCCAGCGTCGCGTGCCCTGCGGCTCGACGATCGTCGCGCCGAGCGCCTCCAGCTCCGCCAGGTCCCTCGCGTAGATGTCCAGGTGAATCCGGTTCTTGACCGTCTTGCCCTCCGGAACCCCGTTGACCCAGATCGTGTGGTTCCTCGTCGGGCCGGTCAGCAGTCCGTCGCCGTCACCTTTGGCTTCCCATTCGCGACCGAGGACTGCGGCCCAGAAAGGGCCAAGCCGGGCTGAGTCGCTCGCATCGATACAGAGATCCTTGAATTGCGCGATTGGCATGGGAACGAAGCTATACCCCCGGTCGGGCCGTGCTGGCTGGGCTGGCGTTGCTTCCCGGTGCTCCCGAGCCGGCTGGGAGCATGCATCCCTGACACGCTTACTGGCCTTGAGCCAGCGACGCCCCATGCTCTCCGTCGGCGAGAGACGCCGCGGGCTCGGCCGCGGCAGCGGGCTCCTGATAGTGGTACTTGCCGCCGCGCAGCCAGGACATCGCGGCCGCCGCCAGGCATGCCGCGATGGCGAAGTCAAAGGCCTCGCCCAGTCCGCTGGCGAACGGGCCGGAGATCAGCGTGGGAAAGAAGCTGCGCCCGGTCAGCGTGGCAGCCTGATGCGCGGGCAGCCTGGCCAGGACCGACTGGCCCACCAGGTGCTGGACCGGGCTGTAGCCGAGGAACGCAGCGAACAGCGTCGAGACCGGCGGCAGGTGTGCCGCCGCGGCTGCGACCCGTACCGGCACGCCGTGCGCGACGAGCCCGTGGTAAAGCGTGCCAGGCAAAGTGGCCGACAGTCCAAGGATCATCAACGTGAAGAACACGCCGATCGAGAGGACCTGGGCGCTGTTCTGGAACGTGGAGTTCATCCCCGAGCCCACGCCGCGGTGCTGCGGCGGCAGGCTGTTCATGACGCCGGCCCGGTTCGGCGCCGCGAACGCCCCCATGGCCAGGCCGTTCAGCAGCAGGATCAGCCCGAACGCCCAGTAGGAGAAGTTGATCGGGAGCATCTCCAGCAGCAGGAACGATCCCGCCGCCACGACCATGCCGCCCGTGGCGAATGGCCGCGACCCGAATTTGTCCGACAGGAAGCCGGAGACCGGGCCCGCAAGCAGGAAGCCCGCCGTGAGCGGCAGCATGTAAATGCCAGCCCACAGCGGCGTCTGGCTGAAGCTGTAGCCGTGCCGCGGAAGCCATATCCCCTGCAGCCAGATGATGAGCATGAACATCAGCCCGCCCCGCCCCATGGCGGCGAGCAGGGACGACAGGCTGCCCGCGGTAAACGCCCTGATCTTGAACAACGGCAGCCGGAACATCGGGTCGGCGACCTTGGTCTCGATCACTGCGAACGCGGTAAGCAGGGCCACGCCTCCGGCCAGGCAGCCGAGCACGAGTGGGCTCATCCAGCCCATCGTCGAGTGGCCGTACGGCTGGATGCCGTAAGTGATCCCGATCATGATCCCGATGAGGCCGAGCGCGAAGGTGATGTTTCCCGGCCAGTCGACTGTCGCGGTGCCGCGCCGGGGCACCTCCCGGAGCTTCAGGTATGCCCACACCGTGCCGAACAGCCCGAACGGCACCGAGACCAGGAAGATCAGCCGCCACTGGATGGGCGCGAGCACGCCGCCGAGCACCAGGCCCAGGAATGACCCGCTGATCGCGGCAACCTGGTTGATGCCGATCGCCATGCCGCGCTGATCCTCGGGGAACGCGTCGGTCAGGATTGCAGTCGAGTTCGCCAGCAGCAGGGCGGCACCTACGCCCTGGAACACCCGCATGACCACCAGGTAGATCGCCGCCGCGGTACCGCTGAACCAGGTGACGGTGAGCACCAGCGAGAACAGCGTGTACACGACGAAACCGAGGTTGTACATGCGAACCCGGCCGTACATGTCGCCCAGCCGGCCGAGGCTGACCACCAGCACGCTGGTGACGACCATAAAGCTAAGGATCAGCCAGAGCAGGTAGAAGCTGTTGCCGGGGGCGAGCGGGTCGATGTGGATGCCGCGGAAGATGTCCGGCAGCGCGATCAGCATGATCGAGATGTCGATGGTCGCCATCGTCACGCCGAGCGTGGTATTCGACAGGACTATCCATTTGTAGCGATCGGGGCCTGCCGGCTGCGCCAGGAAGCCGTCCGGACGATGGTTCGAGATCGGCTCCCGCACAACGCCAGGGTACCGCCGGGCGCTGCACGCGATCTTCGTCGCGGGTGGCCACGGACTGGTGTCACCGCGCACAAGCGGCGAGGATGGCGCCGTGACCGACGCCGTGGAACTACCGGGTCTGGCCGGGCTCGGCACCGCCCCGCTGGGCTCCGGGCCTGGCTGGTATCTCGACTGGGGCCCGGCCGGCCGGGACGATGCCGTGGCCACCGTCCAAGCTGCCGCCAGGGCAGGCGTGACCTGGATCGACACCGCGCCGTTCTACGGCTGGGGGCGAGCGGAAACGATCACCGGCGCCGCGCTGGCGGACGAGAAGACAAGGCCAGTGCTGCTGACCAAATGCGGGACGTTCCGGCGGCCCGACGGCAGCTCGCATGAGGATCACGGCACTGACGCCATCCGCGCCGACGTTGCCGCGAGTCTTAGCCGTCTTCGCGTGTCGTCCGTAGGCGTGCTGCAGTTGCACGACCCGGACCCTGACACGCCGGTGGAACGAGCGTGGGAGACCGTCTGCGGCCTGGTCGCGGAGGGCAAGGCGCGAGCAGGCGGCCTGTCCAATCACCCGGTCGAGCTGATGGACCGCGCCGCCGCGATCGGCCCGGTCAGCGTTGTACAGCACCAGTTGTCGCTGCTGCACCGCGAGCCTGAGACGACCGGAGTGCTGGACTGGTGCGCGAGTCACGGCGCCGCCTTCCTGGCCTGGTCGCCGCTGGCGTCAGGCTTCCTGGCCGACGACTTCGATCTGGACGCACTTGAGGCCGGCGACTTCCGCCGGAACCTGCCCTGGGCCGATGCGGGCCGGCTGGACCTGGCCCAGCTGCGCCGGGAGCTGAGCGAGCTCGCCAGCCAGGGCCAGATGACGATGGCTGGCCTCGCCGTCGGCTGGGTGCTCGCCAAGGGAGCAAGGGCCATCGTCGGCGCCCGCTCGCCGGCCGAGGCCAGGATCATCCCGCACTTCCGGCCGCTGCCATCAGACCTCGTGGCCGCCGCCGAGGAGATCGTCCGCCGGGCCAGGCCGACGGGCTGAACCCGCCACCAGCCGTCTGCGGGCCGACCAGGACAATGGACATATGCCGACTCCTCAGTTTGTTCTCGACCTGCGTCAGAAGGTCGGCCGTGATCGGCTCTGGCTGTCGACCGCCATGGGCGTCGTACTGGACGACCGTCGCCGGGTCCTGCTGGGCCGGCGCAACGACACCGGCAACTGGACGCTGCCAGGCGGCATCATCGACCCCGGCGAGCAGCCCGCGGACGCGGCCTGCCGGGAGATCTACGAGGAAACCGGCGTGGTCGCCGTCCCCGAGGTACTCACGACGATCAGCGTTTCCCCGCCGATCACCTACCCCAACGGTGATCAGGTCCAGTACCTGGAGTACTGCTTCCGCTGCCGGCTCACGGGCGGCGAAGCCCGCGTCCACGACGGTGAGCTGGTCGAAGTCGCCTGGCATGGTCTCGACGCGCTGCCGGTCATCGGCCCGGTCACGATCCGGCTGCTGACGACCGCCCTGGAGGCGGACGCCGCCGCGTTCACCTTCTCCGGCCTGGGCCAGGTCCTCGGGCAGGGCCTAGCGCCGCCGGTCTGACGCGCATCAGAGGCGCTGCTCGGTGGCGGGGTCGGGAACGCCGCCGCAGAGCTGCTCGATGACCTGCCGGAACACCGGCTCCTCTGGCGCGGCGTGCATGAATAGCGTCATGGAGGACCTGAGCTTCATCGCGTCTATTCCGCCGAAGATCTGCTCGGCGGTCCGTCCGTGCTGGGCGGTGAGCAGGCCGGCGCACTGCCTGAGCCGCCCGCCCAGCACGGGATGATCCAGGTAGGCCCGCGCCTCCGCAAGCGAGCTGATCGCATAGAGCTTCGACGTCGGGCTTTGTCCCAGGCCGGCTATCTGCGGGAATACGAACCACATCCAGTGGCTGGTTTTGCGCCCGCGGGCGAGCTCCTCGACTGCGTGCTGGTAGCTGCCGCCGGCATCCTGGGCAGCCACGAAGCGCTCCAGGTCGTAGGGATCCTCCATCGCCCCAGGCTACGGTGACTACGTGACCGAGACTGATGCGATCGTCGAGCAGATCCTGACCTCCTATGGCACGATCACGGTGGTCGGCGCCAGTTCCGTGGCCGCCAAGGCGGCGCATTCGGTGCCGGCGCACATGCAGCGACACGGCTGGCGCATCATTCCCGTGAACCCTCATGCCGACCTGATCCTCGGCGAGCCGGCTTACCGGACGCTGGCCGACGTACCCGAGCAAGTGGGGCTGGTCGACGTGTTCCGGCCATCTGCGCAGACGGCTGAGTTCGCCCGGCAGGCCGTCGCGGCTGGCGCTACGGCGCTGTGGCTGCAGCTCGGCATCGCCTCAGCGCAGGCGCGCCGCATCGCCGAGGGCGCTGGCCTGCTCTACGTCGAAGACCGCTGCCTGGCTATCGAGCAGCGGCGGCTGGGGCTGAACGCGCCCCCCGCCTGACTGCCTGCTCCGCCGCTCGGGTCAGCTGAAAGCTCATGGCGTCCACGGAATGTCACGTCCGGGCATCGGGCCCTCATCGAACATCGCCAGCATCACGAGGTTCGTCCCGACGAGATGACCGACGACTTCTCGCACGCTCCACTCCGCGCAGGGGGTCGGGGCGGTCCACTGGTCGGCAGGAATTCGGTCGATCAGGTCGCCGATGACCGCGGATGCACGCGCGAGTCCGTCAACGCTCGCAGAACTTGCCACCCGCTGAGGTTACGGCGCGGCCGGCCTCGCGGCGCACGGGTTTTTTCACGCTGGTGATCCGGAACAGACGACGAGGCACGTATCGGCCTGCCCGGCTGCGTCTTGAGAGCTTCCCCGCTGATGCCAGCCATCCTGGATGCGTTGTGACGGCATCCGCCAGCGCGCCGGCCGGAGCTGCTTGAAGCCGCCCTTACTGCACGCCAGCCGAGAATCGAGTACCACGCAAATACTTCGATGATCAATGCTCGTTCCCAGAGCCCGAGGACTCCGCCGCCACGAACAGATTGAATTACGGATAGCGGAGCACTCGTCAGAAATCCGATAAGAACCACGAGAGTCAGGGGACTCGCGAACAGGAGCCAGTTGCCGACAATTCGCCATGCACCTGCTCTGCGTATGGTGCGGCCAACGACCGCAAATCCAAGTATCGGAGCGCCAAAGGCTAGGCCGGCGCCGAGCCCATGAAGGAGACGATGATCCATGTTGAAGATTCCGGCCCATAGCATCCCGACGGCTGGGAGGGCAAGCAAAGCTGCACAGATCAGACTTGGCTTGAGGGCAATGGACTCGCGAAGCACGTGAATAATGCCTGCAACACCAATGAATAGAAGTAATGCGCCGAGCACAAATGCGACGTTCATGAGGTCGCCGTCATGGCCGACACCGAGGACGCTGACCGATTGCCGCACAATTGAGTAACCTGGACGAACGAACCCCAGAGCAAGCCAGGCAGCCACGAATGTGAACGGACCTGCCACAGCCCCCAGAGCAAGCCAGTGAGTCCGGTCAGCTCGGCTGACCGGGCGCACGCCCCGTGTCATCCCCTTCATCACGGCGCCTGTAGCTGCCGGTGAAACCGGAGGGCGTGCGACGAGATCACTCTGCGACCTTGCGGACGGACAAATCAGGAAACTTTGCTGTCCTCACGATAACCGTTCGCGCAGCACGTGTCAGCATCCCAAGAGCGAGTTTCGTGATCCTGCGCGCCACTCGGATCGCTGTCTCCGCCGACCGGCTCGCATGCCGAAGCGCCGGTCGCCGGGGCCGGGCCGCGATGGCGAGTCAGTGCCTGTCATGCCCCGGACTCCCTAAGCGTGTAACGATAGCGTTCTGGCCATTTGACGTTCGTCGCCCAGCCCAGTCGCTCGAAAGCACGAATGAGCCAAGCAGATGCATCGATCTGCCCTCGTTCCACTCCGTGGCGCGCGCAGCCTGGGGATGCGTGGTGGCCGTTATGCCACGCTTCGCCCATCGAAAGTATCGCGAGAGGCCAGAAGTTGGTCGCCCGGTCGCGGGTCGAAAACGGCCGATCTCCAATAACATGGCATATAGAGTTAATAGACCATGTAACATGATGAACCATGAATATCCTGACTAAACTAGCCCAGAAGAGCGCGGCGAGAACATGACTGGCTGACGCGCCGAGTGCGAGCTCGATCGACGGCGGTAGAGCAACGCTAGCTACCACAAAAAGGCCGAACAGCCTACTGATGATTACGAGGTCGCCGTCAGCGGCAACATCGGCGGCGAATACGTCACTGTTGGTCTCCGACCGATCAAACAGCCAGCCAAGGTGAGCAAAGCCCATGCCCTTCAGCACCGCAAACATCCCGTTCCCAAACCGCCATGGCGAATGCGGGTCCCCTTCGCGATCGGCAAAAGCGTGGTGCCGCCGGTGATCGGCGACCCAACGTTGGAGCGGCCCCTGGATCGCCAGGCTGCCGGCGACCGCGAGGCAGATCTTAAGCGCCCGGTTAGCCCGAAACGCTCGGTGAGTGAACAGACGATGAAATCCGACAGTTATGCCAAGCATGCTGATCGCATAGAAGCTGATCGTCAGGACCGCGATACCCCACGAAAGCTTCCACGCACTCCACATTGGTGCGGCGGACACCACAGCGAGAAACGGAACAGTAACAGCGACAAAGAGCGCGATCTGCTCGCGCACCGGCTTACGTTGGTTGGCGGCAAGTAAATCAGTGGCGGCCAAGACAGTCACCTTTCCCGGCTGACGCCGCTTAACGAGATTTCCAGCTACAACTAACCTCAAACGCTGGACACGCAATAAGCTAGTGTTCAGGCAGTGACGTCGACAAAGACTCGCGTATTGCGCTTGCGACGGCGCCTGCCATTTCCAGCGGGGCCGCATGTCCGACCCCAGGGAGAATCCGGACATCCGCATGGGGCAACAGCGCGGCCATCGAACGCGTGTCGAGCTCTCCGCTCATCGGATCCTGCTCACCAACCAGGAAAAGCACGTCCGGCTCGACTTCCCCGGCATAGGCGAGGAACTCCGGCCAGTGGTGCCTGTTGTCCCATAGCGCGCGCAGAATCTCCGGCTTCGCAGCCGTCTCCATCAGGTTCCGTCTCTGTTCCTCCGAGTTGAGCGCGGCGTCGGAAACTAGACCGGAAAGTAGCACGCGGCTCGACTTTTCACTCTTAACGATTGCCTGTCGAACGACCGAAGGCGCCGGAGTGGCCAAGAGTACGAATAGGCGTAGCGCGTTGAGACACGTCCTCGGCCTGGACATCAACTCGCGCAAAGGGTGGTCCAAGAACCTTGCAACGCTTGTAAGGCCGCCATTGACGACAATAACCTCCTTGACCAGATCTGGAACCAGGCGGGCAACGCCCAACGCTACGAACGTGCCGACAGAGTGGGCGACTACGACCACCTCAAGCCGTTTTTGGCGTTCGATCTCTTCCGCAAGCGCCCTGGCGAGCGCTGTCACAGTCGGCTTCTCGCCCTCCAGCGCCGGATGCGGAAGAATTGGAGCACCGTAAGCGAGATCCGCTGGCATATCGAGAAGCAGCGGCAAGACGAGGTCCCACTGCTTCATATTACCCGTCAGTCCTGGCAAAAAGAGCACCAGGGGCGCAAAGCGCGAAGCGCCGCTGGCGGGCAAAATCACGCTCGGCATTGAATTCTCAGCCACGGCGGCTCCGCGCAGCTAGAAGGTACTAGCAGGTCAACAACTATCTCCCAAGCAATGATGATACTAGCGCCAGCAGTACGGGGACCAGGAAGTAGATTGTCGCCGCGGTCAGGGTGCTCCGGAACCGGAAGGGAAGATTGGGCGTGCTCCAGACTCTCTCGATCACTGCCTCCCGCTCTGACCGGGCTCGCCGCGACCCGGTGATATGGGCCACGAAGTGGATCTTTTCGCTCACTGCGCCGGTCAGAGCCACCTGGGATGGGTATATAACCACCAATATATTGATAACCATGACGGTGAGTAGCATAAGTATCGTGAAGGCTCCGAACGGGAGCCAGACCACTAGAATACCCATTATCATGATAAAATGGCCAAGCGTTGATGAATACGTCACTTCCATGAACCGGCGCAGGGGCCGAAGGCCCCAATATCCGTCGGTATTTGCGGCCATGTTAGGCGTCACACCGAAATCCAGCGCCATCACCCGGTGCACGAACAGCGCGAAGATGCCGCCCATCAGTAGCTGCTTGATGAGGAAGTAGAAGAAAAAGACACCCACGCACCAAAGCACGATGGCGAGGGGAAAGTGGCTGTGCGGGTTCGCCCACCAGCCCGCGTACACCTCTCGGCGCCACGTGGTGCGTGATAGCAACGTATAGTTCCAGCTGCCAAACAGTCCCCAGCGTCTAATCAGGTAATCTGTGCCCAGGGAAGCGGCTCCGCTCACCAGGAATAGCAGGATGGACGTTGCACGATTTCCTACTGCCTTGAAATGACGGTTAGTTCGCGCCGTCTGCGAATTTATAGCCACGACATCGAGTGTCTTCATTCGGTAAGCCATATTGCGTTCATTCATCGCATTAAAGCCGCGGATGGCCCTAACCTGTTCACAGCAGAAGATCGGCCCGGCTAGCGTCATCGCTATTGCAATCAAGCCGACCGGGTCCTGCGATAGCGGCAGTCCGATCCGTCTTGGTCTCTCCGACTGTCCCGTGAAGAGCGCAAGCGCCGTCTGTACTCCTGAAGGGTTAGTTAGCGCGTGATCAACTGCCGCTACAGAAATCACGATGCAGACGCCCGCGAGCGCGAGCAAGATGAAGCGCGTTCTCGGCCGAAGCTTGGCGAGAGACGACGACTCTGCTACCGACGGTCTGCGCCCGAACAGCCCCCCGATCAACTCGGGCTCTAACGGGTCGAGGACCAGGCTGTCCACGCCCCGTCACCGGGCCTGAGCCAAGACCTGGGCGACGTCAATGGCGCGAGACTCGAAGCGCGTAAGTGCGCCGGTGAGGTACATGTACCACGCGCGGACGCTCTGCTCGCCCTCGAGGTCGACGCAGGCGCCCCACTTCGCAGTGAGATTGTCGATCCAGCATCGAAGCGTTTGCTCGTAGCTCTGGCCGTGAAGGGTTACTGACAGAACTTGAAACCCGGTTCGCTCCAGATCGCGTATCTGAACGGACAATGGGAGAAGTTGCGCATTAGGGAAGATATATCGCTGCGTGAAACTATTCCGTCGAAAGTGCTTTGGGCCGTCTTCGGTCCGGACGATGCACTGATTCAGGTAGCGCGCGCCGGGTTGCAGAGAAGCTCGGATGAGGGAAAAGAACTGCTGGGAATGTTTAGCTCCGACGTGCTCGTAAACGCCCACGCTGGCAGCCGTGGTCACGCCGCGAGCAGGCAAGCACTGGCGATAGTCTCCATGGACTATCTCCAGTTCGGTCCTAACTAGCTCTGGGTCTGAGCGTAGCGCCATGTACTGCTCGCGCGACGCTGTTATGCCCCTAGCTTTGCATGAGTAATGCTGAATCGCATATCTGAGCAATGATCCCCACCCGCATCCGATGTCGAGTATAGTCGACTCGTTACTGACATTGAGCTTCTGGCATATTAGTTCATGTTTATTGGCTTGCGCTGCGTCCAGCGTCTGTGATGACGAACTGAATATGGCGCAGGAATATGCGAGAGATGCCCCGAGGAGATTCCGATAGAATTCGAGTGACCGTCCGTAGTGATATTCGGTCTCAATAATGTCGCGAGATATGGAGTGGCGCCCTGGCCTGGGGTAGCGGTATTCAATTCGAGTTGCTCCGCTCCCGCGAATGTGGTGAAAACGAAATGAGGGTGTAAGCCGGACGGCTGTTGCGAGGATAAGAGCGTATAGTTTGGGATCCCGGAGCTGGCTCTCGCGCCGCACTATCTCGTGGAGGTCGCCCGTTATGTCGATAGTTCCCGTGACCCATGCTCGCGCCAGGCCCAGTCCCCTCGGGGCTCGGATGAGCTGGATGAAGGCGCCCGGCGAGTTTATCGAGATCACCGCATGTGACTCGCGCGGCCCCGCGGATTCACCGGTGTATGACGCGATGAGGACGCCGGGAAGTCTTTCTGCAAGGGCATCCAGCAAGAGTTGCAGGGAAAAGTCTCGGGAAATTGGGCGCATAGTAGTCAGTGCGGTCGGGATGATGGTCTTGCGTATGCCGGGCTGCCGTTAGTCGTGTGCGAAGCACGCCACAGCTTCTCACCTAGCGGGCTAATGCGCAACAAAAGGCGGGAACGCGGCTGGATGGGTCTCTGCCTGGAAGACGCTGACCCCGAGCCGACTCATTGGTCGAGCAGTCCCGCGGCAACGAACGCCCGGTGGTAGATCTCCCTGATGACCTGTTCCTTGCGGGCGTTGTACTGCATGACGTGCTCTCCGCCGGCGTTGGCCTCGGCCGCCGCCTGGCGCTTCGCGGCGGCGTAAAGGTCCCGGTCGCCGGGGTTGCCTCGCAGCCAGTCGCGGAAGATGCGGTGCTTCACCAGCTCGGGACTGTCGGGCCCGAAGACATGCAGATTGCTGTTCGGCGACTCCGTTTTCAGGACCCGGTGGCCTTCCCACCAGGGCTCCCGGATCTGCAGCCCGAATCCGATCGCCTCCAGGGCCGGCACGTAATGCTCCTCCCGGTCCGGGTCGGCGACCGTCAGGTCGATGTCGATGATGGGCTTGGCGGGCAACCCGGGCACGGACGTGGAGCCCACGTGCTCGACTTGCAGCGCCCGCCAGCCAAGCGCGGCCCTGATGCGACCCGCCAGATCCTCGTACCGCCTCGGCCAATCCGGGTCGGGATCGGACACCTCAATGCCGGTGCCCGGCGCCGCGCCCGCTACCCAGGCGCTGGCACCGGGGGGAGGCGGAGAGTCGTCAAAAGCCACGATTTCGGCGCGAGTAGGCATCAGGGCAGTTTAGTTGCCTTTTACCGGTCGCTCAGGCGACGCGGCGCGAAGAACGCGTGAAGACCGGCGCTGCGGGCGTTAAGAAGCCATCAAGATCATCTGAATTCGCCCGGTCGGGATGTCAACTGGCATCGATGGACGAGATGCAGCCTGAGCGGGATCCGTCCGGCGTTGCCGACCCTGGCCAGCCGGGGTATGCCCAGCGGATGGGGGCGGATCTGGGAGATCTCGAATGGCAGGCTCCGGCTCGCGGTCAGGGCCAGCGCAGGCGCGGCCTGGCGGCCCCGCTGGCACTGCCAGCCGGCTTCGCCGGCCTGCTCGTGGTTGGAGCCGCCGCGGCGGCCAGCCACGGCGGACTGTCCGCGGGCTGGGTTCTTGTCCTCGCTGCAGCGATCGTGGCCACCGGGTCCGCCGTTGCCGAGCCAACCGTCGCGCCGGTGCTCGGCGCGATCGGGTGGCTGACCGTGGCCGGGTTTTCCCGCGCTCCCTACGCGCAGCTGCACCTGACCGGGGCGGTCGCCGGCCGGGCCGCAGTGGTCATCGCGCTATGCACCGCCGCCGGAGCCGCCTCGGGCGCGATGATGCGGCACCTGGCGTCATCGTTCACACTGTGGATTGTGGATGTCTCGGCGAGCCGACCCGCAGGCGACCAGCCTGGGGGAGATGAGTCCGCAAGCCAGGCGGCCCGGCGCCAGCGCCGGATCACCGACTTGTCCGGCGGCATCGGGGTGCGTCGCGTCCTCACCGGCGTGCTGCTGGCAGCAGGCGGACTGCCGCTGCTGACGCTCGGCCTGTCGGCCAGGTGGCTCCACCTGGATCTCGGCGACGACCTTCTCGTCTACCTCGTCGCCGTCGTCGCTGTCGCCGTTGTTGGCGGGTTCTGGCCTGCGGTCCTGGCAGCTGTCATCGCCAGCCTGCTGGTGAACTGGTACTTCACCCCGCCGGTGCACACGCTGACGATCGCCGACGGCAAGAGCCTGCTCGCCCTGCTGCTGTTTGTCACCGTCGCGGTGACTGTCAGCAGCGTCGTGCACCTGGCGGCGCTGCGGGCCCGGCAGGCGGCCAGAAGCACCGAAGAGGCCCAGGACCTACTGGCGCTGGCGCAGACGGTCCTGGGCGGCGACGACACTCCGGCGGCGGTCCTCGGCCACCTGACCGCCAGTCGCGGCGGGCGAGCCGGCCTGCTAGAACGAGCTGGCGAGCAATGGATCACGGTCGCGGCGAGCGGCGTGGCCGGACCCGACGACCCGGTCATGCACGCGGTAGCACGCGACGACCTGGTGCTCGAAGTGTCCGGACAGCACCGGCCGCTGACCCCGCGGCTGCTGGACGGCGTGGCCGCGCAACTGGCCGCGGCGCTTGACCGCGATCGGCTGCGCACCCAGGCCGCCCAGGCCGAGGCGCTGGCTGAGGGCAATCGCATGCGGACGGCCTTGCTGGCTGCGGTGAGTCATGACCTGCGCACTCCGCTGGCCTCGATCAAGGCGAGTGTCAGCACGCTGCGGCAGACCGATGTGGAGTGGACCGAGGCCGACGAGGCTGCGCTGCTGGCCACCATTGAGAAGTCGGCGGACCGGCTCGACGCCCTCATCGGCAACCTGCTTGACATGAGCCGGCTGACAACCGGCTCGCTCCAGCCGTTCCTCCGGGCAACCGCCATCGACGAGGTAGCACCGGTGGCACTGCGCGGGCTCGATGGCGGTGGCGCACTGGACATGTCGGTGCCGGACGGGCTCCCGCTGGTGCTGACCGATCCTGGCCTGCTCGAGCGCGTGCTGGCGAACCTGTTCGCCAACGCGCTTGCCTACTCGCCGCCAGGCCGGTACCCGCAGCTGCGAGCCTGCCAGTCAGACGGCAGCGTACTGCTGGAGATCGTCGACCACGGTCGCGGCGTTCCCGACGAGCTGAAGGAGCGCATGTTCGAGCCGTTCCAGCGGCTGGACGAGCGCGGGGCTGATCCATCCGGCGGCACCGGTGTTGGCCTAGGCCTGGCGGTGGTCAAGGGCTTCCTCGACACGATGGGCGGCACAGTCCAGGCGACCGACACGCCGGGCGGCGGGCTCACGATGCGCGTACTGCTGCCGTGCGCCGCAGCCGCGGCTAGCTCTGCCAGCGCGCGCGCCGGCTCATGACCAAGGTTCTGGTCATCGATGACGAGGCCCCGATCCTGCGCGCGCTCAAAATCAACCTGACCGCGCGCAAGTACGAGGTCAGTACCGCGGCCGACGGGGCCTCAGGGCTCGCCGCGATGGCTCGCGAGCGGCCCGACGTGCTGATCCTCGACCTCGGGCTGCCGGACATGGAGGGTACTGACGTGATCAGGGGGGTGCGCGGGTGGACCTCGACACCGATCATCGTGCTGTCGGCCTGGGGCCAGGAGAGCCAGAAGGTGGCTGCGCTTGACGCGGGAGCCGACGACTACGTGACGAAGCCCTTCGGCATGGACGAGCTTCTCGCGCGGTTGCGGGCGGCGGTCCGGCGGGCCTCGCCGGCGCCGGACGAGCCGGTCATCACGACGGCGGAGTTCACCGTGGACCTGGGCAGCAAGCGAGTTACGAGGGCGGGAGCAGACGTCCGGCTGACGCCAACGGAGTGGCAGATGCTTGAGGTGCTGGCCCGCAATGCCGACAAGCTCGTCACTCAGCGCCAATTGCTGCAGGAGGTCTGGGGGCCCGGCTACCAGAACGAGGCCAACTACCTGCGGGTCTACATGGCCAACTTGCGCCGCAAGCTAGAGCCTGACCCGTCCGCGCCTCGTTACCTGCTTACCGAGCTGGGCCGAGGCTACCGCTTCCGTACCTAGCCGGCGGCAAATCGCAGGCTAGTGCTTGCCGGCCGCGGGCTGCAGCTCGTAGGTCGGGTTGAAGATGGTCGCCTCGCCCTTGCGGCTGGTCAGCCGGCCGTGAACGACGATCCGCCGGCCAGGCTGTATCCCGGGGATGTTGCGCCGACCCAGCCAGACCAGGGTGACCTGGCCGGTGCCATCCCATAGTTCGGCCTCCATGCTCAGGCCCCCGCCGCTCGGGCGCATGGTGACGGCCCGCAGTGTCCCGGCCAGCTCGACCCGCTCCCGCGGCTGGCTTTCGGCTATGCGCGTGACTATCCGGCCGCCGGGGCCGGTCAGCGAGCTGACCTCCTCGCGGATCTCGCCCGCATGCTGCTTCTCGCGGTCGGCGAACGGCCGGACGGACGGACGGACGGCATCGAGCCTGCCGGGCATCAGCCGCCCGCCCATGAGCGGATCCGGCGACCTGGCCACACGCGCGGCCGAGTGGAGCTGGTAGGGAACGCTCGCCACGACTACACCTCGTTCCAGCAAAAGGCGGGCCTTGAGCCGGAGCGCGCTCTGGTTGTGCAGTGCCTGCTCCCACCAGTGCCCGAGTACGTACTCGGGGACGTATACCGTGACGATGTCACGAGGGCTCTCCCGGCGGAGCCGCCGCACGTAAGCGACGACCGGCCGGGTGATCTCCCGGTACGGCGAGGACAGCACGGTCAGCGGGATCGGCATCGCATACCGATCCCATTCCGCCTTCAGCCGCCTGGTCTCCGCGTCGTCCACGTCGACGGTGAGCGCCTCGATCCGGGCGGGCCTGGCGGCCTTGGCGTAGGCGACCGCGCGCAGCGTCGGCAGGTGCAGCTTCGAGACCAAGACAATCGCGATATTGGCGGACGGCAGCGTGAGCACGGCTTCCTCGTCCGGCGTCAGTTCCAGTGCGACGCTCTGGTAATGCTGACGGACCCCGCGCATCGTGAACCAGAGCACGATCATGGCGGCGACCGCGATCCACGCGCCGTCGAGGAATTTGCTGATCACCACGATGACGAGGACAGTTCCGGTAACGCAGGCGCCGATCGTGTTGATCGTCCGCGACCTGATCATGCGCAGCCGCTCGGAGGACTCCGTGGTCGTCCGCAGCAGCCGGTTCCAGTGCCGGATCATTCCGGTCTGGCTGCAGGTAAACGAGACGAACACGCCGACGATGTAGAGCTGAATCAACCGGGTCGGAGAGGCATTGAAGGCCACGATCAGCACGATCGCGAAGCCAGACAGCAGCAAGATGCCGTTGCTGAAAGCCAGCCGGTCACCGCGAGTGTGCAGCTGGCGCGGCAGGTATCCGTCCCTGGCCAGGATCGAGGCCAGCACCGGGAAGCCGTTGAACGCGGTGTTCGCGGCCAGCACCAGGATCAGCGCCGTGAACAGCTGCAGGATGTAGAAAAGCGGCGAGGAGTTCCCGAAGACCGCCTTGCCGACCTGGGCGATGACGGTCGGCTGGACGTATCCCCTGGGCGCGCCTACCAGGTTGCCGATGTGGACGTGGCTGATCAGGGCCAGGGCGGTGACGCCGCCGAACATCGTGACCGCGATGCCTCCGAGCAGCGCCAGCGTGGTCGCGGCGTTCTTGCTCTTGGGCTGCTTGAACGCCGGCACGCCGTTGCTGATCGCCTCGACCCCAGTCAGCGCGGTGCAGCCAGACGAGAACGCCCGCAGGATCAGGAACATCAGCGCCAGGCCGGCGAACG
This sequence comes from Streptosporangiaceae bacterium, assembly GCA_030041135.1. GTDB lineage: Bacteria > Actinomycetota > Actinomycetes > Streptosporangiales > Streptosporangiaceae > JAJYUU01. Next base: position 31,056 of record JASHOL010000528.1, on the reverse strand, counting down.
TCCCGGTGGACTTGATCGCGTAGCCGGCCGTCTCCGCGTGCAGGTGCTGGCCCGTGGCCAGCCTGATCCCGCCGCAGACAATCATCAGCATGACGATGCCGATAAAGCAGTAGGTCGGGATCGCGAAGCCAGTACCGGACTCGCGCACGCCCCGCAGGTTCATCACCGCGATGGCCGCCACGGTCAGGGCCGCGATGATCGTCACGTGGGAGTTGAGGGCCGGGAAGGCCGACGCCAGGTTGGCGACTCCGGAAGATACTGAGACCGCGACGGTGAGCGTGTAGTCGACCATGAGCGCGCTGGCGACCGTCATCCCCACGCGCGCGCTGAAGTTAGTCGTGGTGACCTCATAGTCGCCGCCGCCCGACGGGTAGGCGTGCACGTTCTGCCGGTAGGAGGCGACCACGACGAGCATCAGCAGGGCGACGGCCAGCGCGATCCACGGCGTGTACGCCAGGAGCGCAAGGCCGCCCGCGGCGAGAACGAGCAGGATCTCCTGTGTCGCGTAGGCAACTGATGACAGGGCATCGCTGGCGAACACCGGGAGCGCGATCTTCTTCGGCAAGAGCGTGTGGCCAAGTCGCTCGCTTTGCATCGGCCTGCCGACGAGAAGTCGCTTGACCGTCATGAAACCCTGGGCCACCAGCGCATGGTAGGCCCGTGGCGCTGCGCCGGGCTATCCCTTGTGGCCGCCAGCTTCTGCGCACATGGCAAGAACCCAGCCGCCACGCTGAGCCAGGCGCGATTGCGCTGGCCTGGCGGTGAGCGGCTAGCCTGGCAGGCACCGAACGGGCGGAGGGGCCCGCCATCGAAATGCGGCGCCGCCGCCAACGGTCCCTACCTGGCATAGGTAGGTGACGAACGTGCGCACAGCTGGCATGACGGCCATCGGCGCGGCTCTGGAGAGCCTCGCCGCGCTGGCCGACGACGCCGATCGGGAGGCGCTGGCCGCGCTGGCTGACCGGCTGGACTCGGCGCGGCTGCGAGTGCTGGTCGCGGGGGAGGCCAAGCGCGGCAAGAGCACACTGGTGAACGCCCTGCTGGGCCGGGAGATTCTGCCTGTTGGCGTGACGCCCCTGACAGCGGTCGCGACCACGGTGGTGCAGGCTGACGGCGAGGACATCGAGGTTACTTTCGGCGACGGCCGGACCGAACGCCAGCCACTCTCTGCGCTCGCTGATTACGGCACGGAACGGGGTAACCCGGGGAACTGCCGCAACGTATCGGGAATCACGGTCCGGGCTGACGCGCAGATCCTGGCCAGAGGCGCGGAGATCGTCGATACGCCGGGCACCGGCTCGGTGCACGCGGACAACACCGCCGCCGCGGACGCGGCCCTGCCGTCGATGGACGCGGCCATCTTCGTGCTCACGGCTGACCCGCCGGTATCGGCCAGCGAACGGGACCTGCTCGGCCGGGTCGCGGGCCTGTCGGTGGCGCTGTTCGTCGTCCTGAACAAGGCCGACTACCTGGACGAGCAGTCGCTGTCGGAGGCACGGGAGTTCACCGCGCGGGTCGTCAGCGACGTGACCGGCCGGGCCGAGCGGGTGTACCCGCTGTCCGCGCGGACCGCGCTGACCCCGGCCGGTGATGCCGGCTTCACCGCCTTCGCCCAGGACTTCACCGGCTATCTCGATGCCGGCCGGATCGCCGGGCTGGAGCGTTCCGTGGCTCGGCATGCACGCCGGATCGGGCGGCAGCTTCTGGACGAGGTGGCGCTGGCTCAGCGCGCCGCGCGACTGCCCGGCGAGGACGCCGGAGCCCAGGTCGCGGCGTTCCGCGCCCGGCTGGCCGCCATGTCCAGTGGCCGGGTCGATGCCGAGGACCGGGCGACCGCGCAATCCAGGCGGCTGCTTGAGGCTCTCAACGCCGCTGCCGCCGACGCGCGGCCGCGGTTGTCGGCGGAGACCGCCGAGCGCATGGCCGCGGTGCTGGACCGGGACTTGGCCGCAGTCCCGGTATCCGAGATCGAGCGCTCGGGCCGGGCGCAGCTGACGGGCATGGTCGCCGCGGCGGCCGAGGACTGGCGTCAGGAGCAGACCGGCCGGCTGCAGGACGGGCTGCGCACCCTCGGCCAGAGGCTGCTGTCCGACCTGGAGGCGGAGCTAGCCGCCGTGCGCACTGCGGCTGCTGATCTGCTCGGCCTCGAACTCACGCTGCCGGCGTCTGACGAACGGCTGCCCGACAGCCGCAGCTTCTTCTACACGCTGGACGAGCATGTGGACCAGGCCGAACTGGTGGCCGGCGCGATCCGGCGCCGGGTACCCGGTGACTACGGCCGGCGCCTGGCCCGCAGGGCGGTGCTCGACCAGGTCGACCAGCTGGTCAGCAGCCAGATCGGACGCGCGCGGGGTGACCTGCAGTACCGGCTGGCCGAGGCGGCCAGGCAGGTCATCGCCGACGTACGCCGTCGCTACGCGATCTCGGCCCAGCGGCTGACCGCGGCCCTGGACCATGCGAGCCTGATAAGGGCCCAAGCCGGCCAGGAGCGTGACCGCCAGCTGGCTGAGCTTGACGAGCGCGACCGCAGCATCCGCGCGGCCCTCGGCCGGATTCCCGGCGAATCCGGGACCGCGGCAGTCGGCGTCTAGCCAGACCGGCGTCCAAGCTGTGTGACGGAAGTGACCTATGTGAATTGCAGTCGCCGCGGAGCGTACGATACAAAGGAGCGACTGGCGATGAGGCTCGCCAAGAACCGCGGATCAGTTTCGCTGATGGCCTCTACCACGCACTGCCGCCAACCCGGCGTGGGAGGAGACATCAGTGGTCAGCGAAACTAACGAGCCGCCCGGCGAAGATACGACGGGCGGCCCGGCTCGCAGCGCAGGGACCCGCCCGCGACGAGTACTACGGTGAGTCCGGCGCTGCCAATACCCGTCGTCCAGCTGCTCCAGGTCGTGACGATCGCGGCGGCTGCCCCTGGTGTCTCGGGCGTGATCAGCCGGGTCGAGGCACGGCTGCAGGGGAGGACCGGGCCGCGCGTCCTGCAGCCGTACTACGACCTGGCCAAGCTCTTCCGCAAGGAGGCGCTAGCCCCCGAGGGCTCCAGCTGGGTGTTCCTGGCCGTGCCGCTGGGCGCTATGGCCTGCTACCTGACGGTGCCGCTGCTGATCCCGGTGCTCACCACATTCGGCCTGCCGCTTGGCTACATGGGAGACATCCTCGGCGGAGGTTTCATCCTCTCGCTGGCCAGCTTCCTGGTCGCCGTGGCCGCCCTGGAGACCGGCAGCCCGTACGCCCAGCTAGGCGCGAGCCGGGCTAAGACATTCGGCGCGATCACCGAGCCGGTCGTGCTGTTCGTCGTGTTCACGGTCGCGCTGGTCACGGGAACCGACCTGCCCTACGCCCTGGCCGCCACGGTGCGCTCCTCCGCCGGGCAGATCATCCGGCCCGCTCACCTGCTCGCCGCCGCGGCGCTGTTCATGGTGATTCTCTACGAGACGGCCCGTATCCCGGTCGAGACCCACACGGGCACCAACGAGTTCGGGATGATCGAGGAGGCCCGGCCGTTCGAGCACTCTGGGCCGTACTTCGCGCTGCTGAAGTGGGGCTCGGCCATGAAGCAGCTGATCCTGTTCACGATCCTGCTCAACGTGTTCGTCGCGCCATGGGGCCTGGCCTCGACCCCGGGTCTGGTCCCCGTGCTGCTGGCGATCGCGGCGCTTGTCGGCAAGGCCGCCCTGCTCGGCGTCGTGATCGCAGTGATCGACAACTCGTTCGCCAAGCTGCGACTGTTCAAGATCACCGAGTTCGCCGCGGGCGCGTTCCTGCTCGCGGTGCTCGGGGTGTTCACGCTCTACCTGGGTGGCGGGTGATGTCGGGAGTCATCGCGGCCACGGTGGCGGCGCCGAGCGCGCTGTCCGGTGGTGCCAACGTCATCGCGGTGGGCGTGCTGCTGGCCGAGTTCGGCATGTTCAGGCAGGCACTGCTGCGCGATCAGGTCCGCTTGTACGCGGCCCAGTCGGCGCTGATCTCGGTCCTGGCTGTGGTCGTCGCCGCGACCCGCCACCTCCCGGATCTGTACGCCCTGGCGGCGCTGTCGTTCGCGCTCAAGGCCGTGATCGTGCCGGTCGTGCTGCGCAGGCTGTTGCGCGGCATCGGTGCGATCGGCGGCGACCCGCGCTGGGGCGACATCGCGGGCAGCCATGCGCTCAGCGTGGCGAACGCGGTGCTGGTCGCGATCGCGGTGGCGGCCTTCGGCTTCTTCACCGTCGCAGCCCTCGGCATCACCAGCCCGGTGCTTCCGGCGACGGCGCTGTCGGTCTCGGTGGCCGTCATCCTGGTCGCGTTCGTGCTCATGATCGTCCGCCGGGACGTCGTGTCCCAGGCCATCGGGTTCCTGTCGCTGGAAAACGGCGTCTCGCTCACCGCGCTGGTCGTGGCGGCCGGGCTTCCGCTGATCCTGGAGGTGGCCTTCCTATTCGACCTGCTGGTCGCGGTCGTCGTGTTCGGCCTGCTGATCCGCGTGCATCACGGCCGCGCCGAGTCCATGTCCACCGCCGACCTGACCAGACTGCGGGGATAGCCGGTGCACGCCGTGATGCTGTTGCTGCTGGCGCTGCCGCTGGCGACCGCCCTGGCCTGCCTGCGCGCACCGCTCCGGGCCGCGAAGATGCTCACCCCGGCGTGCGGCATCGCATGCTTCGGGCTGGTGATCGCGCTGACGCCGACGGCGGCGCACGGCGACCTTGAGTACCTGCGGGCGCTGCGGGTCGACGCGGTCAGCGCGGTCTTTCTGCTGGCCACCTCGTTCCTTTACGCGACCGTGGCGATCTACTCGGTCGGCTACGCGGGCGGCGCCGCGCACGAGGGCCGGGAGGGCCGGCGGGCGCGCCAGTTCTGGGCGGGCCTGAACCTGTTCGCCTGGGCGATGCTGGTCGCGCCGATGATGAGCAACCTCGCGCTGCTGTGGGTCGCGATCGAGGTCACCACCGTGATCTCGGCGCTGCTGGTCGCGATCGAGGACACCGACGGCGCAGCAGAGGCGGCATGGAAATACGTGCTGCTCGCGTCGGCCGGGCTGGGCCTCGCGCTGCTGGCCACGATCTTCGCCTACTATGCGGGCGCGCACGTCCTCGGCCAGTCCTACGATCTCGGCTTCACCCAGCTCCTGGCCGCCGCCCGGCGCCTGCCGCACGCTGCGGTGCAGCTGGCATTCGTGCTGGCCGTGGTTGGTTACGGCACGAAGATGGGCCTGGTGCCCTTGCATACCTGGCTGCCGGACGCCCACTCCGAAGCACCGACGCCGGTGTCGGCCCTGCTGTCCGGGTCGCTGCTGGCGGTGAGCTTTTACGCGATCCTCCGGTTCTACCAGGTGGCGGCGGCAACGCTCGGCCCGGCGTTCCCGCGCGGGGTGCTGCTTGCGTTCGGGATCGCATCCTTGCTGCTCGCGGCCTTGTACCTGTTCGGTCAGCGCGATATCAAGAGGCTGCTCGCGTACTCGAGCGTGGAGCACATGGGCATCCTGGCCATCGGGGTCAGCTTTGGCGCCCCCGCCGCCCTGGCCGGCGTCCTGCTGCATGTGCTCGGGCACGCCGCGGCTAAGGCCAACGCGTTCATGGGTGCGGGCGTGTTCGTGCGCAAGTTCGGGACGAAGCGGATCGACTCCATCCGCGGTGGCCTGGATCTGCTGCCGTCGAGCGGGCCGCTGTTCCTGCTCGCCATCTTCGCGCTCGGCGCAATGCCGCCCTTCGGCGTGTTCCGGAGCGAGTTCGAGATCGTTGCCGGCGGCCTGAGCTCGGGTAGCTACGCGACCGCCGCATTTCTCATCATCGCGGTCACGGTGGCATTCTTCGGCCTGGCCGCCTCGACAACGCGCATGCTAATGCTGCCCGCCGCACGGCCATCCGATCGGCCCGTTAGACAGCTGGTGACGGCGGGTAGCGCGACGGCCGCGGCTGACCGTCCTAGTGCTCCCGCGTCTGGTGCTGCCGCGCCGACGCTGGCTCGCGGCGAACCGAGCGCATGGATGGTGGTGCCGGTCGCGCTGGGCGTGCTGGCCCTGCTGGTACTCGGCCTGCATCCGCCAGCCGAGCTCACCGACCTGTTCTTGCGGGCCGTCGAGATCCTCAGCGGGCGGGCGTCATGACTGCCGCCACTGAGCCCGGGCTGGCCGCGAGCGTCCCTGCGCTGTGGCACCTGGTCGTCCGCCAGATCGAGGCCGGCAGCCGGCTGGCTGACCTGTTCGCCACCGCTCATCCCGACGGGCTGGTGCTCACCGCTCAACTGGCCGACCGGGCAACCATCACCAGCCTCGAGGCGTTGCTGCCGTCCGATCAAGTGCGCTACCCGGCACTTACCCCTCAGGTAGCGCCGGCGTTCTGGTACGAGCGCGAGATTCACGACCTGTTCGGCGTCGTGCCTGAGGGTCATCCGCGGCTAGAGCCGCTGGTCCTGCCGACCAGTAGCACGGATCTGCCGATGCCGGGAGGCGGCGCGGCCCCGGCTGCGATCGATCCCGATCCCGGTGTGCTGCCGCGCCATGCCGCCGGGCCGGGGCTGTTCACGATCCCGCACGGGCCGGTGCGGTCGGGAGTGACCGAGTCGATCGAGTACCTGGTCGAGACGCCGGGCGAGGACATCCCGCACCTGAACATGCGGATCTTCTACAAGCATCGCGGGATCGAGAAGCGCTTCGAGGGCCTGAGCCCGGCCGACGGGGTACTGCTGGCCGAGCGGACCGAGGGCGTCGCGTCGGTCGCCAATGCGATCGCGTTCTGCGAGGCGGTCGAGCGGATCGCGGGCCTGGATGTGCCCTGGCGAGCGTCGCTGATCCGGGTCGCGCAGGCCGAGCTGGAGCGGCTGGCATGTCATCTGGACATCATCGTCCGGCTGGCCGACGGGGCCGGGCTGGCCGTGGCGACCGCCAGGTTCGGCTGGCACAAGGAGCGGGTCCTGCGGCTAGCGGGCGAGCTGTCGGGCAGCAGGTTCGGCCGCGGCCTGGTCGTACCGGGCGGCGTCAGCGGTCCGCCGCTGCTTGGGCCGCCTGACCTGCTGGGCGCGATTGGCGACCTGGACCGGCGCATCACACCCGATCTCGACCTGCTGATGGGCACCGCGTCATTCCTTGATCGCCTGCGCCGCACCGGACCCTTGGCCCCGGCCAGGGCAGCCGAGCACCGCGCGCTCGGTCCGATCGGGCGCGCGTCGGGCGCTGGCGAGGACATTCGGCAGTCCAGGCCTTATGCGGCGTACGGATTGCTGGGCATGACGACTAGCTCGCGCTCGGACGGCGATGCGCTGGCCCGGCTGGAAGTCAGAGTCGACGAGATCGGCGGTTCAGTCCACCTGCTCCGCCAGGCCGCCGACGAGCTGGCCGACGCCGGGTCGGGTCCGCTGCGCGCCGACCTGGGCCAGGCGGACGGACGTGCAACCGGGTGGGCTGAAGCACCGCAGGGGGAGCTCCTGTATGACGTGCGCATCGAGGGCGGCGTGATCACTCGCTGCCGGGTGCGGCCGGCGGCGTTCCACAACCTGGTGCTGATGCACGAGGTATTCGCCGGTGACATCCTGACCGACTTCCCGTTCATCGAGGCGAGCTTCGGGCTGCCCGTGGCCGGGGCGGCCCGGTAGATGGCGAGGCATTAGATGTGGGTCTTGCGCGGACTGCGCAACGGCGTCCTGACGACCGGATGGCCGGGACGACCGGACGTTTACGCGAACGCGACGCGCGGACCGGCAACAGTCAAGCCGGGCCCGGCCGCTGCCGCGCTCCCGGCGGCTGAGGCGGCGCGACTGTGCCCGGTCGATGCGATCAGCGCGGATCAGGATGGTGGCATCCGCGTCGACCAGGGCAAGTGCATCCTCTGCGGCCGCTGCGTCGCCGCCCGGCCGGACGTCTTCGCCTGGTCGGCCGACCCGCATCGCGCGACGCTCACCCGGCCGGAGTTGGTGGTACCGGCTGCCGAGAGCCCGGACGCGCTCCGTGAGGTGAGCGACCGGCTCCGCGTCCGCACGAGGGCCCTGCGCCGTTCGGTGCACCTGCGTCACGTCGACGCTGGATCCGACGGCAGCGAGGAGTGGGAGATCATGGCGCTCCTCAACCCGGTGTACGACATTCACCGGCTTGGCCTGTTCTTCACGGCCAGCCCGCGGCACGCCGACATCCTGCTGGTCACCGGGGCGGGCGCGCGCGGCATGGCCGGGCCGCTACGCGAGACTTACGACGCGATGCCCGATCCGAAGGTGGTCATCGCGGTCGGGACGGACGCGGTGGGCGGCGGCATCGTCAGCCCGTCCTACGCCGTTAGCGGCGGCGTAGGTGACATCGTGCCGGTCGATGTGTGGCTGCCAGGCTCGCCGCCTAGCCCGTTCGCGATTCTGTCGGCGCTCCTGACGGCGGTGGGCCGGATTCCTGCAAGCGCCGGACCGCTGACGTCAGCGGCGGCTGGTGACGCGCGATGACGGGGTTCGGAGTCGCGCTGGCCGTCGGCTTGATCCTGCTCGCCCTTGCGGCCGCGGCTGACCTGGGAGCCGGGCCGCGGGGGCGGGCGTGGCGGGCCGCACCGTACCTGGTAGGCACCGTCGGCTCGGTGAGCCTGGCCGTCGCCGGCGCCGCCGCCCTGGCGGGCCGGGCGGTGGCGCTCAGGTCCGGCGGGTTGCTCGGAGTCGTGGCGATCGGCGCGCGGCCGGGCTTCTCCGTGATTCCGGGACTCGCCGCAGACCGGCTCTCCGGCCTGTTCCTCGTGATCGCCTTCACCGCGGCGGCGGCTGTGTCGCTCGCGTTCGCCTCGTGGTCTATCGGCCCCAGCGGGCCAGGACGCCGCGGCCTGGGCGCCGGGTACGCACTCGCCCTCGGCTCGGTCGCGGTCGTGCTCACCGCGAGGGACGCGTTCACGCTGCTGTTTGCGTGGGAGTCGCTGACGCTGGCCTTCTGGGTGCTGTCGGGTTACCGCCGGGTCACGCATGGCCGTCCGGCGGCCGCGCTAGTCACGCTCGCATTCGGCCGCATAAGTGGCGCGTTTCTGCTCGCTGGCCTGCTCCTGCTGGTCACCAGGTCAGAATCGCTGACGCTGGCCGGCCTGGCCCACGTGGCCCACGGACCACTGCGATCCACCGCCTGCGTGCTCTTGCTGGCGGGCTTCGCGGTCAAGGTCGGGCTGGTCCCGTTCCAGGTCTGGCTGCCGCGCGGTTACGCCGCCGCGACCGGACCTGCGCGCGCGATCATGGCCGGAGTTGCGGTCAATGTGGGCTTCTACGGCCTGTGGCGCACGCTGGCCGTGCTCGGCCCACCCCCTGCTGCGGTGAGCGACGTCCTGCTGCTGCTCGCCAGCATGACCGCCGTCCTCGGCATCGCCCACGCCGCGGTGCAGGGCAGCCTGCAGCGCGTCATCGCGTATTCCAGCGTGGAGAACACCGGCCTCATCCTGGCCGGATTCGGCGTGGCCCTGGTCGGCGCCGCTACCGGCAGCCGTGCCCTCACGGCGGCGGGGCTGCTGGCCGCAACTCTCCAGGTCATCGCCCACACCGCGGCGAAATCGCTGCTGTTTGTCTCCAGCCCAGGAATCGAAGCCGCAGCGGGACGGGATGACCTGGACGACCTGCGCGGGTCGGTGCGGCGGACGCCCTGGAGCGGCACCGGACTCGCGATCGGCAGCCTGACGCTGGCCGGGCTGCCGCCGACGGCAGGCTTCGTCTCCGAGTGGTTCCTGCTCGAGGCGCTCATGCAGCAGTTCCGGGTGCCGGGGCTGGCTGACCGGCTGGTGCTGGCCGTGACCGGCGCGGCGGTGGCGCTGACCGCGGGCTTCGCGGGCGTGACCTTCGTGCGGCTGGTCGGCCTGGTCGTGCTCGGCTCGCCTCGAAGCGCGGCGGCCAGCGGCGACGGTGATCCCGGTCTCGCCGGCCGGGCAGGCATCGTCGCGCTCGCCGCTGCGTGCCTGGCGCTGGCCGCGCTGGCACCGCTCGAGATCAGGATGATCGGTGCCGGGCTCGTCCCGGTGCTGCCGTCCGCCGCGGTGACAGCGGCGCTGAAGTCGCCCTGGGTGCTGCAACCGGTGTACGCCGGCTTCTCGATCCTGTCGCCTTCGTGGCTCTGGATCGTCATGCCGACGCTGTTCGCGGTGGTCGCCGTGCTGGCCTGGCTCGCATCGGGGGGGCGCCTGCTGCGAGTCCGCCGCGTCCCGGCCTGGCGCTCAGCCACCGCGGGCGTCTCCGGACGTGCGAGCTACACCGCCTTCGCCTTCGCGAATCCCGCGCGGCGGGTGCTCGCCGCCATCCTGCACACCCGAGCCGAGGTCACCAGGCTCGAGGTCAGTGATGATGCCAGGGACCCGGACGCCGGCGCGGCCGCAGCCCATGTCGAGTACAGCTCCGACGTCATCGAGGTCACGGAGGAGTACTTCTACCGGCCCTTCCGGCGGCCGTTCGCGCTCGCGGTGCGGCAAGCGCAGCGGTTGCAGTCGGGCCGCCTCGACGCGTACCTGGCCTACATGCTGATCGCGCTCATTGCCGTCCTGGCGCTGGTCACTGGCCTGCACTAAGACTCACATCGGAGTGCGCCACCTGCGCATAAAGGGTGACCGTCCACCTGGTGGCCTGGGCGTGATCCCGTTGGCGTGCAACTTCCTCAGTACCGTTTGGGCCGCCTGCCCGGTGACCAACTCGATGTGGCGCACCGCCAGTCCGCACTCAACGTAAAGCTCCGCCGCCAGTTCTGAGCTGACCGGCAGGGGCACCGGGAATCGCCGCCAAATCGGGCCTCCCGCAGGCCGGGAGGCAACACCGTGGCGTGCTAGCGCGGAACGCACCAGCGGATCGTCGTACAGTGCCTTGACAAGCTCGATCTCGGTAGGGCCGTGACTGGGCTGCGGCCCTCCTATCCGCACCGGGACACCCTCGTCGTGCGCCGTACGCAGCACGACCTGCCTGGAAACTCCCAGCAACCGTCCCGCATCGGCTGCCGACAGGCCCGCCCCGACGTACAGCCGCATCAGCGCGTCAACGGGGACCGCGGTGCGATCTTCGCGGTTGAGCCCGCCCCTGGTGCGCATCCGCACGCCAGCGGCCCGGAGCCTGGCGCGTACAGTGCGGTGCGGCACACCGGTCAGCGCTGAAATCTGCACCGAGGACAGGCGAGCCTCGACGTAAAGCCTGGTCATGAGCTGGTCGAGCGTCACCCTCTGGTCGTCACGCGATCGAGGCCTGCCCTCGCCTCGCGGCTTGACCGGGACTCCGGCGCGGGAGAGCATCCGGCCGACACGCTGCCTTCCGATGCCCGTGAGCTCGCCGATCCTGTACGTCGACTGGCCCCTGCACACGTACAGATGCGTGATCAGTTGCCGCAAGTCGGCATCGGGCAGGCCCGTTGCTGACTGGCCTTCTGGAACCTCGGTCGGGGCGGTCGGACAGGCACATACATCATCCGGACGCACAACAACGGCCTCCTGCCTTCAGCAGGGACCGTTGGCGGCGCGTCCGCGTTTGACGGCGGGCCCCTCCGCCGACGTCTCAAGGTTACGTGGAACGACGGCCCGTGCCCAGAGCGCCACCGGCGATTGTGATATCGGCTGACGGCGCGGGACCTCGTAGATGATGCGCTCGGCCTGACGTACGACCGCGGTCATGTCCTCGTCCGCCCCGCTACCGCCAGCCCCGGCTCGCCGCGTGTGACTGCTGACTCGCGCGGGCTTATGCTGGCAGCAGTGGTGAGCCCACTCGGCGGTGGACCCCGCCGAAGCCGCGTACGGCCTGCGCGAGCTTGTATGCCTGATGGCCGATGGGTCCTGCGTCCTGAACTGGAGGGTCGCACGCATGGCCTACCTCTTGTCGGCTATTGATGACTTTGTCGGCATTGCCGCGTCGCGGCCGACGTCGCGTCAGCCACAGCGATGGCCGCTTGCCGCCAGATGCGCGCTGGCCTTCATAGGGTGCGGCGTACTCGCGGCTCAGGCTCAGGACAGCTGGCGTGACCAGCTGGATCAGACCATCAGCAACCTCGTGGTGAGCAGGCGGAGCCCCGCGGCGATCCGCGCGGCGCGCAGGGTCAGCGCCGCGGCTGAGCCAGCGGTGGCTTTCCTCCCGATCGCCGTCTGCGCGGTGGCCGGGCTGCTCCAGGGTGACCGCCGGTCGAGCTGGGTGCCCGGCCTTACAGTGATAACGGGAATGGCTGCACGCCGGAGGCTTGCGCAAGTCGTGGCCCGGCCGCGACCGCCGGAGACGATCTGGATGGCCGAGCCGGAGGGGTTCAGCCTGCCCTCTAAACACACAAGCCTGGCCGTGCTGACGGCCGGAGCCTGCGCTAACGCGGTGGGTGCCGGGCCTCTACTCAGCAACGGCGCAGCCATCACTGCGGGCGCGGCCGTAGGCGGAAGCCGGATCTGCCTCGGCGTGCACTGGGCGACCGACGTCCTGGCCGCCTGGTTGTTCGCCGCGGGCTGGCTGGCCCTGGCCGAACTGGCAACGGCTGACCCGCGCCCCCGGCGGCGGCAGCGTGCACCGTTCCGCCTCAGGCGCGGTGATTCGCGATGACGCATGAGTACCTCGTCGGCGAGCTGTCGGTACGTCTCGAGCAATTGCAGGCAGTCGCCACGACAGACACGGCTCGTGATGTGGTGTGCCTGCGCCACGAGGTCGAAGCCGGGTCGCTGACCGCACTTGCCCCGGCGGCCGAGCGAGCGATCGCGCTGGCCGACAGCCTGTGCTGGGAATCCCTGGCTACAGGGGACATCCCTGCATTCTGCCGTCAGGCCGAGGTCTCGGCCGACCTGCACCTGTTCGGTGTCTGCGCGCGCCTGGTCGGCGAACGATAACTACCAGGGCCGTACTTAGTCGTGGCCTGCTCCGCCACGCCGGCCGGGCACCCGCCGTTCGCAACCCGCCGACCTGAGATGCTCTTGCCATGGAGGCGAATTCGGCACGCACGCTGGTCCTCCTGCGGCATGCCAAGTCGGCGTGGCCTGGCAACGTCCCAGATCACGACCGGCCGCTGGCTGGCCGCGGCCGCCGAGCCGCTCCGGCCGCGGGACGGTGGCTGCGCCGGGAGGGGTACATTCCAGACCACGTCCTGTGTTCAACGGCTCGCCGCGCCCGCGAGACGTGGCAGCTCGTGCAACCGGAACTCGGCGTCGAGCCACCCGCCGCGTTCGACCGGCGGGTTTATAAAGCATCCGAGCGCCGCCTGCTCGAACTTGTCCGCGGACGTCCAGCCGCGGCGCGAACCGTCATGGTCATCGGCCACGACCCTGCACTGCCGGAGCTAGCGCTCGCACTGGCCGGCCAGGACTACGCTCACGGCGGTCAGCCAGCGCCCCGGACTCCGGACACGGCGCTCGGCCGGATGGCGGCGAAGTTCCCGACTGCGGCAGTCGCAGTCCTGGAATTCAGGCTGCCGTGGTCCGAACTAGAGCACGGTCGCGCACTACTGGCCAGTTTTGTGACGCCTCGCGATATGGACGATTCGCCCGACGGCGCTCAGGGCTAGGCACGCTGGTCCAGCCTTGGCCGCGACCCGCTGCCTCCTGGCGGGTGGCCGTCCTACCTGGATGGGCGACTGGCACCGAAAACAGTTCCGTCGAGGAACTCTGCCGCCCGGCGCCAGGCGACGGGTTCAGGCGCGGGGGCACCCTGGCGCCGAGCCCAGGTGGTGCCGTCGAATTCCGCCGCCAGATCGCGGGCGAGCTGGTCCGCAGTCGCGGCAGCCTGGCGGGCCAGCGGCTCACTGGCCCGCCCAGCGGCGGCGCGTACGCCCAGGTGGTGCCGGGCGCACAGTGGCACCCTCTGGCCTGCTTCTGGCGGCGAACTCCGGAGTGCACTGATAATGCCCGTGAGGGCTCGCTGTTCGGCCTCGCCGCGTGCCCGGCAGACGGGACAGCGGGGAGAACGGTCCCGGTGGAGAGCGGCTGGGCGCCAGCGGGACCGGCCGGCGTCCGGCCGGTTTCCGTCGACGCGGACCGCAGCCTGCGACGCCAGCAGCGCACGCAATCCGCCCGCCGTCGCCGCCGCGGCGGCCGCATCTGCGAGGTGGCCGGGACACAGCGCCGGCGCGGTATTCGGGTAATCTAGCGTCCTGCCTGGGCCGGCTGGAAGCACAGCGAGGCTGTCGCGCTCCGCCCGCAGCGCCGCCAGGCAGGCCGGGCACGCGCAGGGCGCGGGCGTGTCGGCGGCGGGGATCGAAGCCCGCAGCGCGGCCCTGGCCCCGGCGTCATGGTCGACTCCGGCCAGCCAACCGATCCGGTCCTGGCCGGCGGCGAGGGTTGCCCGCACGGTCTCACCCAGCCAGGCAACTACCCGTCGCCGGGCGCCGCCGGAGGCAACCGACAGATGCGGGAGGCACAGGCCACCGAGATCGCGGCAGCGATCTGCGACCGACCCGTCGTCGAGCCCGTCCACCAGTGTCTCGAGCGCGCGCCCGGCGGCCGCGTCGTCGTGCTCGCAGGCCGGGCAGGGCGCGACCGGAGCGGTGCTGCCCGCCAGCCGGTCCCGTGCTGCGGTCACGACGTACCGGTAGACGGCGGTAAGGCGCACCGCTGCGCCCGGCTGACCGATGAGCCTGCGGCTGTGCGCGGCGCACATGCCCAGCGATCCAGCCAGTGTCGCGATCATTCCGGGCTGGGCGTGCCCTTCGAGCGCGAACCAGCCGAAGTAACGGTCGCTGGCCTCCCCGGCATACCGGCACACGGGACAGCCGGGAGCGGTCAGCAGGTCCTCGGCGCCGTACAGGGTCAGGACCGTTGGCCCGTGGGGGAGCGGGGTGGCAGCCGGCATGCTAGCCGCCCCGCCCGCACGCCGTCACGGGCCGATCCTCGTCAGGTCGGGTGACAGCAGTTCCAGCAGCCTGCTGCACGGCCACGCTGAGCGCCTGCGCTCGGTCTGACCAGACGTCTCCTCCAGGCTGGCCAGCCAGTCGTCGGGCTCACCCTGCCATCGCGGGCAGCGGTCATGCAGCGGGCACGGGCTGGTCGGCGGACTGCCACGGGCAGAGCAGGCCGGCCGCCGGCCTGACCGAAACCCGCGTAGCGCTCGCCACAGGAGTAGGACCTCGTCTTCGCTCACCCTGGACATGCCTCACCCTGACCACCAGTTGGCTGGTACAGGGACTGTCAGCGGCGGACGCCGCGCTTGCAGGCGAGCCCCATCGCCACCGAGCAGTGTGGCAATGGGGAGCGGGGCGGGTCAAGGCCGACCCTGGTCCGCTCGTCAGACGGGTAATAGCGGGAGACCCTTGTGAGGCGGCGATCAGGTCGTGACAATGACCACAGGCGATGAGGCTCGCCGTAACCGCGAAGAATGTCGCTGATGGCCTCTGCGCAGTCCTTTGGTTGCCGGGAGTCTGGAGGCTGTCGTTGAGTCGGGCGACATGCGTTACCGGCGGGTGGCTCGGGTGAAGTCGGTCGGGCCGTTCCGGCGTGTCCTCGCGGGCTTCGACGGGTCGCCGGACGGGGCCGACGCGATCAGGGCGGCGGCGGCGATCGTAGCCAGCGACGGGGGGCACGTGGTGGCGCTTTCGGTCATCCGGCGCGCGCCGCGAGCTGACGGCGACACCGACGAGGATGGCGAGGGCAGGCACCTCGCGGAGCTCGCGGAGATCGTGTTCGGCGAATTGCGCCGCGACCTGCCGACGGGCAACGCGGTCAGGATGAGCGCCCAGGTCGTCTACGCCGATCGCGATACCCCCGCTCAGGTCGTGACCCGGTATGCAGCCGAGCACGGCTTCGACGTGCTGGTGCTGGGCCGGCACGGCGACGGACGGCGCCGCAAGTCCCGGCTCGGTCAGGTGGCCGATTGCGCTGTCCAGAGTTGTCCGGTGCCGGTGCTGTTGCTAAGCAGTCAGTAACCGGCCTGCCAGGCATAGCGGCTTCCGCGCTGACCTAGCGCTGTGTATGCTGAAGAAGATCACGCGATGAGGCTCGCGTAACGCCGGGGGAGTCCCGGCTGATGGCCTCTACCTGCACGGACGATCCGCCCAGGTGGAGGTCTTTTGCTGTCTGCTGTCGTCGCCCAGGTCCTGCAGAGCCTGGTGGTGTTGCTGGCTGCGCCGCTGTATGCCGGCGGGCTGGCCAGGGCGCAGGCGATCGTCGAGTCCAAGCGCGGCCCGAGCGTGCTGCAACCCTACCGCGACCTGGCCAAGCTCCTGCGCAAGGGCAGCGCCACCAGCGACCAGGCGTCGTGGGTCTTTGCGATCACGCCGTTCGTCACGTTCGCCTGCTACCTGACGGTCTCGGTCATCGTCCCGGTGATCACCAACACCCCGCTGCCGCTGGCGTTCCTCGCCGACCTGATCGGCGGGGCGTTCGTGCTGGCGCTCGCCAGCTTTATGACCTCGCTGGCCGGCCTGGACACCGCCAGCCCTTACGGCGGCCTTGGCGCCAGCCGGGCCAGCTGGATCGGCAGCATGGCCGAGCCCGCCCTGATCCTCGTGTTCTTCACCGTGGGCGCGGTATCGGCGTCGGACAACCCGTACCTGATGAACCACGCGATATCCGCCTCGCCGTACGCGCTGGTGCTCCCGACCCACGTGCTCGGCCTGCTGGCGTTCTTCATGATCGTGCTGGTCGAGAACGGACGGATCCCGATCGACAGCCATGGCGGGACTACCGAGATCTCCATGATCGAGGAGAGCCGCGTGCTCGAGTACTCGGGCCGCGCCTACGCGCTGATGAAGTGGGGCAGCTGGATGAAGTTCTTCCTGCTGTCCTCGATCTTCATGAACGTGTTCGTCCTGCCCTGGGGACTCGGCAACGGCGCCGACCTCGCCAGTGCCGTCCTCGCGATCCCGGCACTCGCCGGGAAGCTGGCCCTCTGCGGACTGGCGATCGTCGTGATCGACACGTCGTTCGCCAAGCTTCGTTTCTTCCGGATCGCTGAGTTTCTCGGTGCCGCCTTCCTGCTCGCTCTGGTCGGCGTGGCGACGTCCTACGTGATTGGCGCCTGAGCCGTGCAGAGCCTGTCCGCAACCAGCACGGTCGGCGTCCTGCTCGACCTGTCAGGCGTGGTCATCCTCCTGCTGGCGTTTGCGTGCCTGGGCTCCAAGCTGTTCAACCGGTACGTCGCCTACTACGGCGCTCAGTCCGTCGTGCTGGCCTTCGCCGCCGGCGTCGCCGCTTACGCGTTCGGCCGCGCGGAGCTTTGGATACTCGCCGTGGCGACGCTCGCGATCAAGGGCATCGCGATTCCGGTCGCCGCGCGCAGGCTCCTGATCCGCCGACTCGATCTCAAGCGCGATGCCGCGCTCTCCACCGGCCTGTCCACCTCGCTGATCGCCGGCGGAGGCCTGACCGCGTTCGCCTATCTGGTGACCAGGCCGCAGCTCCTGCCTCACGGCCTGGTCGCCGCGGCGATCGTGCCACTGTCGACCGCGGTGATACTCCTCGGCGCCCTCGCCATGGTGGTCCGCCGGCACACGGTCGCGCAGCTGATCGGCTGGCTCATCGTGGAGAACGGGGTGTTCCTCGGCGCGATCACCCTGGTCGCCACGTTCCCCTTCATCGTCGAGGCCGGGATCTTCCTCGACGTCGTGGCCGGCGTCCTGATCATGCTCGTGTTCGTCTCGGGCCTGACCCGCCAGCTCGCCAGCGCGAGCTCGTCCGAGCTGAGGGAGCTGCAGGGATGACAGTCCTGGCGTTCATCATCATCGCCGGCCCGCTGGCAGGCACGGTAGCGGCGGCGTCCGGTGCTCGCGGCCGGGTGGCGGGCTGGAGCGGTGCCGCGGGCGCGAGCCTGACCCTGGCGGCCGCGGTCTGGCTGCTCGTGGCTCAGCTGCACCGCGTGCCGGTGCGCGGTCTCGGCGGCTACCTCTACGTGGATTCGCTCAGCTGCTTCTTCCTGTTCACGGTCTCGGCCGTGACCCTGCTGGCCGCCGTCGGGTCGGTCGGCTACCTGTCGGCCGAGGAGGCGGCCGGCCGGCTGACGAGCTTCCAGGTCCGGCTGTACTTCATCTTCTTCGGGCTGTTCGCGGCCCTGATGCTGGCCTCGCTGGAGACAGGGAACCTTGGCCTCCTGTTCGTGCTCATCGAGGCCAGCACGCTGGCCAGCGCCGCGCTTGTCGGCCTGGAGGGCAAGGCCAGCTCGCTGGAAGCAGCGTGGAAGTACGTGATCATCAGCTCGCTCGGCGTGACGATCGCGCTGGCCGGCACGCTGTTCTTGTTCTACTCCGCCAGCGCCCTCCACCTCGCGCCTGACCTGCGGCTGACCTGGCCGTTCCTGTTCGCGCATGCCCGCTCGCTGGCGCCCGCGAGCCTGCGGCTGGCGTTCCTGCTCGCGGTCGTTGGGTACGGAACGAAGGTCGGGCTGGCACCGATGCATACCTGGCTGCCGGACGCGCACGCGGAGGCGCCGAGCCCGGCCAGCGCGATGCTGTCCGCAGCGCTGCTGAACACCGGCATGTACGCGATCATCCGGTTCCTGGCGATCGCGAAGGCCGGCCTCGGTCCCGAGTTTCCCCGCCTCGTGCTGCTGGTGTTCGGCTTCCTGTCAATCGTGATCGGCGTGCTGTTCATGGTGCGGAGGGGCAACTTCAAGAGGCTTTTCGCTTACTCCTCGGTCGAGCACATGGGCATCATCGCGGTGGCGCTCGGCTTCGGCGGCGTGCTCGGCCTGTACGGGGCGCTGCTGCACACGCTGAACCACGCGATCGCCAAGGCCGTGCTGTTCTTGTCCAGCGGCGACATCGCCTTGCGCTCCGGCACCAGGGAGGCGGCGGGGGTGCGCGGCCTGCTGGCCGCCGTTCCGCTGACCGGCGGAGCATTGCTGCTCGGCTCTTTCGCCGTGCTGGGATCGCCGCCGTTCGGCCTGTTCCTGTCCGAGCTCACGATCGTCAGGGCAGGGTTCGCGGGCGCTAGCCCGGTGCTGCCGCTGCTGCTCCTGTTCCTGCTGGCGGTCGCGTTCATCGCGTTCGCGAGGACCACCACTGGCATGGCCACCGGCGAGCCGGTGGCCGGGCTGGCCGGAGCGGGCCGGGCCAGTCCGTACCAGGGCCGGGCAGCCAGCCTGACGGCTGTAGCCCCTGTCACCGTCGGTCTGGCTGCCCTCCTCGTGCTCGGCCTCTGGATACCAGCCGGCCTGAGCACCGTGATCACGCACTCGATCGGGGTACTCGGATGACCGCGCTCAGGCCGGATACGGCGGGCCCGCGGGCCGCCGTCATGACCCGGGCGGACATCGACACCGGACCGGTCGCGGTCACCGATGTAGCCGCGGCCGAACTGGAAGTGGTGACCGCGGAACTGGCGCAGCACCCCGGTGCCCGCCTCGCCGACCTGTTCGCGGCCGGCACCGACCCGGTGATCCTGCGGATGGTGTGGGCGCTGGACCACGACCAGCAGTACCTGATTACCGAGACTGAGGTCGACGGACCCTGGTACCCGGCGCTGTCGGACATCGCGCCCGCTGCCTTCGCCGAGGAGTGCGAGATCTACGAGCAGTTCGGCATCAGGCCGACTGGCGGCAAGCCGCTGAACCGGGTCGCGACGCCGCCGCAATCCGACATCGAGCTGCCCAGGCTGGGCCGGGCTCCGGTGGAGCCGCCGCAGGACGTGCACGCTCCGCACCTCGTCGGCGGGCAGGCGTTCGAGTTCCCGTTCGGCCCGGTCCGCCAGGTCGGCGTCGAATCGCTGTACTACGGCCTGGTGACCAGCGGTGAGGAACTCGTCGACCTGTACTTGTTCACCTGGCACAAGCACCGCGGCGTCGAGTGGCGGGCACAGGGCAAGACTCCGCACCAGGCGCTGTTTCACATCGAGCGCGCCGAAGGACTCGGCGCGGTCGGCAACAGCTGCGCGTTCGCCGCCGCCGCCGAAGCCGCGCTGGGATCAGAACCTGCGCCGGAGGCCCTGGTGACCAGGGCGATCGCGCTCGAGCTCGAGCGTCTGTACAACCACGCGGCGGCCATCGCCGCCATGTGCCAGGCCTGCGGCCTGGCCGTCGGCCGCGCCGCCGCGGAGATCGCACTTGAGCAGTTGCTGCGGCTCAACGCGGCGGTTCTAGGCCACCGGTACCTGTTCGGAGTCGTCGAGATTGGCGGCGCGCGCACCACTCCTGACCTGGTCCGGCTTCGCGAGGGCCTGCCGACCGCATATGGCGAGCTGCGCCGGGCATGCGACGCCCTGCTGAGCACGAACTCGTTCCTCGACCGGCTGGAGGCCACCGGCACCGTGACCTTCGAGGAAGCAGGTCGCCTGGGCCTGGTCGGCCCGGTCGCGCGGGCGAGCGGAGTCTGCGCCGATGCCCGCGCCGACCATCCCTCCGGCGCCTACATCGGGCTGCCGACCGTTGCCGCAAGTCAGGCGGCAGGCGACGCGCTCGCCCGCATGCGCGTGATGCTGGCCGAGGCCGACGAGTCCGTCCGACTCATCGACGCGCTCGCGGCATCCGGCGGCCGTGACCGGTTGCCGGCGGACGTGCGATCGAAAGAGAGCGCGGACACGGGGGGCGTTTGTGCCGGGTCGGACGACGGCCAGCACCGCTGTGGCCTGGGCTGGGCCGAGTCCTCGCGTGGCGAGTCCCTGGCCTGGGTCGAGCTGGATGCGGCCGGCCGGATCAGCCGGGCCCGGCTGCGGCCGGCCGCCGTCAGGAACTGGCGCGGGTTCGACGACGCGTGCCGGTCCCAGAACGTGTTCACCGACATCCCGATCATCGAGGCCAGCTTCTGGCTGACCGTCGCCGGGACGGCGCGCTAGGCGAAGGTACGAGAGAAGGGAGCCGCCAGCAATGCCGCAGTGGTTCATCCGGGGGCTGCGCCGGGGGGTGGTCACTACCCGGTACCCGGCCCGCCCTGAGCCATCCGCACGCGACCTGCCGGGCCCGCCGGCGTTCCGCGCCGGTGCGCTGAGCCGCCATGCCGCCGATGCCCTGGTGCAAGTCTGCCCGAGCCGGGCGCTCACGCGATCGGAAGACGTGCTGGTCTTCGACGCTGGCGCGTGCACGGTCGCCGGCTGGTGCCGTGAGCACTCGCCCGAGGCCGTCGCGCCGGGCAGCGAGTTCGAGCTGGCCACGACGACAAGGCAGGCGCTGCTCAAGCGGATACCGCTCATCGACGATCCGGAGGCTGGCCCGTGAGCGAGCCGCCGGGCCGCGGTGGCGCCTGGACTGAGGAGCGAGGGACGAGCGACGAGGGAAGGCGCCGCCTTGAGGCGGCCCGGAGGCGAGCGGGAGACACGGTGAGCGAGCCGCCGGGCCGCGGTGCGGATGCTGCCGCCGAGGAGCTGCGCCGCCGCGTCGCTAGCCAGTTCCGCCGCAGCCTGCATATCCGGACGCTGGACACCGGCTCGTGTGCGGCATGCGAGCAGGAGATCCGGCTGCTGGCGGCGCCGCACTATGACCTGCACCGGCTCGGGTTCTTCTTTACGCCGGCGCCACGGCATGCCGACCTCCTGCTGGTCACCGGGCCCATGCTCCGGGCCTTCGCCGCTGCCGCCCGCAAGGCGTACGACGCGATGCCGGCGCCCAAGATCGTCGTGGCGACCGGTGCCTGCGCGCTGGGCGGCGTGTACCAGCCGGACGCCTTCTGTCACGGGTCGGCCGAAGAGGTGCTGCCGGTCGACGTGTGGATTCCGGGCTGCCCGCCCAGCCCGCTGGCGCTGCTGCACGGGCTGCTGGTGGCCGTGGACCGGCTGGCCGAGAAGGTACCGAGCCTCAGCTTTACCGCCGGCGGCCCGGCATGACCGCCCTGATCCTGTTCGGTGCCGCCGCGGCCGCCTGGGCGGCCGCGGCGATCGTGGCTGGCTTGTCCGGCACTGTCAGCGCCGCGATGCGATGCAGTTGCGGACTGTCGGCCATCGGCGGGATCGCCGTTCTTGCTGGCGGGATCGCCGCGCTGCTGGCCGGCAACTCCAGGGTCGTATCGCCGGGTGGATCGACCGTGGTCGGCTCGCTGCAGCTGCAGGCCACGAGCCTGGCCGGCGTGTTCGCCACGTTGCTCGGCATCGTGGCGGTGGCGATTGCGCTGTACACACCTCGTTCCCGCAAGGAAACTTCGGCGCAGGCAAACCTGTACCTTGCCGCCTACAATCTTGCGCTGATCGCCAGCATCGCCGTGCTTGCGGCCGGCGGCGTGACGACGTTCCTGGTCTCGTGGGAGTCAATGGCGCTGCTGTGCTATCTGCTGATCCTGCACAAGCCGCGCAGCCGTGAGGTCGCCAGCGGGGCGTTCTGGTTCCTGGCTCTGTCGGAGACCGGATTCGTGCTGATCGTGGCTGCCTTCGTCATCCTGGCCGCCAAGACCGGGTCTCTTTCGCTCGACGTGATCGCCGCGCGCGCCCACCGGGTCCCCGCCGACTGGCGCGACACCGCCTACCTGCTTGCGCTGGCCGGGTTCGGGTTCAAGGCCGGCCTGGTCCCGCTGCACGTGTGGCTGCCTGCCGCGCACCCGGTCGCTCCGGCCGACGGCTCGGCGTTCCTGTCCGGCCTGATCGTCAAGCTTGGCGTCTACGGGATCGCGCTGTTCGCGTTCCGGCTGCTGCCCGACGGCCCGGCCTGGCGCGGGATTGTCACGATGGGGCTGGGCGCGTTCACGGCGGCCATCGGGATCTTGTACGCCATGGCGGAACGGGACATCAAGCGATTCCTCGCGTTCTCGACGATCGAGAACATCGGCATCATCGTGACCGCGTTCGGTGCCGCGATGACCTTCCTCGCTTACTCCCAGCGCGCACTGTGGGCGTTCCTGCTGCTGGCCGGGCTGTACCACGTGCTCAACCATGGCTGCTACAAGACGCTGCTGTTCCTGGAGGCCGGCGTGACCGAGCACGCGACCGGGACCAGGGACATGGACCGGCTCGGCGGGCTGGCGCGGACGATGCCGAGGGCCGGGGTGATCGCGTTCGTCGGCACACTTGGCATCGCCGCGCTCCCGCCGCTGAACGGCTTCGTCAGTGAGTGGCTGATCTTCCAGGGCCTCTTCCAGGGCTTTCGCACGCACAGTGACCTGGTGGCCATCCTGATCGTGGTCGCCGCCGCCACGCTGGGGCTGACCGGGGGGCTGGCGATCTACGCCTTTGTCCGCGGATACGGGATCCCCTACCTCGGCATGCCGCGTACCCGGCAGGCCGCGTCGGCCACTGAGGCGGACCAGCCGGTCGCCGGGCCGGCGTTGCTGGCCGTCGCGTGCGTGGCCCTGGCCGTGGGCGCGCCGGTCGTGCTCGTGGGGCTGGCCACGGCGATCCGCACGGCGACCGGAGTCGCGCTGCGGCCCGTCCTGCTGCCGGGCAAGCTGACCGTGATCCCGGCGCACACGAACTTCTCCGGCTTCTCGCCGACCTATCTCACGGTGTTCTTGCTCGCCGTCCTCGTCGTGCCCGCTCTTATCTACCTGGCAGGCCGGCCGCGGGCCAGCTCGACCGTGGTGCCGGTGTGGGACGGCGGGATGCTCGCGTTCAGGCCGCGCATGCAGTACTCGGCGATGACGTTCTCGGCGCCGACCAGGGTCACCTTCGATGCGCTGTACCGGCCGTCGGTCTCGCTGGAGCGAGCCTCCGATGACCCGGCGGGCCGGTCCGGGCCCGTGCACTACGAGTCGCAGGCCACGCCCGTGTTCGAGCGGTATCTGTACCGGCCCGTGGTCGCTTCGGTCGAGTGGCTGGCCGACTTCGTCCGCCCGCTCCAGTCGGGCGACGTCAACCTGTACCTGCTGTACGTCTTCGTGGCCGTGCTGCTCGCGTATCTGATCGTCGCCCTATGACCTCGGGGTTCTCAGCAGCGCCGGGAGCTTGACGCGCAGGACATCCTCGGCGCGGCTGTACCGGCTCGTGCCGACCCACAGCTGGAAACGACCCGCGCCAGAACGTTTCCCGCGCCGGGGCGGACGGCGTGTCACGGGGGCGGCGAAAGCCGGCACGCCCGCGCTTGCTAGTTCCGCGATCAAGGCGCGGATGACCGCGATGTCGCCGACGGCGAGGGGAGCCCAGCCGGTGTCGTCAAGGCCGTTGCCCTCGCCATCGCCGGGGAGCCACCACAGACGCCCGAAACGTTCCGGCTGCCGCAGTGGCCGCGATGCCGATGCTGCCATGTCGCGTCCCTCAGCCCGGCTGCTCTGGTCCGGCCACCGACTGCGCCACCGACTGCGCCACCGACTGCGCCGCCGGCTGGCCCGGCGGCTGGCCCGGCGACTGGCCCGGCGACTGGCCCGGCGGATGCTCGGTAAGCCAGCCGCCGATGCGATCGTAGATGTCCCGCCCGAAGCTGGTCGGAAGCGGCTCGGCCACCATCAGCTTGAACGTGCGCTGGCCGTCAGGCTGCCGTGGCGCCCGCAGGAACAGGGCCGAGTCGGGTCGCTGGCGATGGAAGCTGTCGGCGAAGTCGAACTGGTGGGTGACGAAGTAGACCCTGATGTCGGCTTCGAGTAGTGCGCCCACGACCTGGCGGCCGATCTCTGATCCTTCGCGCTCGTTGGTCGCCGCGAACGACTCGTTGAACAGGATGAGGCACTGCGGGCCGGCATGATCGGCGATCGCGCTCATCCGCTTGAGCTCTTCATCCAGGCGCCCGCTGACCATCGCGCGGTCTTCCTCGCGGATGAAGTGGGTGAAGACCTGCCGGCATACGCTCGCGCGAAGCGCGTTTGCGGTCACGAACATGCCGCACTGCATCATCAGCTGGGCCTGGCCGACGCTGCGCAGGAACGTCGACTTCCCGCCTGAGTTCGCGCCGGTGACAACCACCAGCTTCTTGCCGTCGGCGTCGACATCATTCCCGACTACGCGGTCCGCCCGGAGGGCGAGACTGGCGTCGCGCAGGTCCGTGCAGGCGAACTCTGGCTGACTGCCCCAGGGTGCCGGGTGCGGGAACGTCGTCGGCTGGTCCCTGGCGGCGAGCTGGTCGTGCAGGTTCAGGCAGCTCACGTAGAAGCCGAGTTCGGCCCGAAGCATAGTGAAGTAGCTGGACACGTGATCCGCCGACTGGGCAGCGGCGTTGGCGACCAGGTTGATGCCGCGGTTGGCGATGTCCTGCAGCGCATGCGCGCCTGCCTCGTCCCGCGGGTGAATGCTGAAGGAGTAGACGGAGCGCGGCTCGATCCCGACGCGCTCCTTCCAGCCCCGCCGGGCGACTCCTGAGCGCAGGACGTAGTTGATCCCACTGTTGTCCCGGTCAAGCTGCGCGCTGAGGAGCTCGCCAGTGCGGAAGCGAAGCTGCCTGAGATGGTGGCTGAGCGCCTCGAAATACTCGTCGTCGAGCTCAAGCTGCAAAGTGCGCAGGAGCGTGGTCAGCCCATCAGAACCAAACTTCGCCGCGTGCTCGTCGGCGATCTGGCGGAGCTCCCTGAGCCTGACGATCAGCACCTCGAGCTGGCCGACCGCCGCGGACAGGATCGAGGTCGGGTGCTGCGACGAGAAGAAACCCCACACCCTGCGCTTGTCCTGTAGCGCGGCGCAGGCGACCAGGTACATCTCCCGGACGACCTCGGGCTGGGCGATGCAATCGGCGAGGATTTCCTGCCGGAAGCGGATGTCGCCGGTGTCGGTCAGACCCGCGAGCAAGACCTTGCCGGAGATGTCGAACAGGAACTTGTCCCCGGCCGCCATAGCGTTCAGCAGCGTGCTGAGTTCCAGGTCCTGGATCAGGTCGGCGCTGTGCGGGGGAGGGTCGGCTTCGAAGTCGAAGTCTGCGGCCGGGAACAGCAGATGCGCCTTCACGACGTCAGCCGGCCCTTCAGCTGCTCGTACGTGACGCGGTGCTTGTCCGCGATGGCCAGCGCATAGGCCAGGCCGTCGGCCGGCTTGCGCACGACCTTGTAGGTGCGCTCGGCTGGGTTACCCGGCACGATCGTGCTGGCCATGCTGACTACCGAGGGGCCCAGTGACGCCAGCTCGTCGACGAACGTGACGTACACGCACAGCAGGTCCAGCTCCATGACCTTGGCCAGCACCTTCTCGCCCAGGAACCTCGCGTCGCTCAGCGTGGTGGACGTGAAGATCTCGTTCATGATCACGATGCTCTGGGGCGTCGCTGAAAGGAGGGCCTTCTGGATCCGGATGAGATCGTCTTCCAGCTTTCCGGTCAGGTTGGCGATGTCCTCCTCCCGCTCGAAGTGGGTGAAGATATGGTCATATCGCAGCAGCCGGGCCGCGATGCCGGGAACGGGGCAGCCCGCGGCGGCCAGGTGGTGGAGCTGGCCGTAGGTCCGGGCGAATGTCGTCTTGCCGCCCTGGTTTGGCCCCGATACGACGATCACGCGCTCCCGGCCGGCGAGGTGAAACTCGTTGGTCACCACGGTCTGGCCGGCCGGGGCCAGTTTGGCCGCGAGCGCCAGGTCGAAGGTGTCGCGGGCGAAGATGTCCTTGCTGGCCTCGGTGAGCTCCGGGTAGCAGAAGCTGAGACCAGCCGAGCGCAGCGGCCTGATGTAGTCGAGGTAGGCCAGGTAGAACTGGAGCTCGCGATTGAACTGGCTGATTACTGAGTCGGAGAATCCTGCGTGCCGCGTGCAATAGCTCTTCAGCGCGGAGAACTCGTCGGGGAAGAGCCTGGCGACCAGTTCCGCAATCTGCGCGCCGACATGGGTCATGCCGGGCCAGGTCCGGTACTGCACCCGGTAGTCCTTGGCCGCGCCCTGCTGGAACCGCTCGAACGTCTTCTGGATCTCAGCGCTGTAGTCCGGGTCGCCGTCGTACCGGCTGACGTCGACCCGCAGGCCCCTGATCCGCACCTGGTAGATGACCTGGCCGAGGCCGGCCTTGACGCTGGCCGTGTCCGCAGCCAGCGACGCGAATCCGGCCGACTCGACGTAGGCGGTCAGGTAGTCGCGGAACGAGAGCAGGCCCCGTGAAGCGATCGGCTGTGCGGCCAGATCGTTCGCCAGTGCCCGCACCGCGTCACAGTAGATGGCGGCGGCGTCCAGGAACCAGCCCTCGCGCTGGTGCCGTGAGGACATCTTGGTCAGTTGCGTCAGGTGCACACGAACCTGGCGCATCCGCTCGCTGAACTGCGCGGCCGCCTCGAACAGGGCGGTGTCTTCCAGATCGCGGAACACCTCGTGCCGGTACTCAACCGTCGCGATCTCTTTGGCCGGCCGGTAGAGGAGTTCTCCGATCAGATCGGCCTGCTCGCGTTCGCTGGCGACATCCTCGACGATCTGGTCCAGGTTCAGGTCATGTACGAAGTCCTCAGCCGCCCGATCGTGCGCGCGGTCGGGCTCGTCCGGGGACGTTGTCTGCGCACCTGAAAGCAGGCTGGTGAAGGGCTGGCTTATTGGCCCCGGCTCATTCTCATCTCGCATCGGCCGCTCCTATCGTCGCCGCGTGAGCGATCAATAGGAGCCATCAGCCATCAGTGGCGGTTTCCTCGACGGGCCCCATCGCCTTCTATCACTTTACGGCCCAGGGCGGCTCGGGCGAGCACGCAGGCTAAGCGCGAGCACGATGACGATGACGCTGTCGGCATCGGCGGCATCGGGGGATGCCAACGCGGGCGCTCTATCGCCGCCTTGACGGCCGGCGATCGATCGCCGCCACGATGATGGCCGCGAAGATCACGGAGAGGATGAATCCCGCCAGCAACGAGTAGCGGTAGTGCAGGCCGATGGCGTACCGAGCGACCAGTCCGCCCAGGAACGACCCGGCCAGGCCGACCAATGCCGTCCGGATCAAGCCGATCGGGTTCGGGCCGGGCACAAGCAGCCGCCCCAGCCCGCCGATGATTAGGCCGCCGATCGCCAGCCATATCAGCAGCAGGAGCATGCCTCGATGCTACCGCCCGCCCCGGAGCCAGCTGGCCTACCCAAAGCGGCCGATACCTGCATAAGACGGGAGGGTTGCCCGACCGCAATGAATCCCTGGATACTCGGGGCCCTCGTGGGTGGTGCGCAATCCCAGCCTCATAGAAGCGCCGTTCCGCGTCAGGGTCCTCGACGTACAGGATCGGCAGCAGCTTGGTATTCAGATCGCCCACGTCACTAATTGTTCCGCGACAAACGGCCTGGGCGCGATGCGGCCCAAGCGTGCTGTCGGCTGGATTGGTCGGACAAACCCCGGCGGCGGGGGGCTGGGGAAGATTGACGCCGGCTTCCGGGCATCGTGCAAGTTCTCCGGCATCGTGCAAGTTCTCCGGCATCGTGCAAGTTCTCCGGCATCGTGTAAGTTCTCCACACTTTCGCGGTCGCTTTGACCTGGTATGCGCCCGACAACTTGCACGATGCCGACAGCCCGCGGCAGTGCGGGCCCCCGAGACCAGCCGACGGCCATACCGGGCGCCGCGCCACACCGCCGCCGGGCCCAGCCGGGCGTCACACCGCCGCCCGGCCCAGCCGACGGCCGGGGCCCACCGCACCCGACCGCGTGAACACTGCAACAGCCCGCGGAACGACAAATGGAGTCCCCAGCCGCCCCCACCCAGGCTGATTTGTCGGATTTATTCGTCAGACCGACACCGTCAGACCGGCGATCGATCATGAGCACGGACTTGTGAGGCCTGCTTCCCGGACATCGCCGGTCATGCTGGCCCGTCCGAGGGAGCGAGCCGGACCCGCATCTAGACTGTCGGGGTGCTGAACCTGACTGACGAGCAGTCGGCCGCCGTCGCCGACCGGCTGCAGACCGAGAGTATCGCCTGGATAACCACGGTGACCGACGACGGCCAGCCGCAGTCATCGCCGGTCTGGTTCTTGTGGGCCGACGGCGACATCCTGGTATACGCCCGGCCCCGCTCGTGGAAAGTGCGCAATATTCGGGCAAACCCGCTCGTCTCTGCGCATCTCAACAGTAATGATGCAGGAGGCAGGGTCGTCACGTTCGAAGGCACGGCCAAGGTCAGCAACTCGCGCCAGCTGGCGCACGAGAATCCGGCCTACCTGGAGAAGTACAGGGAAGGTATCGCTGCCATCGACATGACGCCTGAGCAGCTTGGCACAGAGTTCTCAGCTGCGATTCTCATCACCCCGACGCGCGTTCGGGTCTACTAGCGGCCCGGCGCGCAGCGCGGCCGGCGCGCTCAGAACGGCCGGCGCGCGCAGAGGCAGGCCGGCGCATCACCTGGTGCGCAAGGCCGTGACCACTGCGTCGATCTCCTCCGGGTCAGCCCGGTAGGGCGTATACAACGAGATCCTCGTGATCACGTCCCCAAAGCGGGCATGCAGCGCGGCGGCTACCTCGGCCGGACTCCCGGCTACAGCGAACGCGCCGAGCACGTCGTCGCTGATCAGCGCGCCCATCTCGGCCCAGGCCTGCCGGCGCGACAGCGCGTTCAGCTCATCGGCGAGACCGCCCCACCCGTGCAGTTCGAGGACGGGCTTGTAAGCGGGCGTCGACCCGTAGAACGCGATTTGCCCGCGCACGCCGGCCTCGGCCGCCGACCGTGCCTGCGAATCCCCGCCCAGCACAACGAACACCGGCAGGCTCAGCTCGAAACCGTCGAGGCTGCCGCGCGCCTGGAGCAAGGCAGGCAGCGTTCGTTCCCGCAGGTAAGCCTCCGTGGTGAAACTGTGGCAGAGCATGCCGTCGGCGACCCGGCCAGCGACCTTCGTCATGAGCTCTCCGACCGCCGCGAGCAGGATCGGCGGATTCCGGTGGGGATTCTGACCAGGATTGAAGAAGTCAGTCATCAGCGTGTGGTGGTAGAACTGGCCGCGGAAGGCCAGCCGCTCGCCACTGGCCCATGACTGCCAGATCGCGCGGATCGCGGCGATGAACTCCTCCATCCGGCTGGCCGGATGACTCCACGGCATCGAGAACCGGCGTTCGATGTGCGGGCGTACCTGGGATCCGAGCCCGAGTTGGAAGCGCCCGGCCGAAATCAACTGGATGTCGTTCGCCAGCAACGCCGTGCTCATCGGGTTCCTGGCGAAGGCAACGGCGATGCCGGAATGCAGCGTGATGGTGGACGTCGCGCGGGCGGCCAGCGCAAGGGAGGTGAACGCGTCGTGCTTCGTCTCCGGGACGCCGAATCCGTCGTAGCCGGCCGCCTCCGCGGCCACTGCGGCGGCCTCGATCTCCAGCGGCGTCGCGGCGATCCCCGCTCCCGCATCCACCCGCATCGCTCCGCCCTCCGGCAACCGACCCCAGGCAAGGGCCCCTCATCACGTCCCCCGGCGCCCTGGACGCCCGGCCAGCGAATATGCCATCCTCCACGGAAATGGCCGCAAATCCGCGCAATGAAAGGCTGCCTGATGGTGAAGATCGTAGATCACGGCACCTGGCAGCTGGCGGCCGTGGACGAGGGCCTGCATGTGCCCGGCCAGGAACAGCTTTGGAACGAGTCCTACTACTTCGACTTCGCGGCGGCGGACGGATCGATCGGCGGCTATGTCCGGCTCGGGCTCTACCCGAACTGGGACCGCGCCTGGTACTGGGCCTGCATCGTGCGGCCGGGAGAGCCGACGGTCTTGCTGGCCGACAATGCCGCACCATTGCCGCTGCCGGACACGACCGACCTGGCCGCCGCCGGCTACACGGCGACCCAGTCCATCACCGAGCCATTCATCGCGGCCAGCCTCTCCCTCGACGCGGTGGCCTTCGAACTGCTGGAACCCGCGATGGCCTACGGCCACCTGACAGCGGCCAAACCGGTTGAACTCGGACTTGACTTGGCGTGGACGACGTTCGGGGGCGTGTATCCCTACAAAGACCTGCCCAGGTACGAGATCCCGTGCCGGGTCGAGGGGACGATCAGAGTAGACGGCCGGCAGATCGGCATCTCCGGCTGGGGGGAGCGGGACCACAGCTGGGGTGAGCGCGACTGGTGGCGGATCTCATGGCTTTGGAGCTCAGGCCGGCTCGATGACGGCACGTCCTTTCATGGCATGCAGGCGAACATCGGGTTCGCGATCCCGTGGCCGTCATTCGCGGTCACTCCCACGGGCCAGCTGAGCCACCTGAGCGGCTTCTCCGCCCACACCGATTTCGGCGATGACGACTTTCCCGCGCAGTCTCGGCTGCGCCTTGCAGGCGCACCGATGACGGCGGTCCCGCTGGCGTTCGGCCCGGTCGCCATGACCTCGCCCGACGGCCGGATCTCGCATTTCCCGCGGGCCATGTGCCAGTTCACCGCCGACGACGGACGGACCGGATACGGGTGGACCGAATGGAATCAGCCGCCAGGGTGGGCTGATCACGGCTGGTCCTACCTGGCCGCCCCAGATGAGCCGGGCCAGTGAAGCGCAAGGCCGTGTCGGGCGAAGACGGCCTGACTCCCGGATTCCTG
>JASHOL010000527.1 GCA_030041135.1 Streptosporangiaceae bacterium | reverse complement strand
CCGCTGCTCGTGCTCGGGACCCTCGGCATCGGTCAGTCGATCGTCTGGGCGTCGGCGCTCAGCTTCCTCGGCCTCGGCGCCGCGCCGCCGGCACCGGAATGGGGAGCGATGCTCGCCGCCGGCCGCGACTTCATCTCCTCCGCGTGGTGGCTGGAGTTCTTCCCAGGAGCCGTGATCGTCGCCACGGCCCTGGCCGCCACCGCTCTCGGTCGTCACCTGCAGCGGCGCCTGGAAGGAAGGCTGGCCTAGTGACCGCACCCGCACAGTCCGACAAGAACCTGCTGATCGCGTCGGCCGAGCATGACCAGAACCCGCTGAGCGGACCCGAGCAGCCAGGCAAGAGCCTGCTAGCCGCCACCGACCTGCGGGTAACGTTCGGGTCAGGGCACCTGGCCCGCGAGGTGGTAGGGGGGATCTCCTTCGGCGTCCGGCCGGGGGAGTGCCTGGCCATCGTCGGGCAGTCAGGATCAGGCAAGAGCGTGACGGCCCGCACTCTCATCGGCCTGACCGGCGACGGCTCGCAGGTCAGCGGCCGGCTTGAGTTCGACGGCCGTGACCTGGCCACCCTGACCGAGCGGCAGTGGCGCTTGATCCGCGGCGCCCGGATCGGCTTCATCCTGCAGGACGCCCTCGTCTCCCTCGACGCCGTCCGCCCGGTGGGCCGCGAGATCGCCGAGCCGCTGCGGCTGCACCGCTACGGCCCCGCCGCCGTCCGCCGCGCTCGCGTGATCGAACTTCTCCGGCAGGTCGGCGTGCCCGAGCCGGAGATGCGGTCACGGCAGCTTCCCGGCGAGCTGTCCGGCGGGCTGCGCCAGCGGGCGCTGATCGCGACGGCGATCGCGCTTGACCCGCAGCTCCTCATCGCGGACGAGCCGACCACGGCGCTCGACGTCACGATCCAGGCCCAGATCCTCGGCCTGCTTGAGGAAAGCAAGCGGCGCGACCGGGCCCTGATCGTCATCAGCCACGACCTGGCCGTGGTCGGCAGGCTGGCCGATCGCGTGGCGGTCATGCGCGACGGCCTGATCGTCGAACAAGGCGCGACCGCCGACATCCTCGGCCGCCCGCAGCATCCGTACACGCAGTCGCTGCTGGACGCGATCCCGTCCGCGCATTCGCGCGGCACCCGGCTTTCTGACTCGTCCGGCGCTGCCCGCGGCGCGGTCACCGCTGCGGCCAGGCCGGCGGCGCCGACCGGGCAGGCGCCGCTGCTGGTGGCGGACGGGCTGGTCAAGCGGTACAAGGGACCGGACGGCAAGGTGCGCACGGTCGTCGACAAGGTGTCGTTCGAGCTGCGCCAGGGCGAGACCCTCGGCGTGGTCGGCGAGTCGGGCTCGGGCAAGACCACCACTGGCCGGATCGTGCTGGCCGTGACCAGGCCGGACGAAGGCGAGGTCCGGCTGCACGGCCAGCCGTGGACGAGCCTGTCCGAACGCCAGCGCCGCGCCCGTCGCCAGCACGTCGGCGTCGTTTACCAGGATCCGCTCAGCTCGTTTGACCCGCGCTGGACGGTCCGGCGGATCCTGTCCGATGCCCTGCCCGCTGCCTATGCGAACGGCAGCCGGCCGGCCCGCATCGGCGAGCTGCTGCAGCAGGTCGGCCTGAGCGACGACATGCTGGACCGGCGCCCGCTGCTGCTGTCCGGCGGCCAGCGCCAGCGGGTCGCGATCGCACGGGCGCTAGCGCCCGAGCCCGAGATCATCGTTTGCGACGAGCCGGTATCGGCCCTGGATGTGTCCATCCAGGCGCAGGTACTCGACCTGTTCGCCGACCTGCAAGACCAGCTGGGCCTCAGCTACATCTTCATCTCTCATGACCTCGGCGTCATCCACCACATGAGCGACCGGGTCGTGGTCATGACGCACGGCCGGATCGTGGAGCAGGGCGACGCCGACGCCATCTTCAGCCACCCGGCTCACCCCTACACCCAGCGGCTGCTCGCCTCGCTGCCGCAGCTCAGCCTGCAGTCAGAGCTGTCCGGCCGGTAACCGGCCTACGACCGCAGTGCCTGACCGGCCGGAAACGGAGGTTCCCTGATGCCCAGGCAGATCCACCTCAACCTGTTCGAGATGAACTGCGTCAGCCACATCACGCATGGCATGTGGACCCATCCCGACAACACCCGCGAGCGCTTCAACGACATCGAGTTCTGGACGGAGCTGGCCCAGCTTCTCGAGCACGCCACGTTCGACGCGATGTTCATCGCCGACGTGATCGGTGCCTACGACGTCTTCCGGGGCGGGCCGGAGACCTCGCTGATCGAGGGGATGCAGATCCCGAGCAACGACCCGCTGATGATCATCCCGGCGATGGCCGCGGTCACCAGGAACCTCGGCTTCGCCGCGACGTTCTCGACGACCTACGAGCCGCCGTTTGCATTCGCCCGGCGGATGAGCACGCTCGACCACCTCACCAAGGGCCGCGTCGGCTGGAACATCGTGACGTCGTACCTGCCGAACGCGGCGCGCAACTTCGGCTACGACGACGAGGTCGATCACGACCACCGGTATGAGATCGCCGACGAGTACCTCGAAGTCCTCTACAAGCTGTGGGAGGGATCCTGGGACGACGACGCCGTGCTGGCCGACAAGAGCCGCCGGGTGTACGCCGACCCGGCCAGGGTTCGCTACATCGACCACGCCGGCGAGTACTACCGGGTGGCGGGCCCGCACCTGTGCGAGCCGTCACGCCAGCGCACCCCGCTGCTGTACCAGGCCGGGGTGTCGGACGCGGGCCGCGCGTTCGCCGGTAAGCACGCCGAGGCGATCTTCATGGGCGGCAGCAGCTTCGCGCAGGTCCGGTCGTACGTCGCCGACGTACGCCAGGTCGCGAGCTCGCACGGCCGCGATCCGGGCGACATCAAGTTCCTGCCCGGCGCGAACATCATCGTCGGCCGCACTGACGAGGAAGTCGCCAGGAAGGTCGCCGAGTACCGGCGGCTTCGCAGCATCGACGGCTACCTCGCGCACTCCAGCTCACCGGTGGACTGGACCACCTACGACCGCTCCCAGCCAGTCGACGAGATCCTGGCCGGCCTCGGCCAGGAGGCCGCGCAGTTCCGCCGGTACCTGATTCCCGGCCGCACGGTCGGCGAGTTGCTTGACGACCTCGGCGCGCTCGGCCGGCCGTTCTCTGTCGCCGGGACCCCGAAGGTCGTCGTCGACGAGATGGAGCGCTGGATCGACGAGGCCGACGTCGATGGCTTCAACGTGGTCCAGTACCTGACCCCAGGGACGGCGCTGGACGTGGCCGAGCTGATCATTCCCGAACTGCGCCGCCGCGGGCTGTTCCGCACCAGCTACGCCGACGGCGAGACGCTGCGTGAGCGGATGCAGGGCGCGGGCCGGCCCCGGCTCGCGGACAGTCACCCGGGTGCCCGGTTCCGTGACCCGTCAACCCTGGCTGACGGGCCGACTGCTGACCGGCAGCTCGCCTCGACGGCCAGCCCGCATGGTTAGCCCCGCGGCCGTCCACGTCATCGGCTCGGACGCGGAGGCAATCGATGTCGCGGCCGGCTTGTCGGCCCGGCTGGCTGGCGGGGCAGCCGAACGTGACCTGGGCCGCCGGCTTCCCGATGCCGAACTGGCCGAGCTGGCCGCCTCGGGTCTGCTCGGCATCACGGTGCCGCGAGCACACGGCGGGCCCGGCGTTTCCACCCGCACGCTCTGCGCGGTCATCCGGCTGCTGTCCAGCGGTGACGGCAGCATCGGGCAGATCCCGCAGAACCATTTCTTCTGCCTCGACGCAGTCCGCGAGAGCGGCGGCGCCGGCCAGCTCGCCTTCTTCTACCGGCTGGTCCTGCAGGGCGCGCGGTTCGGAAACGCGCTGATAAATACCCGCCAGCCGGACGGCCCGGCCGGGTCGACCACCATCGAGCCGGACCCGGAAGGCGGCTATCTGATCACCGGGGCCAAGTCCTACGCGACCGGCGCCTTGTCGGCCGACTGGGTCCCGGTGGCGGCGACGGACGCCGATGACCGCGTCCACACGGTGTTCATCCCCAGGGACGCGCCGGGCCTGGTGGTCGTGGATGACTGGGACGGGTTCGGCCAGCGGACGACCGCGAGCGGATCGGCCATCCTGGGAGCCGTCCACGCCGACGCGGACTGGGTGATCCCGACCTGGAAGTCCTTCGAGTACCCGAACACTTTCCGGGCCTTCACGCAGCTCATCCACGCCGCGATCGACATCGGCATCGCCGAGGGCGCCCTGCGAGCCGCGGCGGGCTACCTGAACTCGTACGCGAGGAGTCAGCCCGGTGGCGGGGCCGAGCCGGCCAGGGAGGACCCGGTCGTGATCCACCACTTCGGTGAGCTGACGGTGCTGGTGCGGTCCGCCCGCGCGCTGCTGGAGCAGGCGGCTGACGTCGTGGACGAGGCCAGGGCGGGGCTGGCCGAGCCGGGTTTGGCGCCGGAGGCGGCCGCCCGCTGGGAGGCTGAGGCGAACGTGGCCATGGCCGCGGCCAGGGCCCACGCCGACCGGGTTACCGTGCAGGCGGCCAGCGAGTGGTTCGAGCTGGCCGGGGCCAGCGCCGCGCGCCGACCGCTCGGCCTCGACCGGTACTGGCGGGACGTGCGCACTCACACGCTGCACGACCCGCGGCGCAAGCGCGTCAGCGAGGTCGGCGACTACAGCCTCAACGACGTGTTCCCGCAGCGCGGGTGGGGCCGGGCGCGAGCCGGCCGGCCGGCCCCGGCCGGATAGCGGGCGGCTGCCTAGGGGCCGCCTCGCCGCGCGGCGC
>JASHOL010000526.1 GCA_030041135.1 Streptosporangiaceae bacterium | reverse complement strand
GAGCGCTGACGGCCGACTCAGGGATAACCCGCTGGCGCTGGGCCGGAGCGCGCTGCGAGGATCGGCTCGTGAGGATTCCGCCTCGAACCGCGACCGACAGCTACCTGGCCAAGCAGAGCACGCAGCTGGACATCGTCTTCGACGTCGACCTGGGCGAGCTCGTACGGGGCCACCACGTGGTAGCGCGCGGGATCATGCTTGGCGGGCCGGATCGCGTGCCCCGAATCGACCGGGAACGACTACAGGAGCTGATCGAAAGCGCGGAAGGCCCAAGCAGCGGCGGCGGCTTCATCAGCCGGCGCCGGCCGGCCCGATCAGATCCTGCCGAGCCTGACCCGGGCGAGCCGGACGCCGAGATGACGATGACCGAGCCCGAGCTCCACTACGAGTTCGTGCCGGGACTGGACCACGGCGAAGGCGAGCACGGTTTCGCCTGGTACTGGATGATGTACGCCAGCGACGATGTCGGTACCGAATACGCCGATTACAACGGCGGCGCGTTCGATCCCGACAGCGGCGGCGCCGCATCGCATGGCACCAGGGACATCGGCGGCCAGATACCGCCGGAGGCCAGCCGACTGACGCTACGGTTCGAGCCGCCAGAAGACTGGGTGCCGCCGGAACCCTGGCGCCGCGAGGTCGTGATCGACCTGCGTGAACGCCGACTGACCTGATGACGTCCTGATTCCGGGCTACTGACGGGAGCCGCCGGCCGACCCGGACAGGCACAGCCCGGAACTTTCCCCGCAGCAAACACCGGCCGGCCCGGAGAAATACAGCCTGGATCACCTGGGCGCTTGAACACTACCGATGCCGGTTCGGCGCGGCCGCGGACGCGGCGGCACTTACCTGCCAGCATTTCACCGCGGCAGGCGAGGACTACATGGCGAACCAGCGCCGCAGGTGGTCGATGTCCGCGATAATCTTCGGCCCGATGCCGGTGCCCGAGGTGCTGGCGTGGCTGGATCAGCAAGCCGCGCAGATTGAGCCGGAGCCCATCTGGCCCGGGTGCTACCGCGCTCGGATGCTGCCGCTCATCGGGTGCTTCGAACAGGCGCGGGCCGAGCTCAGGGCCAACGTTGAGCGGCTGATCGACCGGGGCGATCGGCTCGGCGTAGCCCAAAACAGCGGCTGGGCCATCGAGAGTGAGGCCGGCGAGTACGCCGCAGCCGAGGCGGTCGCCAGGGAGTCGTGCGACCTGCTTGAGGAGATGGGCGAGCGCTCTTACTGGTCGACGCACGCCTGCGAGGTAGCGTTCGCGCTGTACCACCTGGGCCGCTACGGGGAGGCAAAGGAATGGGCCGGCCGGGCGCTCGAGGCCGGCGCGCGCGACGACGCGGTGACTCAGCTCATGGGCCGGGAGGTACTGGCCAAGGTTGCCGCCAGGCACGCGCAGTTCGACCGCGCCCGGGCGCTCGCCGGGGAGACGATCGCGATAGCCGATGGCATCGACTGCCCGGAGGCCCAGGGCTATGCCGCGCTCGACGTGGCCATTAGGTGTTCTGGCTAGCCGGCGACGATGGCGAAGCTAGCCGGCAGGCGGCGCGCGCGGGCGAGTTCTTCCGGCGCAAGGGCGCGACCGTCGCAACAGTGCGAGCCGACCGGCTGGCCGAGGCGATTGCGCGCGGCGTCGCGGCACACGAATACGACCCGGCCAGCCCGGTTCAGTAGCCTCGCGCTAGGGCACCGTGTAGGCCAGCAGTTGCGGAGTCCCGCCGGTTGCCCCGAGCAGCTGCGGGCCCCCCGCGGGGACGAGTACCGCGTTGCCGGCGATCGCGATAGGCGAGTTGGTCGCCGCGGGCAGCGTGTGCTGGTAGACGATCGCTCCGGTCGCACGGTTGAGTGCAATGAGGAAGCCGTCAAGCAGCGTGGTGAAGACCAGGTTGTTGGAGACGGTCATCGCCCCGAGCGGCATCTGCGACACCTTGGTATCCCACTCGACCTTGCCGGTGGCGACGTTAAGAGCCTCGATCTCCCCGGTGCCGTTCCCGATCGGGTCGCCGAGCGGATCGCTCAGCTTGGGCAGGTTGAACGGCAGGTCGACGGTTGCCACGTACACCGTGCCGCCCGCCAGCGCCATGTTGGTGAGCACCCCGCCAAAATCGCCGGGCAGGATCGTGTACGGCGCCTTGAGCGCGAGTTTGTGCTCCAGCGCCTCGACTGGGTACAAGTCCGAGCGGCTGTGCTTGCCGACCGGGGTCTGCCAGAGCAGCTTGCCGGTGCTGGCATTCATCGCGTAGACGAAGCCAAGCTTGCCGGAGCCGATGATCGCGGCTGCTCCGCCGATGGTCGTCGCGATGGGCGAGGCCTGCATGTCGTGGTCCATGAAGTCATTGGGCAGGCCCTGGTAGTACCAGCGCAGCTTCCCGGTCGCCGCGTTCAGGTTCACGTCGCTGTCGGTGTACAGCTGCGGCGAGGGATCCGAGATCGCCGACGCGGCCGACTGGTACGGATTGCCGATGCCGAAGGTCACCGAGCCGTCGGTGCCGACCAGCGGCGTCTCCCAGGCGCCGCCCGAGCCGGCGCCGATGTTCTGGACGCCCTGGTCGGGCCCCAGCAGCGTATTGAACCTCCAGATCACCGCGCCGGTCGCGGCGTTCAGCGCGAACAGGACGCCACCCCCCGGCCCGTCTCCGTAGGCGCTGGCCAGGTAGACCCGGCCGTTGGCGACTTGCGGCTGAATCTCAAACTTGCCCTGCCCGCTGTTCAGCAGGTTCTTGTCGATCCAGATCGTCTTGCCGGTGCCTGCGCTGAGTGCGAACGCGGCGGTCGAGGTCTCCCCGTAGACGACCCCGCTGGCGACCGCGACCCCGTCAGGACCTGGACCGCTTTCCTCCGGCACGTTGACCTGGTACTCCCACTTCAGCTTCCCGGTCGCGAGATCCACCGCGTACACGTTCGCGCTGAGATCCTGGAGGTAGACGACTCCGCCGGCGACGATCGGCACTGCGGCGATTGCTCCGTACCCAGGCCCGCTATGCACCGCCGAAGCGGGCAGCTTGAACGTCCAGGCCTCCTGCAGCTTCGACACGTTGGCCGACGTGATCACCGAGCCAGGCGCGTTCCTGGTGTTGGCTAGGTCGCCGTTCGGGTACGGCCACGAGCCCGCGGGCCGTGCGGCTCTCGAATACCTCACCGTGACACCCGGAGACGGGCTCGAACTGCACGCCGCCGCAAGCAGGCTGAGTCCGACCAGCACGGCCAGGCCAGAGCCAGTCCATGCCATCCGGTCCGCTCCCATCGCCCACCTGGCCTTTCTGTCGGCCTTCGTTGCCGTGGTAAAATTGATATCACTATGCTAAGTATGAGATATCAAGAGTGTCAAGTGGAGGTTACGGCGATGAGTGTCCACGCGTCCAGCATTACCGGCCATGCGGCGCAGCGGGCGCGCAGCCCGGCGCGACGCCTGTACCAGCGTCTCACGCCGCTCGCGATCGCGGCGCGCTGACCGATGACCGACCGCAAGGGCGTCTCGCTGCGGCTCGACCCGGCCGTCTATCACGCCGTGGCCAGGTGGGCCACCGACCAGATGCGTAGTACCAATTCCCAGATCGAGTTCGTGTTGCGCCGCGCGCTG
Organism: Streptosporangiaceae bacterium; assembly: GCA_030041135.1. GTDB lineage: Bacteria > Actinomycetota > Actinomycetes > Streptosporangiales > Streptosporangiaceae > JAJYUU01. The sequence goes on along the minus strand of JASHOL010000526.1, from coordinate 16,017 downwards.
GCCGAGGCCGGGCGGATGCCTGCGCGCGTCGGGGAGATGCGCAAGCCGGGGCGGCCGCGGCGGACCGATGGCACTCAGGAAAGCGGCCAGCCCGGTCAGGGCTGAGGCCAGCCCGGTCAGGGCTGAGGCCAGCCCGGTCAGGGCTGAGGCCAGCCCGGTCAGCCTTCCCCGAGCAAGTCAGCCAGCTGCTTGGCGTTGACCTGCGCGTAGTCGCTATAGCAATTGTTAAACAGCACGTGTGTCGTATCAGCGGTGTCGGCGAGGTCGCGAACCTTCCCTGCCCACTCGCTAAGCTCGCCTTCGCTGTAGCGGTAGCCGAAGCGCTCGTGAATGTCTTTGCTCGTCCACTTGTCTGAGTGGCCATGCAGGCGGACAACTGCCAGGTCCGCGGTGGCGGCCACCACCGGCGGGATCGAGCTGGGATAGCCCTGGGGCATGTCCACGCTGACGTACGGCAACTGATGGTCGGACAAGAACCGCAGCGTCTCCTCCTGGTTGTCAGGACTCATCCACGTGCGGTTCCGGAACTCGATACACACCTGGTCTGGTTGCGCCCGGCTGGCGCAGGACAAGATGTAGTCCTTGTTGGCCCGTGAGATCGGGAACCACTGGGGGAACTGGAACAGCAGCGCGCCCAGCTTCCCGGCCTGCCGCAGCGGCGAAAGCGCGCTGAGGAACCGCTCCCACGTTTGATCGGCTATCCCCTGATCGACTTGCCGCAGGTAAACGGTCTCCCTGCCGGTCTGGGTGATACCCTCACGCAGATCGGCTGGCAGCGACGCGATCCGGGTCGGGTGCTGAGTGAGCAGGCTGAACGCCTTGACGTTGAACGTGAAAGTCTCCGGCGTGCGCTCGACCCAGGCCGCGGCCGTCTGTTCCGCAGGCAGCGCGTAGTAGGTGGCATCGACTTCAACCAGCGGGAACTTGCTCGCGTAGAACCGCAGGCGCCTAGCCGGATTGTCTGCCTCGGGCGGATACCATCCCGACTCCAGCAAGGTGCGGTCAGTCCACGACGCCGTGCCAATCCGGATCTCACCCATATGCCGAGCCTAGGGAAGCGCCGACCCGGTCGACAGGCTGGTCTTCGCTAGATGTGGCCTGAGCTATGGCTGCATGCCGGTGTCGGTCCAGCGCTTGAATACGGCGATCTTGGCTTCCGGCCAGGCGCCGTCGCACGGCATCGAGCCGTCCTGCAGCTTCGCCAGGATCTCGCTGGCCCTGGCCCGCACGTCGTCATACGACCAGAGGTCGAAGATGACGCTCATCGACTGCCGGTCGTGCTCGCGGAACAGCGGCTTGATGTTTGCCTGATAGCTCACTGTCTCATCCGGTCCTGGCAGCGACACGTTGGCGATACTCTCCTTCGGCTGCTCGGAAGAGGCGACCGGCGGCCCGCCCAGACCCCAGTCCCAGCGCGGCACCACTCCTGGCGGTGTCGCCGCGTCCACGGCACGGGCAAGCCACTCGATGCTGGAGGCGAACGCGGCCCTGAAGCTCGCGTCCGCTGGTAGCCCCGCCTCGTCGGCGGATCGCGTGACAAGCGCGACCCATCGAGCCCGGTCCTCCCCTGACTCCCAGCCGCTCAAACCGACGGCCGACCGCACGTCGCCGCCCAGCTCGCCGGCAGCCGGGCCCCCGAGAGCTTCGCCGAGCCACGACGCGAACCGCTGCGGCTGATCGACGGGCATGTCGGCAAAGGCCGGGGCCAGCGGGCCGTCCGCCGGGACATGCTTCTCATACAGGAGCCTGGCCATCCGGGTCAGCGGCGGTAGCCCGCCTGCCCACTCGTAGAGCGATGGCTCGTATCCCGGTCCGGGCAGCGGGTCGGTGAAGTTGACGTACCAGTGCATACCGCTGCAGAACGGCTTGTTCCGTGAGTGACCGCACCGGCAGAGCGCACAGTGCTCCAGCGAGGCGCCTTCGGCCCGGGCGGCCGGATTACCTTCGGCGTCCAGCAGCCAGATCTCGCCGCGGAGCCGATACGGGCCGTCCTTCGTTACCTCGATCGCTGGCGGCCGAGTGCCGCCCCAGTCGACCTGGCCGCGAGCCTCTGTGCCGTCCAGGGCGTAGCTCAGCGCGCCGGAAGGGCAGTCGCGGACGGCGCGGATGATCTCGTCCATCCGGCCGCCGCTCGGTGCCACGAAGGGCTCGGCATTCGTACGGAAGACTGCGGCCAGCCTGTCGGTGCACAGGCCCGAGTGCTGGCAGATACCGCGGTTGTCAAGGATCCTGACCTGCTGGCCGTCGTAGGCGTCGCGTCGATCGGGAACGCGGTTCGGATCCTTGGCTTCGGTGAAGCCAACGCGAGCGTGGCTGCCGTCGCACAGTGGCTTCCTCGACGAGGCCCCGCAACGGCACAGGGCAAGCTGCGGGGCTGGCCGTCGCGTCGCACCCAGGTGATCGATCAGCTTCGGCACGTTCGTCGCCAGATAGGGTCCGTTGTGCTCGGCCTGCACGGTCATTCGCAGGCCGGACTGCAGTTGCCAGAGCTCCTCGAGCCTGTCCGACGCCTGCCCCGGGGCGAGCCCAACGGCCAGGTCCTGCAGCGCGGCCGCTGCCTCGGCGAGCTCGGGAGGGCAGGCTCCGGCGGCGCCCTCGTCAGCGGTCTGCTTGAGCGAGAACACGGCGAACAGGTACTGGCACATGATGGCGTGCTCCAGTTCGGCCGCCTCGCAGAGCATGTAGATCAAGGCCTCGCGATGCTCGATCACGAACGGCGCTTCCGGCGCTGCCAGGCCGCCCCTGGTCGCGATCACATCTGCGAGTCGGCCCTGGCCTCCGGCCGTCCCGGCTTGCGACGCGGTGCTCTGCTCGTTCGTCATCGGCTCCCGTCCTTCTCGCTGCCAAGTCCATGACGGCTGGCCGGCCAGCCAGAACGCCGCGCACAGCGGGCGGCCGGGCCGGGGCTCAGCGTCAGGCGTCCGCCGCGTCCGTCGCATCCGCGGCGTCGGCGACAGAGCGTCCGCGGCGGAGCGGACGGAGCGCGCAAAGCAGCGGGTGCGGCGTTCAGCCAGTGACGTGATTACAGCATTACTGCGCCAGATAATTCGCCGCGGCCGCGCAGCCGAAACCGTAATGAAACGTCGCGCTGGGCCTTACAAGGCCAAGCGTCACCCGGCCGACATGCTGCCGGCTGCTAGTGGTGGCCGAGGACGCCGTGCGGCCGGTACGGCGCTTCTAGCCTGGCGACCTCCTCCGCGGTCAGCGTCACATCGACCGCAGCGACCGCGTCGTCGACGTGACCTTCGCGCGTCGCACCGACGATCGGCGCGCTGACTGTCTGCTTGCTCGTCAGCCACGCCAGCGCGACCTGCGCGGGCGGCAGGTCACGGCCGGCCGCCACGTCCCTGACGGCATCGACGACGTCGAAGTCGCACTCGTCATACATCTCATCGGCCAGCGGGTCAGTGCCGCTCCGCACACTCCGTCTCACGCCGCCCCTGTCCCTAGTGCCGGCCAGCAGTCCTCGGGCCAGGGGGCTGTAGGGGATGACTCCGACTCCCTGATCGCCGCAGAGCGGAATCATCTCCCGCTCCTCCTCCCGGTACACCAGGTTGTAGTGGTTCTGCATCGAGATGAATCTCGTCCACCCCGCTGCCTGCGCGACCTGCTGGGCCTTGGCGAACTGCCACGCGAACATGCTCGACGCACCGATGTAGCGCGCCTTCCCCGCCTGAACCACCTCGTGCAGCACGCCCATGGTCTCCGCGATGGGCGTCTCGTAGTCCCAGCGGTGGATCTGGTACAGGTCGACATAGTCAGTGCCTAGTCGCCTCAACGAAGCCTCGATCGCGCTCAGCACGTGCTTGCGCGACAGTCCTCGGTCATTAGGGCCCTCACCCATCGGGAAGAACACCTTAGTGGCGAGCACGTAGTCGTCCCTGTTGGTGAACAGCTTGGCCAGGAGCCTGCCAGTGATCTCCTCTGTCCTGCCGTCCGAGTACATGTCCGCGGTGTCGAAGAACGTGATCCCCGACTCGACGGCCCGGCGGACAATCGGCTCGGCCCGGTCCTCCAGCAGGTGCCACTCGCGCGTCCTGCCGTCCCCGTAGCTCATCATCCCCAGGCCGATCCGCGAGATCCACAGTCCTGAGGAGCCCAGCCGCCGAAAGTCCATACCGTCTCCCGCCGTCTCGCACAATTTCCCGACCGCGAGACATCAGCATCGACGATCAGCGCGCATAAATGAAGGAGTAAGCGAAGCTTCAAAGCGCTACTTGCCTTCGAATCCGCGGAGAATCGGCGTAGTTGTCTACGACGTCACGTTCCTCGCCCTGAGCCGCGTCTGGTGCGGCTCGCCCGGCGGTTCCTCCACGCCGAAGCTCAGGACACGATGGGGCTGGATTCGGATGAGCGCGTTGTCTGGCTGCCCGTCGCCTCGCTCTTGCGATGGCACTGCCTCGGCGCTCCCGCGAATCTCAAGAAAGCGGACGCGCCACGGGCTGACCGACGCGATGTCGTCGACAACCAGAGCCGCCCGGCCGTCGCGGCCGACATTCTTGAACTTCTGGCTCCCCGACATCCCAAAGCCGGTGATGTCGATCGTGCCAAGTTCGGGATTGTAGTGGAAGCCGACCGGCTTGACCTGAGGGCTGCCGTCGGGCTGGATGGTCGCGAGACGCCCGAGCTGCTGCCCGGTCAGGTACTCGATCTCGGCCTTGGTCAGTGTCACTCTTCGCTCCCTCTCCCAGGTCGCCAGCTGCTCGCCCGATGGCAGCCGCATGCTCGCCCGATGGCAGCCGCGTACTGCTGACCCTAGGACTTCAAGACGGCTTGAAGTCAAGCCGCATAGCCCGGCGCGGTGTCCCGCTAGCGGACGCGATCGAGCAGCTCGACGATAACGTCGCCCGCTTGCCGCGTGCTTGCGAAACCGCCCAGGTCGCTGGTGCGGGTTGCCGGGCTGGCCACGGCCAGCCCGATGGCCCGCTGAAGGGCTTCGCCCCAGGCCCGATGGCCGAGGTGTTCAAGCATCAGAGCCGTGCTCCAGATGGAGCCGACCGGGTTGCAGACTGACTTTCCGGCAATGTCGGGTGCCGACCCGTGAATCGGCTCGAACGTCGAAGGGAATCGGCAGCCGGGATTGAGGCTGGCGCTGGGCGCCAGCCCCATCCCGCCCATGATCGCCGCCCCGAGGTCGGTCAGAATGTCGCCGTACAGGTTCGACGCCACGACGACGCCGAACCGGCCGGGATCCATCACCATGAACATCGCGGCCGCGTCGACCAGCAGTTGGCCGGCCTCGACGTCGGGGTACTCGGTCCTTACCTCGGCGAATACCTCGTCCCACAAGACGCCTGAGTACTGCAGCGCATTGCCCTTGCTGACGCTGGTGAGGCTTCGGCCTTCCTGCCTGGCCAAGTCGAATGACCACCGGATGACCCGCTCGACTCCGCGACGGGAGAATACGGCGGTCTGCAGCGCGAGGTCGCGGTCGGTGCCCTGATAGATGCGGTCTCCGAGCCCGGCGTACTCGCCCTCGGTTCCCTCTCTCACGAAGATCATGTCGACGTCGGAGGACGCCCTGTCGGCCAGCGGGGAGCGGACGCCGTCGAGCAGCCGAACCGGACGTAGGTTGACGTACTGGTCGAAGCCTTGCCTGATGCGGAACAGCAACTGCCGCAACGTGATGTGGTCAGCCACCCTCGGTGATCCCACGGCCCCGAACAGGATGGCGTCGTAACCGCTCAACTGGTCGAGCCCATCCGCCGGCATCATCTCGCCGGTCTTGAGGTAGTAATCAGTACCCCAGGGGAACTCGTCGAAGGCAAACGCCACGCCGGGGTCGCAAGCACTGATGAAGTCGAGCACCTTGCGAGACTCGGCTACAACCTCTGGACCTACCCCGTCTCCAGGAATGACCGCGATGCGATCCACGAATGCCTCCCGCTGGGCCTGGAGCCGCTTAGCTGACCTACCCGTGCCAGTGCGGAGCCGACGGCCGGGCTTTCACACATTCTGCTCAGCCGTTGGCTAGCCTGGCTGGCCCACCCGCCGAGTCGCAGCCCGGCACCGTCGAGTTGCCGCCGGGCGGCCCATGAATGTGCCGTAGGTCTACTGGAGCATGGCCACAGCAGTACCTACTGCACATTCATCGAGTCGCTCTGACCGCGCAAACACCGCAAAAGCCGTGAAGCCGAGAAACGGTCGCTCTGTCGGGCCAATTCTCGCCGGGGGCGGCACCCATCGACCCGATCCGGCGAAGTCGTAGACTCAAGTGGAGACCGCCTCCATATAGGTCAGAGGGCTCGACGTGCCTCGCGGCTCCAACGGCGCCGCTGTAGAGGTTATTTGGGTCCGCTATGTCCGGTTCGGATGCGGACGCTGCGGCAGCACCGTTGCCCGCGCGGCCGGCTGGCTCTCCAGGCAGCCGACGGGTGAAGCACATGCATGCTGAGATCACCTGCACGGCTCGATGCACATCAGCATCGGCCGCTCCCACGTCAGCATCGGCCGCTCCCAGGCCAGCGGTGGGCACGCCCACGCCAGCAGCGCCCGTGAGCACGCCCCAGGCACATCACAGCGCCACTGCGCTGCCGCCCGAGACTCGCGCGGGGCGGCCGGCCGTACGGCGCCCGATCGGCTCGCTGCGATCCGCCGCCGCGGCCTGGTACGCAGCGCTGCGTTCCGCCGCCGCGGCCGACCACGCGGCGCTGCGATCGGCGGTGGCCCGCCACCCTTGGGCCCGCTATCTCCAGATCGCCCCGGTCGCGCTTGTGCTGTGGGGCACCGACGACGTCGACCGGTTCCGCACGGGCGCGGCCTTGGCTGGCATCAGGAACGCCGTCGCGGTCAACGCGATCAGCCGGGAACTCGGCGGCGGGTTCGCCGTCACGATGAATAACTGGCTCGCGGTCCACCCGCTCGTTGGCTCGTCCGCCGCCTGGTACTACATCGTGCTCCAGGGCGCGATCACCGGGATCATCGGCGTGGTGCTGATCTGGCGGCGCGTGCCGAGTTTCGGCTTGCATCGCAACGCCCTCATCGCCTGCAACGTCATCGGGCTGGTCGCGTTCTGGCTGTACCCGGTCGCGCCGCCCAGGATGCTGGCCGGATACCACGACATCGCCGCGAGGGCAGCGCCGGTCTTCTCCAGCATCCTCGAGGGCAAGGCCGCCGACGACTTCGCCGCCACGCCGTCGTTGCACGTCGTCTGGGCCATCTGGGTGGCCATAGCGGCGTGCGCGATGATCCGCCGCCCGGCGCTCAGGGCCGCCGTCTGGCTCTACCCGGCGGCCACTATCGTGGACGTGCTGGCCACCGCCAACCACTACCTGCTCGACGTCATCACCGCGCCCGGCGTGCTGCTGCTCGCCTACGCGATCGCGCTGTCCCCGGCCCTGGCCCGCCGCGCCCGCCAGAGGCCGGTAGCCGCCCCCGGACCCGGATAGCCATGGCCGGCGCTCGCCGCCCCGCGATCTCGGCCCACCGTGGCGGTGCCGAGTTCGCGCCACCTGGCACGTACGAGGCGTACCGCTCGGCGCTGGCAGCAGGCGCCAATTACGTTGAGCTCGACGTCAGGCGGACGGCGGACGGCACCCTGGTCGCCCTTCATGAGGCCGGTTTCTGCCGGGAACGAGGTGTCTCCCAGGTCAGCCTGGATACGCTTCGCGGCCTGGCCGGGTATGAGGTGCCCGAGGTGGCCGAGCTGTTGCGGTTGATCGCCGGCCGAGCCGGGGCCCACGTCGACCTCAAGGACGCCAGCTGCGCCGCGGAGGCCGTCGAACTGGCCCTTGGCCTCCTTGTCCCGGCTGACATCGTCGTGACCACTCGTGATGCGCGGGCCGCGCGCGCGATCAGGAGCGCCTACCCTGAGGTGCCGGTGGGCCTGACCATCGGCGGTGACCTGGGCGAGACCGCTCGCTTCGTCCTTCGGCGGGTGCGGTGCCGCGGGCTGTCGCGGCTGGTGGACGTCCTGTCCGTCGGTGCGGGGCTGGCTGTCATCCATCGCCGGCTGGCGACCACGCGGATGCTCGCCGAATGCCGCAGGCGCGGGATCACGACGATGGTCTGGACCGTGAACCGGGGCCTGCGCCGCTGGCTAGGCCGAGCCAACCTGGATATCCTCGTGACCGACCGGCCGGCCCGCGCGCTCGCATATGTGAGCGCAGGCGAGCCGATTCGTCCAAGCCACCGTCGGCGGTGGGAGATATAAACGCCCTGTGAGAGCTCCGTGGACGTCGGCCGAGTGGAACCTGGTCTTCCGGGTGGTCCCGCGCGCCAGCCGCCGGTCGGCCCGCGCGTGGTGGGGGCTCGTCGTGCTCCGCGCCTTGCTTCCAGGAGTCCTGATCATCGCCACCGGCGCGTTGATCGGTGCCGTCAGCGCCGGCCGGGCCGCCAGCTGGTCGCTTGCGTTCGTCGCGGCATCATCCGTCCTGATCCTGGTGCTGAGTCCGATCCAGGACTCCCTGAGCGTGAACCTCGGCGCGAGGGTCGGCGAGCACCTCCACCGGCGGCTGCTCCTGGCCGCGATCGAGCCCTCGGGGATCGCCCACCTGGAGGAGCCGGCGCTGGCCGACGAGTTCTCGCTGGCCCGTGACTTTGATCTCGGGATCACCGCTCCCCCGACCAGGATCTGCATGCCGTTTGTCGCGAACGGTCTGGTCGAGGTCGGCAGTGGCCTAACGGCCGCGGCAATCCTGTTCTGGTTCCAGTGGTGGGCTCCGCTGATCCTCGTCGCCTGCTGGCTGGCTACGCACCGGCTGCTGCGCGAGAGCGCCGTGTGGCGGACGTGGCGGTCCGAGGACGTCGTGCGGTGCCAGCGGCACGCCGACTACTCCTATCGGATGGCCGTCGACGTCCCGGCGGCCAAGGAACTGCGGCTGTTCGGCCTGAGCGGCTGGACGGTCAGCAGGTTCGGCACCTACCGGCGCCAGCTGCTCGAGCTCTCGCTGCAGGCGCTGCGGATGCGCGAGCGATCCCTGATCTGGGCGGCCCTGGCCGCGCTGGCGGGGAACGGCCTTGTCGTCGGCGCGCTGGCCGCGAGCGCGCTCGCGCACCGCGTCAGTCTCGGCAGCCTGGTGATGTTCTCCGGCGCGGTCACCGGCGCGGCGGTTCTGGGTATCGCCGACTTCGACTGGTGGTTTGACACGGCCGCCCGGCCCGCCGTCGTGGTCCAGAGCCTGGAGCTGCAGATGGCCGCGTTCGCCGAGCTTCTTTCCGGCACCGTGACAGCCGCCCGGCTGCCGCGGCGGCAGATCCGCCTCAGGAACGTGAGCTTCTCTTACCGCGGCGGTAGCCCGGTGCTGGCTGGCGTGGACCTGACCATCCCGGCCGGCTCCTCGCTCGCGATCGTCGGGCAGAACGGGGCCGGCAAGACCACGCTCGCCAAGCTGCTCTGCCGCCTCTACGACCCGACCGGCGGGCACATCGAGGTGGACGGGACTGACCTCAAGGACCTGGACCTCGCCGCCTGGCGGTCCCGTGTGACCACGGTCTTCCAGGACTACGTCAGGTACGACCTGTCCCTGCGGGACAACGTCGCGCCCGCCGGTGCGAGTGACGCCGACGTTGCGTGGGCGCTCCGCCAGGCCGGTGCCGCGGATCTTGCCGAGGAAGGCAAGGTCTTGTCCAGGTCCTACGCCGGGGGCACCGACCTGTCCGGCGGCCAGTGGCAGCGTGTGGCGCTGGCCAGGGCGATGTGCGCGGTGCACCAGGGAGCCGGGCTGGTCATCCTGGATGAGCCGACGGCACAGCTCGACGTGCGCGGTGAAGCCGAGATCTTCCGCCGCCTGCTCGACGCGACCAGCGGTGTCACCACGATCCTGGTCTCGCACCGGTTCTCGACCGTCAGGCATGCCGACCGCATCTGCGTCCTCGAAGGCGGCCGCGTGGTGGAGCTCGGCTCGCACGACGAGCTGATGGCCCGCGGCGGGCGGTACGCGACGATGTTCAGCTTGCAGGCTGCCCGCTTCTCCGATGACGCGATGAGCGGCACAAGGCCCGGGCAGTGAGCGGCCAGCGAACCGGGCCCGCGGCGGCCGACACCCAGAAGATGCCAGGCCCGTTCGCGACGATGGCACGAACCCTGCGGCGTGCGTTCCGCGCGGAGCCGGCTATGGCCGTGGCGGCGCTGCTGCTGGCCGTGCTGGCCACGGTCCCCGGCGCGTTGCTCGCCGTCTGGCTCAAGCTCCTAGTCGAGGGCGTGACCGCTGATCGCCGTGACCTGGTGCTTGCCGGGGCTATCGGGGTGGCGGCGTCCAGCATCGCGATCTGGCTGCTGCGCCTGGCATCCAGCCGCGTCACCCGGCGGTTCCGGATGAAGGTCTCGGTCGCGCTCGAGACCTACGTCGCCGACCTGCAGGCATCAATCGACACGATCGAGCACCAGGAACGGCCCGAATACCTGGACCGCCTCGCCGTGCTGCGTGAGTCGGTCTACCAGCTCGACCACATGCTGCTGGCGCTGATCGACACCATCAGCTCGCTCGCGTGCCTCACGCTGACCGTGCTCGTGCTGATGACGGTCAGCCCGTGGATGGCGCTGCTGGTCCTGTTCGCCGCGCCGACCGTGGTTATGTCGTCCTGGCGGTCTCAGGCCTACCGGATGGCCGAGGAGTCGGCGGCACCGGACCAGCGGCTGTACCGGCACTTCTTCGCGCTCGGTACGACGGCGGGCCCGGCCAAGGAGATCCGGGTCACCGGCACTCAGCAGGACATCGTCCGGCGCTGGTCGGATGCCTGGGGCCGCTGGAACAAGACGGTAGCGGCGACGCAGTGGTCCGGAGGTCTGTGGATGGCCGCGGGCTGGGGCGTGTTCGCCCTTGGCTACGTGGCGGCGGTGTACTGGACCGTCTACGGCCTGCATGCCTCGGCCGCCAACGTCGTGCTGGTCGTCACCGCAGGCGGACGCCTCGGCCAGTACGTCGCGATGACCGTCGGCGAGGTTGACTTCGTGCGCCTCTGGCTGGATGCCTGCCAGCGGCTTAGCTGGCTCGAAGACTATGCCGCCACTCACCGCGGCGCCGGCGACCAGCCCGCGCCTGACCGGCTCGGCGACAGCATCAGGTTCGAGAACGTCGACTTCTGCTACCCCGGCACGTCAGAGCCAGTGCTGCGCAACGTGTCCCTGGCACTGCCCGCCGGGTCCGTGGTGGCGATCGTGGGTGAGAACGGCGCGGGCAAGAGCACCCTGGTCAAACTCCTGTGCCGGTTTTACTCGCCGACGTCAGGACGAATCCTTGTTGACGGTACCGACCTCAGCGGCATCGCGCCCGAGCAGTGGCGGAGCAGGCTATCCGGCGCGTTCCAGGACTTCGCGCGGCTGGAGTTCATCGCCCGCAGCACCGTCGGGCTCGGAGATCTCCGGCGTCTCGACGACAGCGAGTTTGTCGGAGCGGCCGTAGAGCGGGCAGGCGCGACGGACGTGGTGGACACCCTGGCCAGCGGGCTTGACACCCAGCTCGGCGCGAACTGGCCGGACGGGGTGGACCTGTCGTTCGGGCAGTGGCAGAAGTTCGCGCTGGCCCGCGGGTTCATGCGGACTGGCCCGTTGCTGACCGTCCTCGACGAGCCCACCGCCGCGCTCGATGCCGAGACCGAGCACCTGCTGTTCGAGCGCTATGCCGACCAGGCGCGGGCGAGCCGCAGGGACGGCGGCATCACCGTGCTGGTGTCACACCGGTTCTCGACCGTGCGGATGGCAGACCTCATCGTGGTCATCAGCGACGGCAGGGTTGCCGAGGTCGGCTCGCACGAGGAGCTGATGGCCCGGCGCGGACCGTACGCGGACTTGTACACGATTCAGGCCAGCGCGTACCAGTAGGCCTTGGCAGCCGGTCACGCCGGCCAAGAGCGCTCGCCCGTTAGAGTCGTCGTCATGCCGAAGCTGATCTCGCCGACAACCCGCCTGCGGGAGTCCTGGCGACCTGGGCGCTGGGCGCAGTACTGCCGGAGGCGCGAGCGCTCGGACTGGAGCGGGTGCTGGTGACGTGTGAAGACAGCAACCTCGCGTCGGCCCGCACCATAGAGAACTGCGGCGGGGTACTCGAGGACGTACGTGACACCGAACTCGGGCGGACCCGGAGGTACTGGATAGCCCTCTGACAAGGTCGGTTGGCATCCGGCCGTCCCCAGACCCGATACTCAGAGACTGTGCAGCCGATCGTGTGGTGGGAGATCGAGTCACCAGACCCCGAGGCATTCCAGCGATTCCACTCGGCGCTATGGGGCTGGAAATACGAGCCAGCGTTCGCCGGTACCGAGCTGGGCGCCGACTACTGGATCATCAAGGCCGACGGCACCAGCGTGGGCGGCCTGCAACGGTCCGCCGATGATCGGCCACCGCATGCCGGAGCGCGCCTGTACGTTCAGGTGGACGACCTCGAGCTGACCCTGGACCGCGTGGCCGGACTCGGCGGCCAGGTGGAGCGCCACCGCGTCGCGCTTGGCGGCGACGACCGGTGGTTCGGCATCGCCCTCGATCCGAGTGGCGTGTCCTTCGGCTTGTGGACGCAGAACCCGCCTGCGGCCAGGTGAGCAGGAGCGCTTTCCTGACGCCGGTTGTCAGGCGAGCCCGGCTACGTTCCCTGCATGCCATTCCGTGACAAGTTCGTTCGCGCTCAGCCAGCTGGCTCGTGCTGCACGAAGGCAAGGTCCCCATCTACCTCTGCGTCTGCGACTGGGTCTGGGGCAACTCGCTGGAGGTCACCAGCGCGGCCGCGGCCGAGCCATCCCTGGGCTGCCCGGACGACGATCCAGCGGCACGCTCTCGGTCCTGTGCCCGCACGGGCGTAGTCCCCGCGGCGTCCGACCGCTTGGCCTGCTTCTAGGCGCGGCCCCGGCCGTACATCGATCTGCCGCGGCGCACGGGCGGTGCCCCGTCGCTGACGATCTGGTCGGTGGCCTGGTCTGCCAGATACAGGTAGTTGTCGGCGTCCAGGTAGCCCACATGACCGGTGTGATGCCAGCCGTGCCTGGACGCCTCGGCCGTGGCCGTCGGGTCACCGTAATAGCCCGCCATCACGAGGGGCCCGCGCACAACGACGCCACCGTGCTCCCCCGCCGGCAGCAGCGCACCATGTCCGTCCATGATCGCTACGGTGGTCAGGGGGGTCGGCCGGCCGGCCGAGGAATACCGCTCAAGCGCCTTCGAGCCGTCGCTGCGGAAGTGGTCGGCGGGTGCCATGGCCGAGATCATCATCGGGGCCTCGGCCTGCCCGAACAGACGGCCCATGACGGGACCTATGGTGTCCACGGCCTCGGCCAGCCTGGCCGGCGACATCGGGTCCGGGCCGTACCAGAGGCACTGCAGTGACGACAGGTCGGCGCTCCTCAGTGCAGGACGATCAAGGAGCGCGGATATCAGCGCCGGCGGCAAGAACGCGTGCGTCACCTGGTACTGCCCGATCAGTGCGAGTAGCTCATCCAGGTCTGGCTCCCGCATGACTACGATCTGCCCGCCTAGCGTCATGACCGGGAAGGGCAGCAGACCCGTCAGTTGCGTCAGCGGCGCGTACGCGAGATACACCGGCCGCCCGGAAAACGGGTAGCTCATCAGGGTGAGCGCGGTCATCGCGACAATGTTGTGATCAGAGAGCATCGCAGCCCTCGCCCGCCCGGACATGCCGCCCGCGCGCGTGAGGACGGCGACGTCCCCCGCGGCGAACTCGGGATCGGCGTCCGTGGCGTCGCGGTCGAGGCCCTGTAGCCAGTCACGGAACGGCACGGTTCCGGCTTGCCTGGGACCCTCCGCACCGTTGTCCAGGCACACCCGCGCCTTCAGCCCCGGCAGCCCGGCCGATACCTGCGCGGCCACGGAGGCGAGCGCACGCTGAAAGATGAGGCAGGAGCAGTCAAGCAGGGTCAGCAGCTCGCTAATCCTGACCGGCTCGTCTCGCGGGTCGAGCTGGCACCAGATGGCACCGGCGCGGGCAATGCCAAAAACGCACGCGAACGCCACCGGGTCGTTCCCTGATAGCACGGCCACCCTGTCGCCCGGCCTGACGCCCGAGCGCGCCAGCGCCCGGCCCACCAGCCAGGACAGTCGCTGCACCTCGGCGTAGCTGCGGGTCCGCCCGTTCACGGTCAGGCAGGGCGCCGCAGGGTCGAGCGATGCCCCCTTGTCCAGGTAGTCGGTCAGCCGCATCGCGCGGTTAACTCCCCTGTTCGATCGCTGATAATCATGGCCAGAGCCGATCCCTCCGTGAGGACCTCGTGGCGAGCCAACGCCCGCGGCGGCGCTCAGCAGCACTTCTTGGTGCAAGGCAGCTGGAACGTCGAGCACGGGCGGACCCAGACACCCGCTGCCCAGGTCCGCCCGCGAGCTGAGGGCCCGTCGCCCCCGTTCGGAGGAATCTGCTCATACCCTCTGCGCCAGCTTGACAACTGTCAAGCGATCTCTGGTCAACCGTCAAGATCTCTCCGCGGACAGCCGGGTTAGACTCGACACGCAGCCGGGCCGGGGCCCACACCGGCGGGCGCTAGGGGCCATTGGATCGGACAGTGATTGCGGAGCCGCAGAACAGACAGAGAATCGCACGACGACAGGTTGACCGGTTCGCGGAGCGCAGAGCGCAGCTCGCCGCTAGCGCCCTGCGGACGCTGGCCGAACTAGGTGTCGCCAGGACGAGCCTGCGGGACATCGCGCAGAACTCCGAGTTCTCGCATGGCGTCCTGCACTATTACTTCAGCGACAAAATCGAGCTCATCACGTGCTGCGTGCGGCAGTACAAGGGTGAGTGCGTAACGCGCTATGACGGCATCGTCGCCTCGTCCGGGTCGGCCGACGAGCTGAAGCAGGGCTTCGGGGCACTCATGGCGGCCACCTTGCGGGATGACGCGAAGATGCACAGGCTCTGGTATGACCTGCGCATGCACAGCCTGTTCGACGACCGGTTCCGCGCCGACGTCGAGGAGATCGACCAGAGCCTGGAGCGGATGATCTGGCGGATCGTCAGCAAGTATGCCGAGCTGGCCGCGGTGCCGGTCGCCGTGTCCAAGGCCGCCGCGTACGCGCTCTACGACGGGCTGTTCCAGCACGCGCTGTTCAGGCACCTGGCCGGAGACAAGAGTGCGGCGGACGTGCTCGACCACAACGTGCAGCACCTGCTCGACTCCGTCGTCCCTGGTAGGCCTGTCGGCGCACGCCTGCCCGCGCCGACCTAGGCCAGGTGCTCGGCGAAGTACTCGACGGTCGCCAGCCACGCGAGTTCGCGGGCGGCATTATTGGCCGCGGGAGCCCGCGCTTGATTCTGTCCCGCATTTCGTCAGGGATCACGTGCTTCAGGAACGGCAGGCGCTGGCCGCCGATTGTCCACGAGGCCGGCGCGCCGGTGAGGACGTCCGGGAGCGTGCCGAGCCGGAAGTCGACGCCAGCCGTGAGCAGTCCGGAGCCCACGACGCTCACAACCGCGGCTATCCGCTCGTCGTGCGCGCCGATGAGCAGCGCCGCCTCGCCGCCACGCGAAGCGCCGGTCACGCCGAACCGCTCGCCCGTACGCGGCTGCGCGGCGAGCACGTCCAGCCCGCGCGAGAAGTACTCAAGCGGGATGTCGACGAGACCCTCAGGCAGGCCCGGCATGCCGAAGTAGGCCAGCGCCAGGACGGTGAAGCCGTGCGCGGCCAGGTCCTCGGCGTCTTGTTCGTGCAGGCCGCCCTCTGCGCCGCCAAGTAGCAGCACGCCCGGTGCGGGGCCGGCGCCACCAGGCGTGGCGAGCACGCCGACGAGCACGCCATCCCGGATCGGCCGCTTGGTCACATTCCTGGCCGCCATCGACCTCGCCGCTCAGCAGGTGACTCGTGGCAGCCGAGCACCCGCAGGTAGTCGCAGTGATCCCCATCGCTGGCGCCCAGATTTCGGCCAGCGAATGTTGCACAAGCCGTGCCCGCATACCAGGGCCGGTCGCCGCATCGCGGCATCAGCCGTCGGCCCACAACTCGCCGGCGGTTCCGTCGCAAGGTTCGACCACGAGCTTGGCTGCCCGAGACGAGCTGCCGAGCGGGTTGTCGAGGCAGAAGACGCTGATGAAGTTCTGTACCTGGCCGTCCGCTTCGGGGAACCAGCCGGTGTACCCGTCGTAC
>JASHOL010000525.1 GCA_030041135.1 Streptosporangiaceae bacterium | reverse complement strand
CAACGTGCGTTCGCGCGCCGTCATGGAGCGCATCGGCATGCGGTACGCGGGAGAAATCCGGAGCCGCGGCCTGGTTGAAGGGGTTGACACAGAGCAGGACGACGCGCCGTTCGCTGCGTGCGTGATGCTGCGAGGAGACTGGGAGCGGGTTTGATCGGGCGCCCTGACGCTCGCGCTCCGACGGTTCCCTGCGGCGGCGGTACACCGCATTCTCACGGTAGCTGCGGTACACCGCATTATCGCGGTGGCGCCGGTACGCCGCATTCTCGCGGCTAGAGCCCGCACATCAGCGCCGAGCGATCCCATAGCGCCTTGGCCAGGGCCTCGTCGTTCGCGTCAGCTTTGGCGGTAGCCGGCTTGCGGTCGGCGAAGTATCCGCCGCTCTGCCAGTCTTTGCCGGGCACGCTCGTCGACAGCCATACCAGCGAGTCCGCCCCCCGCTCGGGAGATCTCATGGCCAGGCGGAGCGGGGAGTTCACGGCCAGCCGGACCGCGGCAGGGCCCGATCGTCCCCACTGAGACCGCACTATGCCGGGGTGAATGGCCGCGGCGCTCACCCCGACAGGCCCCCAGCGACGGGCTAGCTCGCGGGTGAACAGGACGTTGGCGAGCTTGCTTGCCTTATAGGCGCGCAGTCCGTCATAGCCATCTGCCATGTCGAGGTCGTCGATGACGACTCGCGCACCTCGCGCCGTGCTTGCCTGGCTGGACGTTGTAATGACCCGGCCCTGTGCAGCGGAGAGGCGGTCCTTGAGGAGCATGGTCAGAAGGAACGGGGCTAGGTGGTTCACCTGGAAGGTGAGTTCGTGCCCGTCATCGGTGGTCGTACGCCTCCGGCCGGCGATCAGCCCGGCATTGTTGAGCAGCACGTCAATTCTCGGGTGCCGCGCCTGCAACTCGCCGGCCAGGTCACGAACCTGATCCAGATAGGCGAAGTCGGCGACATGGCATTCCGCGCCGATCTCGGCGGCAGCGGCGCGGGTCTTGACCGGCGACCTGCCTATGACAACCACGCGATCTCCCTGGCGGGCGAGGATGCGCGCTGCGGCGGCCCCGATCCCGTCGCTGCCTCCGGTTACGATCACTGTCCGGCTGCTGCCTGCTGAATTCTCCATGGGAAAACCGTAAAGTGTGGTCCAAGGTCCACAGTCAAGGAGCAGCCATGCTGATCGGCGACGTCGCCCGCTCTGCCGGGGTAAGCCGGGACGCGGTGCGCCTGTACACGCGACTCGGGCTGGTAACGTGCACCTCACGCCAGGCCGGGTCGCGGCTCTACGCCGACTACGACGCCAGCGTTGTCGAGCTTGTCAAGGGCATCAAGATCGCCCAGTCAATCGGCTTCACCCTGTCTGAACTGGGCCCCATCGCCACCGCCTACATAGCGGGCTCCCTGGACGATGCGCGTCAGCGCGAACTGCTCGCCGCGAAACTGGCCCAGATCGAAGACAAGCGGCGACAGTTGAGCGAGATGTGCGAGTTCCTGCGCGCCAAGCTGGAAGACCTAGGTGCGGACCGGCAATCCAAAGGCGACTGCCGCTAGCAGCGACTGCCAGCTAGCGGCGACTGCCAGCTAGCGGCGACTGCCAGATGGCAGCAACTGCCGGATGGCAGCGACTGCAAACCGAAGCCGTCAGCCCTTGACCCGTCGCCCGCCGGTCCAGACTCCCGTGACGTACTCGGGCTTGGCGAGAACGGAGATGTCGGCCAGCGGGTCGGCATCGAGCGTCAGGATGTCGGCGTCATATCCGGCCGCCAGCTGGCCGCTGCGCGGTGCCTGCGGTCCGAGGGTCCGCGGCGCGACCGCGGTGGCGGCGCCGATGGCCTGCAGGGGAGTCATGCCGAGGTTCACCAGGTGGGCCAGCTCGGTGCCGTTGTGCCCCCACGAGTTGGGCAGGTCCATCCCGGTCAGCCCGATGTCGGTCCCCATCGCGATGGTGACGCCGCGCTCGATCGCCATCGAGACCGCCTCGGCGTGCGTCGCGGCGAGCGCGGTCAGCTTGATCGCCGCATACGGCGGAACGTCATCCAGGTGCGTGAGGATGTCCTCGACGATGCTGCGGGTCGGCACGAGGATCATGCCCTGCTCGATCATCCCGTCGCAGGCTTCCTTGTCCAGGTAGCTGCCGTGCTCGATCGTCTTGACGCCCGCTTCGATGGCCGCCATGATGCCCGGCTTGCCGTGACAGTGCGCCGCGACCACCCGGTCGGCAAGCCCCGCGACCTCGACGATGGCGCGCAGCTCAGGCACGGTGAACTGCTGATGAATCGGGCTGTCGATCTCCGACAGCACACCGCCCGACGCGCACACCTTGATGACCCGCGCACCAGACCGCAACTGCTCCCGCACCGCCCGCATGCAGTCGGCCGTGCCGTCGGCGAGACGCGCGGTGCCGTCTGTCCGGTTCATCTCGTTGACAAAGGAGAGCGGGTAGCAGTGCAGGTCGCCATGCCCGCCGGTGGTGCTCAGGATGGCCCCGGCCGCGTAGATGGACGGCCCGTCGAGCGTCCCCTCCGCTACCGCCTTGGCGAGGTGCACGCCGAGCCCGCCGACTTCGCGGACCGATGTGATGCCGGCGTCCAGCGCGTTGCGCAGGTCCCGCGCCGACCGCGCCGCCCGCAGCGCGAGCGGCTCCTGCACGAGCTTGGCCAGGTCGAACACCCGCGACCCGAGGAAGTGCGTGTGGCAGTCCCACATGCCTGGCATGACCGCGGCCGCGGTCGTCACTTCGGCCTCAGGCGTCTGCGGAGCGCTCGCGGCCGGCCCCGCGTAGCTGATCGTGGGGCCTTCGGCGACCACGACGCCGTCAGCCACCGGCTCGCCAGCACCAGGGATCAGCAGTCCGGCCTCGATTCTCAGCATGCAGTCCTCCGTCGTCGTCATGTTCGGCCGCAGCCAGTATGACCCAGATTCGTCCTCGGTCGGCACCCACGCGACCCTCGCCCGCCAGCATGTTCTTCCGTGCGGGGAACGAGGTGGTCTCCGCCGCGGCCCGGTCCGACGGCGCGCGGCGCCCGGCGCAAATCCGGCGGCCCGGGCCGGCCGCGGCCGCCCGGCAGACGGCAGTCGTGCCGGAAGCGCCAACTTTCTGGCGGTATCTGAATGTGGATCGCCGAATGCAGTCCGTAATGCGCTATACAGGTCTCAGTGCAAGGGAGCAAGATGCGGTCAGCGGAGCTGCAGCCTGCCCGGTCCGGCCGGCAGGCGGTGGACGAAGCTGTCTCTCGCATTCGCCGCTTCGCTTCGACCGCACCGCTACCCGTCAAGCTGCTGCTTGTCCTCGCCCTTATCGTGCTTTCGCCGCTGCTGCTGATTGGCGGGCTGTTCTACGCCCCGTACGGGCTCTCGACCAGCGATCGATCGTGGCTTGCGTCTGCGTCCGTCGCGTGCTGGGGCATCGTGATCGTTGCACTGCTGGGGCGCGGCGCCAACTGGCCGCATCTGCTGCTCCTGCTGCTGCCAGTGGGGATGGCGCTGGCGGCGCACGCCGGCGCGCTCAGCCGAGGGTTCGTGCCCTGCCGGACGGTGGCGCTCTGCCTGGTCTGGTCCTTGCCGCCCGGCGTGCTCGTGGTCAGGTACTGGCACAGCCAGCCGTATGCGGGCCCCGCCATCGCGTGGCTGGCCGCGGTCATCGTGCTGGCCTGGCGGCTTGGCCGGGTCGCGCAGCAGGCTCGGGTACGGTCGGTCGCAACCGCGCTTGGCGCCCCGCGCGGCTGGAGCCCGCAGGCATATGGCCAGAGCGGATCCGCGGCCAGCACGCAGGTCCGCGGCCCGAGGATGGGCCCCGGCGCGCCGGTCCGGGTGGCACAGGCAGGCGACGGGCTGCGCGGCGCCACCTTTCCCGCGCCTGGCCGGGCTCAGTCGTCGGCCGAGTGGCCGCAGATCAGCGTCGAGGAAGCGATGGCGGAACTCGACGCCATGGTCGGCCTCAGCGCGGTGAAGGACCAGGTCCGATCCATCACCGCCGCGGTCGAGGCGGCCAGGCGGCGGGCCCTCGCCGGGCACGGCACCGACAAGCCGATGCAGCATTTCGTCTTCCTCGGTCCGCCAGGGACGGGCAAGACGGCTGTAGCCAGGATCATCGCGAAGATCTTCTACGCGTTCGGGCTGCTCGACTCGCCTGCCGTGGTCGAGGCGCAGCGGGCTGACCTGGTGGGGGAGTACCTGGGCGCGACCGCGATCAAGACCAACGACCTTGTCGACTCCGCCCTGGGCAAGGTGCTGTTCATCGACGAGGCCTACAGCCTGGTCAACGAGGGCGACGGCCAGGGCGACCGGTTCGGTCACGAGGCGGTGCAGGCCCTCGTGAAGCGGGCCGAGGACGACCGGGAGAACCTCATCATCGTGCTCGCCGGTTACGAGCGGCAGATGGAGAACTTCCTGGCCTCCAACCCCGGCCTGAACTCGCGCTTCGGCCTGCGAGTCAAGTTCCCTGGCTACGGCCCGGCTGAGCTGGAGGCCCTGGCCGATCTTGTCCTCCAGGCCAAGGGCGAGCTGCTCGATCCGGACGCCCGGCCGGTGCTGCGCCGTACCTTCGAGGAGATCGGACGACGGCGCATAGGCGACGAGCTAGGCAACGGCCGCTTCGTCCGCAGTCTGCTGGCCAAGGCCGGCCAGCACCGGGATGTGCGGGTGATGGCAGGCTCGGCCGAGCCTTCGCCGGCCGAACTGGTGACGCTGCTCGGGTCCGACATCGATCTGGCCTACGCCGAGCTGACCGCGAGGTTCCGCGGCTACAGCGAGACGCCGACCGTGGAGAGTGCGCTGGCCGAGCTCGATGCGCTGATCGGACTGGAGCCGGTGAAGCAGCAGGTGCACGAGATCGCGGCGCAGCTGCAGGTGGGCAGGATGCGCGTCCGCGAGGGACTGGTCAGCCAGCCTCCGGTCCGGCACTTCGTGTTCACGGGCCCGCCCGGCACGGGCAAGACGACCGTGGCCAGGATCATCGGCCGGATCTTCGCCGCCCTCGGGTTGCTGGTCCGGCCGGAGGTGATCGAGGCGCACCGAGCGGACCTGGTGGGCGAGCACCTAGGTTCCACCGCTATCAAGACCAACAAGCTGGTCGACTCCGCGCTCGGCGGCGTGCTGTTCATCGACGAGGCCTACGCGCTGCATAACGAGGCCTACTCGGGCGGCGACGCGTTCGGCTCAGAGGCGGTTGCCACGCTGCTCAAGCGGGCCGAGGATGACCGGGACCGGCTGGTCGTCGTGCTGGCCGGGTATCCGCAGGATATGGACCGGCTGCTGCGCAGTAACCCCGGTCTGGCCTCCAGGTTCAGCACCAGGATCACGTTCCCGAGCTACGCGCCCGGCGAGCTGACCCGGATCGCCGGAGTCATCGCGGCCCAGGCGGGTGACAGCTTTGATCCCGAGGCAGTGCCGGTGCTCTCGTCGATATTCACCACCGCGTGCGAGCAGGGGAAGATCGACGAGCTGGGGAACGGCCGGTTCGCCCGGTCGCTATTCGAGCGTGCCTGCGCGATCCGCGATCTGCGGATCTCCAGGAGCGGCCAGACCGCAACGGCC
The DNA here is from genome assembly GCA_030041135.1 of Streptosporangiaceae bacterium. Lineage (GTDB taxonomy): Bacteria > Actinomycetota > Actinomycetes > Streptosporangiales > Streptosporangiaceae > JAJYUU01. Next base: position 609 of record JASHOL010000525.1, on the reverse strand, counting down.
GCGGATCTCACCACGGTGCTGGCCGCCGACGTGCAGGCCGGCTACCGGCAGCTCACCAGCTCACCGTGACCGGATCGCCTCGCCTGGCCGGCCACCGGCGGCCAGCCGGAACCTGACGTTCTGACCGGGCCGCAGCTGAGCGGCGGCGTCGATGTCAGCCGATCGCACGACCGCGATGACCGGGTAGCCGCCCGTGGTCGGATGGTCGGCCAGCAGCAGGATCGGCTGGCCGTCGTGAGCGACCTGCAGCGAGCCGGTGGCCATGCCCTCGCTGGGCAGTTCCGCCACCCGCCGCCGCTCAAGCGGCGGGCCTGCCAGCCGCAGGCCGGTGCGGTTGCTGGCCGCGGTGACCTGGTAGCTGGCGCCGGTCAGCGCCGCCAGGGCCGGTTCGGCGAACCAGTCGTCCCGCGGTCCGGCGACCACCACCAGTTCGACGGTCGCCTCGGGGCGCGCCGGTGGCGCCGGGTCGGCGCCGATCGCGTCGGTCGGGGGAAGCCCCGCCCCGAGCGGGAGGACGTCGCCAGTGCGCAGCGGCGGCGTGCCGAGCCCGGACAGCAGGTCTGCCGATCGGCTGCCAAGCACCGGCGCGACGGCGATGCCGCCGTCCAC